>WRET01000011.1 GCA_009779195.1 Micrococcales bacterium
GGCCGGGCGCCCGGTGGACTCCGCCGAGGGACTGGCTGACGTCTTGCGCCGCCACGGTCCGCTGCCGCTGTCGCAGATCCAGGCCCGGGTGCCTACCTGCGGCGACGAGGTCGTCGGCTGGCTGGACGACCTGGTCACAACCCGTCGTGTCATCGCCGTCCGCCTGGCCGGGGTGGTGCCGGACGACACCGACCAGTGGGCAGCCATCGAAGACGCCGGACGTCTGCGCGACGCCCTGGGTGTGGCCCTGCCCGTCGGGATCCCCGAGGTCTTCACCGAACCGGTCCCCGACCCCCTGGGCGACCTGCTACGACGCCACGCCCGCACCCACGGCCCGTTCCCACCCGCCGCGGTGGCGACCCGGTTCGGTCTCGGCGTCGCCGTCGTCAACGAAGCTGCAGCCCGGCTGGAACGCGCGGGTGTGCTCGTCCGCGGTGCCCTGCGCCCCGAAGAGCTCGGTGGTGTCGGTGACGAGCTGTGCGACGCGGACGTCCTGCGCATGGTCCGCCGACGCTCGTTGGCCACCTTGCGCGCCCAGGTCGAACCCGTCCCTCAGCAGGCCCTGGGTGTCTTCCTCCCCCGATGGCAAGGCGTGCGCCCGGTAGGCGGCGCTGGCACGATCTCAGCCACCGGCGGACTGCATGGTGTCGACGGCCTGGCCCGGGTGGTCGAACAACTCGCCGGGGTGGTCCTGCCCGCCTAAGCGGTCGAGACCCATATCCTGCCTGCCCGCATCGCCGACTACACCCCCGCCATGCTCGACGAGCTCATGGTCTCCGGCGAGGTCCTGTGGTCCGGCCACGGACGCCTCGGCACCGGCGACGCCCTCGTGGCCCTGCACCCGGCCGCCACCGCCGACCTCACTCTTCCCGCAGCCGACCCTCCCCCCGGCACGCCCCTGCACACCGCCGTCCTGGCCGCTCTGGCCGGCGGCGGCGGATGGCTCCTCACCCCCCTGACCGCCCAGGTTGCCAACACCCTGCACAACCCCGGCCCCGACGGTGAACCCCCGAGCCCCACCCCAGTCACCGAGACGTCAGTAGCCGACGCCCTGTGGGACCTCGTGTGGTCCGGCCTGGTCACCAACGACGCCTGGGCCCCCCTGCGCGCGTGGCTGTCCACAGGCCGCACAGCCCACCGAACCCGCACCCCCACACCCCGCGGACGCTCCCAAGCAGGCCGCCTGTCCCTACGCCCCACCCCCATCGCCACCGTGCCGCCTCGGGGTATGGGCCGCTGGTCGGTTCTCCCACCCCGCGAACCAGACGCGACGATCCGCGCCCACGCCACCGCCGCCCAGCTCCTTGACCGCCACGGCGTCTTCTCCCGCGCTGTCGCCGGAGCCGAAGGCCTGACCGGAGCCCAGCTCGGTGCTGTCTACCGCGTCCTACGCGCCCTAGAAGAATCTGGCCAGGTCCGCCGGGGCTACTTCGTCGAACACCTCGGCGGTTCCCAGTTCGCCCTCCCCGGCGCCGTCGACCGTCTGCGCACCGACGCCCAGACCGCCGAACCGCCCCCCGACGACGCGCACCCACGTGACCCCCACGTCGTGGTCCTCGCCGCCGCCGACCCCGCCAACCCCTACGGCGCCGCCCTGGCCTGGCCCGGGCGCGAAGGCCACCGTCCAGGCCGCAAAGCAGGCGCCCTGGCCGTCCTGGCCGACGGCGCCCTGGCCGCCTACGTAGAACGCGGCGCCCACACCCTGCTCACCTGGACCCAAGACCCCACCATCCTCACCCCCACCGCCCACGCCCTCGCCGCAGTCGTCCCCCGCACCGGCCGCCTCACCATCGCCCGCATCGACGCCGCAGACGTCCCCGGCCCCGCCACCGACACCCCCGCCGCCCGAGCCCTACGCACCGCCGGCTTCCGCCTGACCCCCCGAGGCCTGCGCCTGTCCCCCTGACCAGGTCCCCAGAGCCGAGCAGACCGTCGAAACGTTCGAAGCTGGTGTTGCACAGCAAGCCGAGGTCAGCGGGCTGAAGTCGGCAGGGGTGCGACCGTGTTGGGCAGCGAGTCCTCGACGCTGTCTGCCACGACGTGAGACCATAGCCAGCATGACCAGCCACCTTGACCGCATCACCGTCGACCCTGGGGTCTGTCACGGCAAACCGACGATTCGTCGGATGCGGATCACGGTCCAGACGTTGCTGGAACTGCTGGCCAGCGGCATGACGTTCGACGAGGTGCTCGCCGACTACGCAGTGCTGGAGCGCGAGGACATCCTTGCTGCTCTGGAGTTCGCGGCAGCCCAGGCCTCAGGGCAGTACTGCGTATCGTTCAGCTCGTGAAGTTCCTCGTCGACGCTCAGCTGCCGATCCGGTTGTCGGCTTTTCTCACTGCCCAGGGGCACGATGCACGTCACGTCGCCGAGCTGCCCGACGGATACTTGACATCCGACACAACAATCGCCGCATGTGCCGATGTTGAGGGCCGTGTGGTGGTGAGCAAGGATGCTGACTTCACCAACTCGCACGTGGTCACGGGCGCCCCAGCCCGGCTGCTGACCATCAAGACCGGGAACATCTCGAACAACGACCTGCTCGCGCTGGTTGATTCCCGTCTGGCAGACATTGCCACCGCGATGTCTCACGCGTCGCATGTCGAACTCCACCGAACGCTCCTGGTGGTGCACACCCGCGACGACGAGGAGTGAGGATCGTCGTCCCCCTTTTTCTTCCATACGCCCGGGGACAATGGGGACGGTTCCTATGTCTCGCCTGGTCAGAAGGGTGGATGGCCTGTGCTGGTCTGCGACGCGGGATCCCGGTGCTGGTCACGACCTCGTTCAGTCTGACAGGCGGGGTGCATGGCAAGGCGGAGGAGAGCGCGACAGCAGCGCTGTCGCAACTGACGACAACGCCGCCAGGTGCCCCGCATGGCGGCGCGAACCCGACGTTTTAGGTGCACCAGGGCACTAGGCCGGTCAACTCATGCTTACCGGTTGGCTGAGCGGTTGGACGGGACCGGCCTGGTGCTACCGTCTGCGGGTATGGGCGACAGTGGTGCAGACGGGTCCAACCTGCGCCTTCAGGCACGGGTGGACGCTCTCGAATCGCAGGTTGTCGAGCTCCAGGCGCGGGTTGCGGAGCTTGAAGCAGTGGTGCGTCTGGGCGGAGACGAGGTCGGTGACGCACGGGAGACGTCGGACGAGGGGCCTGAACCGACCCCGCCGTGGGGGACACCGAACGTGGAGGGGGATGAGGGGGTCGTGGGGGCCCGGGGCGGGGGGTTCGTGGAGTACTGGACCCGTCCTGCGTCGAGCGCTGACGAGGTGGCCGAGGTGTGCCGCGGGATCGTCAGCTCGTCGTGGTTGGCGCGCTCGTGGCCGGTCCGGTTGAGCGGTTTTGACTGGTGGGTGCTGGACGTGGTGAACGGCGGGGACGGTCATCGGGCGTTGCTGCTGTCCGACCAGGTGGTTGCCAGGAACCGGTACCACGGCGCCGACGCGACGATCACCTGGGAGCGCTGTGACCTACGTCGTTGGTTGAACGACGAGTTCTGCTCGTCGTTGGGTGAGGCGTTGACCTCCCAGGTTGTGGTCTCACGTTTGCGCAACGAACCCAACCCGACCTGGGGAACACCAGGTGGTAACGACACGACCGACCAGGTGTTCCTGCTGAGCCTGGACGAGGCCGTGCGGCACCTGGCAGGCGACAACGACGTCGACCGGAAACCCCAGGAGGAAAGATGGCTCAGGCTCGGCAAACGAGGTGTGACCAGCGACGAGGATGGCAGGAGCGCCTGGTGGTGGTTGCGTTCTCCCGGTGACGACACGGGCAACGTCGCCACCGTCGGGGTCGGCGGCTATCTCAACGACAGTGGCCGTCCCGCCACCAAGACATCCGGCGGCGTCCGCCCAGCCTTTTGGCTGAGTCTGGGGCCGTGAACGCTCCCCTGACGACCTCGTTCATCCTGGACGACCTCGTTCACCAGAAACACGGGCCTGAGCGACGAGTTCGTCTCTCGCCCGGTCGGTCGGACAAGACACGTCACGGCCATGATGCATGGCATACCCAACAACAGGGATGACGGCGAAACAGACGAACAGGATGACCATGTCTGGGTGACGGTCGGCGAACAGCCGTATCTGCTCTCCGAGGCCAAGGCCGGTGAGGTCCGGTTTCGTGTCACACACAAGCGGCGCGTCGTCCGGGCCGCTGCGCAAACGCCCGGAGCGCCATTCCAAGAACGTGAGAGAACTGATGACCGCCCACAGACCCAGCCACAGGCCAAGGACAACGAGCCACGCGCGCAGCCGTCTCATACCTGCTCCCCATCGCCCGCGACGACTCGCCCCAGGCAGGCGGGCGAGCGGGTCGACACGGCCTGATCCTCATCCTCCAGCACATCCGCAGGTCGCAGATCCATGGTCCGCGTAGGACGAGACGTGCGACAGCGTTCTTTGTTTCTCACGCGGGTGCCTGTGCCTGGCAGGTGGGGCACCAGAAGACGGGGCGTTCGTGCGGGGGCTGGCGGGCCTGGCCGCGGGCGACCAGGGTGCCACAGCGGGGGCAGGGGCGGCCTTGGCGGGAGTGGACGTGGATGGTGGCGTGGCCTGCGGCTGAGTCGGCCATACGGCGGCGGGCGGTGCGCAGGATCGTCACCGGGTCGACCTGGTCGGCGGGGGTCCAGGGGTAGACGCGGTGGGCGAACAGGGACTCGGCCATCCAGATGGTGCCGATACCGGCGACGACTTCCTGGTCGAGCAGGACGTCGCAGACTCTGGTCGGGCCGCGTCGGGCCCAGCGGGTCACTGCTTCGGCCAGGCCAGGGCCGGGAGGTCCGGTGCCGGTGTCGAAGCCGTCGTCGAGGATGTCGGGGCCTAGGTGGGCGACCAGCTCGTGCTCGCGGGAGGTGGGGACGAGATCGAGCATGCCCAGGTCGATGCCTAGAGCCGTGTCGGTTTCGGTCGCCAGGACTGCTCGGACCCGGTGGGAGCGCGCTTGGGCGTGAGACGAACCGGAAGGGACCACTCGCCAGGCGCCGTCCATACGTAGGTGGGTGTGCAGGGTCCGACCGTCGTCGAAACGGGTGAGCAGGTGTTTGCCGAAAGGGCGGGTGTGGCGCACGGTCCGGCCGACCAGGTCCGCACCGGCGGCGGTGGGCCAGCGCAGCTCGGCCCGGACCAGGACGTGGCCAGCCAGGGCGTCGTCGAGGCGGGCGGCTGTGATCCGCAGCGCATCACCCTCTGGCACCCCAACCTCCGTCACCTCGCTGGCCAACGAGCCTAGTGCACCCAAAACGTCGGACAGGAGCGGTGCAGGGCAAGACGAAGCCGGGCACGGCGCTGTCGCAACCTGACAACGCCAGCGCCCCGAATGACGCCACGATCCCGGCAGTTGAGGCACCTGGAGCCCCTGCAGCGGAAACCCGTTAGGCGAGAAGGCAGCAGCAGACGTGGCGGGTTGGACCAACCGGCCTGGATGTGAGCGAGGTTGTCGCCTACCTCACGGCAGGCCTGCCAGCATGACCGCGCGGTCAGCCGACGGCGGTGAGGTCTCGGCGGGAGACGGTGCCGGCGAGGTCGACGGGGACGGTGTCGGGGACGAAGATGCCTTCGGCGACGGCGACGCGGTCGGAGACTTCGCGCAGGACGACCGACAGGGGGATGTCCAGGGCGCCGCAGATGGAGTGGAGGAGCTCGGAGGACGCTTCCTTCTGGCCTCGTTCGACCTCGGAGAGGTAGCCGAGGGAGACACGGGCCGCCGACGACACCTCACGCAGGGTACGGCCCTGGTGCTGGCGGGCGTCGCGGAGGACGTCGCCGATCTCGCGGCGTAGCACGATCATCCGAGTCTCTCCTCTCGTCTCGTCAGCTGGGCCGATCTGGTCGAACGGTGCATTTCGCACCGCCACAGGTCCACCGTAGCGTGTATGCCCGATTCGTCCACCGGAGCGCCGCGGACTTATCACTTCAGGGCCAACGTTGACGGGCCTGTCGATGTTCCCCACGACCGTGTGCATCGGCTTCCCGGGCACGCCGCTTGAGCGTATGGCTCAGATCTGGCCCGAGCCGACGAGCTCCAGCGCGAGTCCGAGGACCTTCGTCACACTGTCTGCGCGGATCGTCTCACGGCTTCCCCCCAGGGTGAGAGCCCGCACCTCGGCGTGGCGCGGACCAGCCACCGCGACGTACACCGTCCCCACAGGTTGCCCGTCAGCCGGGGCAGGTCCAGCCACCCCGGTGGTGGCCAGGCCGACATCAGCGCCCAGCACTGCCCGCACACCCTCGGCCATCTGCTGCGCCACCTGCGGGTCCACCGCACCGGAGGCGGCCAGAAGGTCACGGTCCACCCCCAGCACGGTGTGCTTGACGTCTGTGGCGTACGACACGACCGCCCCCCTGACCACCTGCGACGCCCCGGGCACGGCGACGAGCGCCGCGCAGACCGCTCCCCCGGTCAGCGACTCGGCGACGCCCACGCTCAGCCCACGGGCACCGAGCGCGGCGAGCAGGTCAACGGCCAGGGCATGCGTCGAGGGGGGACCCCCCAGGTCGCTCACGACTGCTCCCGGCGGATCTGTGCCGCGGTGCGCAGGTAGTCGATCCCGGTGACGACGGTCACGACGACCGCCGCCGCCATCGTCACCCACGCCGCCCAGGTGACGGGTTGCGGCAAGGACCACAGCGGCAGCAAGAACAACCCGATGGCACCCGACTGGAGCACTGTCTTGAGCTTGCCCCCTGACGATGCGGGCAGCACGACGTAGCGCAGCAGGGCGAACCGCAGCACGGTGATCCCGATCTCGCGGACAAGGATCACGGCGGTCACCCACCACCACAGCTCACCCAGGGCTGACAGCGCGACCAGCGCCGCCCCCATGAGCAGCTTGTCGGCGATGGGGTCGAGGATCTTGCCCAGGTCAGTGACCTGGTTCCAGCGCCGCGCGAGCCACCCGTCGACCTTGTCGGTGGCGGCGGCGACGAGGAACAGACCGACCGCGACGAGCCGGAGCCCGAGCTGGTGCTGCCCGATGACGAGCACGACGACGAACACCGGCACCACGGCGATACGGCACACCGTGAGCAGGTTCGGCAGCGTCCTGGTCCTTACGGCCACGTGGTGAAGCCTACGCAGCCGACCACGGTTTCGTCCGCGCGCCCGTGTGTTGGTCCGGGAACCAGCACGCAGGCACGCGACCTCTAACCAGCGTCAATCGTCGATTCGTGCACGAGAAGGTGCGTCATGCACAGCGTCCCAGCATGCCCAAACCCTCGACCTGCGGGCCCGTACAAGCCCGGTTACGGTCTGGGCATGAGGCATCACCGGCCGACCAGACACGGGTCTACGGCCGTGCTGCTCGTGGCTCTCATGGCGCTGGTGTCGCTGGTCACAGGCTGCGGCCAGGCGCATGACAGCTCGACGCAGGACACGCCGAGCCCCAGCTCGACGCGGGCACTGGTCCCAGACCCCAGCGCCTCGTTCACCATCGTGGCTGGCGGCGACGTGCTGCCCCACCTGCCGGTGCTCAGCTCGGCCAAGGGATCGTCCGGATTCGATTTCACCCCCTTGCTGGCTGCTATGGACCCGTGGATCTCCGGTGCAGACCTGGCGCTGTGCAACATGGAGGTCCCGGTAGCACCAGCTGGGTCGGCCCCCAGCGGCTACCCGGTGTTCGGCACAGTGCCTGAGGTGGTCCGAGACCTGGCCGCACAGGGCTGGGACGGGTGCTCGACGGCATCCAACCACGCCGTGGACCGAGGGCAGGCCGGAATCGACGCGACCGTCGCTGCGTTCGACGACAACGGCATGGGCCACGTCGGCACAGCGCGCTCCGCGGACGAGGACACCCCCCAGCTGTACCAGCTGGAACGGGCTGGGCGGACGTTCACCATCGCGCACCTGGCGATGACGTACAGCACCAACGGAAACCCGGTGCCCCACCCCTGGTCGGTGCACCTCATCGACGCTGACACAGTGATCGCGCAGGCCAGGGTGGCGCGTGAGGCCGGGGCCGACATGGTGCTGGTGTCGATGCACGCTGGCGCGGAGTACCAGACCGCGCCGACCCCCCAGCAGGTCTCGGTTGCCACCGCGCTCGCCGAGTCGGGCATGGTGGACCTGGTCATCGGCCACCACGTGCACGTCCCCCAGCCCATCGAGATGCTGCCCGGCGGGCCGCACGGCGCCGGGATGTGGATCGCCTACGGCCTGGGCAACTACGTGTCGAACCAAGACTCGGCCTGTTGCGTCCCAGCGACCTCAGGCAGCCAGCTGCTCGTCGTGCAGGTCACCGCGACAGGCGCCGACCAGGCCGCTGAACGACCCGCCGGACCGCCGGTCGTGACATCGGTGCAGTACGTGCCGCTCACCGTGGACCGCGTCAGCGGCCACCGTGTGCACGCCCTGACCGAGATCCCTGACGGCACCAAGCACCTGTCGGCAGCCGAGGTCGCCACCCGTCTGGACCGGGTGACCACCGCCGCCGGGCCTCAGGCCCCGATCGCCGCCACCCCGCCAACCCCGACCGGAGCCCCTGCCATCGTCGTGCAGCGCAAGCCCTGACGTGCGCCTGAGGTCGGAGGGCCTTTGAGGTCAGGCGACCTCTTCGGTCACCGACTCGGGCTGGTCGCCGCTGTCGGCACCGTCAGAGCCCGTCTCGCCGCGCAGAAGTGCGAGCGTGGCGGCCAGGTCGTCAGGACGGATGAGCACGTCACGGGCTTTGGACCCTTCGGACGGTCCGACGATCTGGCGTGACTCCAGCAGGTCCATGAGCCGGCCAGCCTTGGCGAACCCGACGCGCAGCTTGCGCTGGAGCATCGACGTGGACCCGAACTGCGTGGTGATCACCAGCTCAGCGGCCTGCAGCAGCAGGTCCAGGTCGTCACCGATATCCTCGTCGACCTGCTTCTTGGTGGTCGCGACGGCGACGTCTGGCCGGTACTGCGGTTTGGCCTGCGTCTTGACGTGCTCGACGACGGCGTGGATCTCAGACTCGGCGACCCACGCCCCCTGGGTCCGCATCGGTTTGGCCGCACCCATGGGCAAGAACAACGCGTCGCCCTGGCCGATGAGCTTCTCGGCGCCGGGCTGGTCGAGCACCACCCGCGAGTCGGTCAACGACGAGGTCGCGAACGCCAGACGCGACGGGACGTTGGCTTTGATCAGACCGGTCACCACGTCGACCGACGGACGCTGGGTGGCCAGCACCAGGTGGATACCGGCAGCACGTGCCAGCTGGGTGATCCGCTGGATCGACTCTTCGACCTCACGGGGGGAGACCATCATGAGGTCGGCGAGCTCGTCGACGATCACCAGCAGGTACGGGTAGGCGGCGATCTTGCGCTCTGACCCGGGCAGGGGTTTGACCTTGCCCGCACGCACCGCGGCGTTGAAGTCGTCGATGTGCTTGAACCCGAAGGTGGCCAGGTCGTCGTACCGGGCTTCCATCTCCTTGACCACCCAGTCCAGCGCCTCGGCAGCCTTCTTCGGGTTGGTGATGATAGGAGTGATCAGGTGCGGGATACCCTCGTACACGGTCAGCTCGACGCGTTTGGGGTCGACGAGGATCATGCGCACCTCGTCGGGGGTGGAACGCATGAGCACCGACACGATCATCGAGTTCACAAAGCTCGACTTCCCCGACCCGGTGGCGCCGGCGACGAGCAGGTGCGGCATCTTGGCGAGGTTCGCCACGACGTAGCCGCCCTCGACGTCTTTGCCGACACCGACCATGAGGGGGTGCTCTGAACGCCGCGACGCCGCCGAGCGCAGCACGTCACCCAGCGACACGGTCTCGCGGTCGGTGTTGGGGATCTCGATACCGATGGCGGACTTGCCGGGGATCGGCGACAAGATCCGCACGTCCGCGCTGGCCACCGCGTAGGCGATGTTGCGCGACAGGGCGGTGACCCGTTCGACTTTCACGGCCTGGCCGAGCTCGACCTCGTAGCGGGTCACTGTCGGACCGCGGGTGAACCCTGTGACCTGCGCGTCGATCTCGAACTGCTCCAGCACGGAGGTCAGCGACTCCACGACACGGTCGTTGGCGGTCGAGCGGACCTTGTGCGGCACACCTTTGGCCAGGGCGTCGTCCGGCGGCAGCATGTACAGCACGTCACCGTCGAGCACCCCCTGCTCCCCGGACGGGACGGCACGGTTCTTCGGCGCGGTCAACGGGTGCTTGGGCACCATCGTCTTGGTCTCGACATCAGGCTCAGGCTCGCCCAGGATCTGCGTGGGCGCCGACGAGGGGTCCAGCTCGTCGGCGGGTTCCACCACCGCTTTCTTGAACGCCTCGTCCCCTTCGTAGCGGTCCAGCCGCGTGGTGGACGGGTCAGCCTTCTTGCGCCGCCCGAAGCGTTTGCGCCGGGGTGTGGCCTCTGCTTCGGCCTCGTCGTCTGGCAGGTCGGTGTCGTCTTCGGGTGTCTTGGCCAACAGCGAGCGCAGACGCGGCCAGACCTGGTTCACCGGCGTCTTGGTCACCACCAGCAGCCCGAACACCGCCAGCAACCCCAGCAGGATCACCGTGACCACCGGTGACAGCAGCGCCGCCAACGGGGTGCCCGCCGTCCAGCCGACGATGCCCCCGGCCCGGCGGATCGTGTCCCAGTCGTCCATCCCGGGCCGTCCGGCACGCAGGTGGACCAACCCCACAGCAGCCACGACGAGCGCCGTGACCCCTACGGTGATCCGGCCGTTGTCGGCGACCTTGTCAGGGTGGCGCATCAGCCGCACCGCGAAGTAGGCGAGCAGCACCGGAACACCTTTGCCGAGCAGCCCGAGCCCCCCGGCCACCGCCCAGTGGATCCCCGTCCCTGCTGCCCCTGACAGCCCGAACCACTCCCACGCTGCGATAGCCACACCCAGCCCGAGCAGGAAGAACGCGGCCCCGTCACGACGGTGCGCCGGGTCCAGGTCGCGAGCGCCCTGGCCGACCTTGCGCGCGGTCCCGCCGACGAGGTGAGCCGCGCCCATCCACGTGCCACGCACCACACGCACCGGCAGCGACGAGGGCCCTGACGCCTCAGGGGCGTTCTTGGAGCTCTTGGACGCGCTGGTCTTGGTCCTGTTGGCGGGCCGGGTGGTCTTGGTCCCGGCGGTTCTCGGCCCCGTTTTCGACGGTCTCGACGACGTGGGTTTGGACGACGCAGTACGACCACCCTTGGCTGTGCTCCGGGCCGGGCGGGCGTCGTCGGACTCGGAGGGGGCGGTTGGGACCGCAGACGTACGTGGAGCCACGGTCCTAACCGTAGCGACGACAAGGCGCCAACATGCCCAAACCACACCGCGGAACGGACAGGCCGGATAGCATGTGACCGCCAGAACCCGGCCGAGCGACGGCAGACCGCCGCCCGCGTGGCCTACAGAACCGCAGGTCGAGCCTTGTGCACACGGCCAAAAGGCGCATATCCGGCGCAGGTTTGGGCACTCTGGAGCTCTTCGCGCCAGGGAAGGGGGTAGCCTGCCCCTGCGAGCACAGGGAGGAACAGTGCAAGTTCTGGACGGGCAGGTCGGTATCGAGACGATCGACGAGCACCAGTACGTCAGGATCAGCGTCATGGGTACCCACGCGTTGCGTGAGCTGCCCGACGCGTTCCGTGTGGTCGAGCTTGAGCACCAGCGCGGCCGGGTGGTCCTGCGCTCCGAGGACGGCGCAGAGGTCTGCGCGACCCCTGGGCAGCTGGCACTGCCTGGCACCGTCATCCCCCCGGCCCTCAACCCCGACCACCAGGAGCACCTGGAGAGCGAGCTGTTCGAGCTGCCGGTCCTCCCCGCCCTCGACGCCGACTCCCCCGACCTCACCGCTCCCCTGCACGACGACATCCTCGGCACCATCGTCTTCGACCCCGTCGACGGCGTCATCGCCCAGGGCGTGCCCACCCGGATCGGTTCCGTCGAGGTCCGTTTCTGGGCCGCTGGCCACGACCGCGTCGCCGCGTTGCTCCCCATGGTCCACGACCTGCTCGACGAGCTCTCCACGGCCCTGGAAGCCGCTGTCGAGTTCCTCTGGCAGTGGGGCGCCACCGGCGGTGACACTGCCGACAGCCACGGGCGTTTCATCGACAACTTCGGTGTCCACGCCCTGTCGATCTACCACTCCGGCTCCTTCAGCGTCGAGCTGTCCGACACCCAGACCGTCTTCGCCGAGTCCTTCCTCGCTGGCTACTGGCCCGCCGTCCACTTCCTCCCCGACGGCACCCCCGTCTTCGTCACCATCGAGTGCTGACCTCTTCCCACCAGGCTGAGCACCAACTGACGGATCCGGCGATGATCGCCTGGGGCGTGTTTCTTAACCCCCCGCACGCCGCGGCGCGCCCGGCACGCACGGGGGGTAAGAGACACGCCCTGGTCACGGTCCAGTACCCTTGAGGTATGAGGCTGCTCGACCGAATCTCCATCGACCCACAGGTCGTTCACGGACGCCCTGTGGTTCGTGGCACACGCATGCGCGTCGCCGACGTGCTGTCGTTGCTGGCGTCGGGAGCAGCCGAGGCCGAGATCCTTGAGGACTACCCGTACCTCACCGCCGCAGACATCAGGGCATGTCTCGCCTACGCGGCCGCTCAGGCCGACCACGCCGTTCTGATCGCTTCGTGAAACCAGTGCGCTTCCTGGTCGACGCTCAGCTACCACCGGCGCTCGCACGCCTGATCGACGGACAGGGCCACGAAGCCGAGCACGTCACCGACATGGTCCAGGCGACGTCTGTGACCGGGACCTGTGGGACTATGCCATCGAACACGATGCTGTGATCGTCACCAAGGACGAGGACTTCGCAAACATGGTCGCCGTCGCAGGAGAGGCTCCGGCGGTCGTCTGGGTCCGGGTCGGCAACACTCGACGAACTGCCCTCCTGGCCTGGTTCGAGCCACTGACCAACCAGATCGCTGAAACGGTGGATGGCGGCATCCGCATGATCGAGCTTCGCTGACCGCGCGGCGGCAGAAACCTCACTTTACGGCTGCCGTAGCATACGACGTATGCGCACCACCTTGAAGATCGACGACGACGTTCTCGAGGCCGCCAAGAAGATCGCCGCTTCCCGTCGCTGCCCTACAGGCAAGGTCGTCTCCGAGCTTGCCCGTGCGGGCCTGGATGACCAGGCCCCTTCCGACGACGCCGTCGCAACCCCCGCAGCAACCAAGGACGAGTCTGCGGAACAGGCGCGTCTGGCGCGCGAGCGCGAAGAGCTCGGCGAACGCGAAGCGCAGCTCGGGCCCGAGTACGACTGAAGACCCGCAGCTGTCGACCCCGGGTCCGGTCAGGCTTCGATGACGACGGGGATGATCATGGGGCGGCGGCGTAGGCGGGTGGACGCCCAGCGGCCGACGACGCGACGGACGACCTGCTGGAGCTGGTGGGTGTCGGAACCTTGACGGGCGGCGTCGGTGACCGAGGCGATGATCTCGGGCAGGACGGTGTCGAAGACGTCATCAGCCTCGGACACACCTCGGGCGTGGATCTGCGGGCCTGCCAGCACGGTGCCGTCTGATGCCGAGACCACGATGAAGATCGAGATGAAACCTTCGTCACCGAGGATGCGGCGGTCTTTGAGCTCGGCCTCGGTGATCTCGCCCACGGACGAGCCGTCGACGTAGACATAACCGCAGGGGACGACACCGACGATCGTGGCGACATGGTCGGCCAGGTCGACGACGACACCGTTCTCCGCGAGGACCACACGGCCGGGGTCCACACCGGTCTGGACGGCGAGGGCACCGTTGGCGACCAGGTGGCGGACCTCGCCGTGCACAGGCAGGACGTTGGCGGGGCGCACGATGTTGTAGCAGTAGAGCAGCTCGCCAGCGGCCGCGTGGCCTGAGACGTGCACCCGGGCGTTGCCGGAGTGGACCACCCGGGCACCCAGGCGGGTCAGACCGTTGATCACACGGAACACGGCGTTCTCGTTGCCCGGGATCAGCGACGAGGCGAGGATCACCGTGTCGCCGGGGCCGACGTGGACCTGGTTGTCGTTGTTGGCGATACGCGACAACGCGGCCATAGGTTCGCCCTGGGAGCCGGTGCACATGAGCACCACCTCGTCGTCGGGCAGGGAGTCGACCTCTTTGACGTCGACGAGGACCTCGGGCGGGACCTTCAGGTACCCCAGCTCGGCGGCGACGGTCATGTTGCGCACCATGGAGCGCCCGACGAGCGCGACACGGCGGTGGTGGGCGACGGCAGCGTCCATGACCTGCTGCACCCGGTGCACGTGGGAGGCGAACGACGCCACGACGATCTGCCCGGCGGAGTCGGCGAACACCTGGTCCAGGACCGGGCCGATCTCCTTCTCCCCCGTGACGAACCCGGGCACGTCAGCGTTGGTGGAGTCGACCATGAACAGGTCGACACCCTCTTCGCCGAACCGGCCGAAGGCCCGCAGGTCGGTGACGCGCCCGTCCAGGGGCAGCTGGTCCATCTTGAAGTCGCCGGTGTGCAACAACGTCCCGGCGCTGGTGCGCACGAACAGCGCCAGGGCGTCAGGGATGGAGTGGTTGACGGCGACGAACTCGCAGTCGAACCCGCCGAATCTCTCGCGCTGGCCCGCCTGGACTTCCAGGGTGTAGGGGGTGATGCGGTGCTCTTTGAGCTTGGCCTCGACGAACGCCAAAGTCAGCCGGGACCCGACCAGGGGAATGTCGGGGCGTAGCCGCAGCAGGTACGGGACCGCACCGATATGGTCTTCGTGGCCGTGGGTGAGCACGACCGCTTCGATATCGTCCAGACGGCCGGCGACATGGTCGAAATCCGGCAGGACGAGGTCGACGCCGGGTTGGTGGTCCTCGGGGAACAGGACGCCGCAGTCGACGACCAGCAGCCGTCCGTCCAGCTCCAGGACGGTCATGTTGCGCCCCACCTCGCCCAGACCGCCGAGGGCGACGATCCGCAAGGTGCCCGGTTCTAGGGCAGGGGGCAGTTCCAGCTCAGGGTGGGGGTGACTCACAGGGTGTCCTGGAAACCTTTCTCAGTTGAGCAGCCCTCAGCTCTCGAGCAGCCCGGCGCGGACCAGACCGGTCCTGACCGCAGCCACCTCGTCGTCGGTGAGGGGGGTGATGGGAAGGCGGGTGGCGCGCGAGGGCAGCACACCGAGCAGCTGGCACGCGGCCTTGGCAGCGGCGGCCTGCATCCCGGCGCCGTTGAGCGCTTCGACAGCAGGGTTCATCGAACGGTTCGCAGCCAGCGCCCCTGCCTGGTCGCCAGCGTCCCAGGCCCTGGTCAGCTCGGCGAACACTGGTGCGACGGCGTGCGCAGCGACCGACACCACACCGACCGCTCCGACGGCCAGCATGGGCAGGTACATGGCGTCGTCACCGGAGTACCAGGCCAGACCGGTGCGCGCCTGCACCCGGCCAGCACTGACGACGTCTCCGGTGGCGTCTTTGACCGCCACGACCTTGGGGTGCTCGGCCAGGCGGGCGTAGGTGTCTGCGGCGATACGCACCCCGCAGCGGCCTGGCACGTCGTACAGCATGACCGGCAGGTCGGTGGCGTCGGCCACGGCTTGCATATGCCGGGCCAGACCGTCCTGGGAGGGCCGCGAGTAGTACGGGCTCACGACGAGCAACCCGTGCGCCCCGGCCTCAGCGGCCTGTTCAGCCATCCGTACCGCGTGCACCGTGTCGTTGGACCCCGCCCCGGCGACGACATACGCGTCGTCGCCAACCGCTTCGACCACCGCTGCGACCAGCTCAGCCTTCTCCGGAGCGTGGGTCGTCGGCGACTCACCGGTGGTCCCGTTGATGACGAGACCGTCGTTGCCCCGCTCGACCAGCCACTTCGCCAGGCGTACCCCGGCGGCGACGTCGACGTCGCCATCCTCGGTCATCGGGGTCACCATCGCGGTGAGCACAGCTCCAAAAGGACGCGGAGAAGAAGAAGCCTGCGGCATGGCATCACGGTACCGCCTCACAGGTCCTGCCGGAGACCACATTGCCCAGCCGGACCCCTCACGTCGTGGGCGCGGGCCCCGGGCGCAGGGTGTAGGTGACGAAGCGGTAGCGGGGGCCTTTGCGGGAGGTGTGCCAACCTTCGGCCGGGTCGGTGGCGGTGGGGGTCCAGCGGTCGTCCAGGACGGGGGCGAACGTGTCGCCGGGGACGTCGAGGTCGACGACGGTCATCTCGACGCAGTCGGCGTGGGGCAACGTCGCGGCGTAGAGCTGGCCTCCGCCGACCACCCAGGCTCTGCGGTCGCCGACGCCTGCCAGGGCGTCGTCGAGGTTCTGCACGACGCTCGCCCCGTCGGCGGTGAACCCTGGGCTCGCGAGCACGACGTTGTCGCGGCCGGGCAGCGGACGGGTCGGCAGCGACTGCCAGGTGCGCTGGCCCATGAGCACGACATGCCCGTCGGTGAGGCGCCGGAACCGGGCCATGTCTTCGGGGACGTGCCACGGAATGGTGCCGGCGGCGCCGATCACCCCGTCGGGCGTCTGCGCCCAGATCAGCGACAGAGGCATGGGGGCAGCCTACCGGGGTGGGCGGTGAGGCTTGGACCAGCATCCTGGGCCTTCGGCCCACCGTGGGTGGTGAGGACGGTTCTGGCCGTCTCGGGCCACCACCGCCGATGGCGGCGCTGGTGCGAGACGGCCAGAACCGTCCCTCCCAGCTCCGCAACCTCCAGCTCAGGGCTGGCGGGGCGCTGGTTAGCCCGGCAGGTCTACGACGAGGATGATGACCCGGCGGTTGGCCATCTTGTCGTCGTCGGTCTTCTCGGGGTCGACGACGGGTGTGGTCGAGCCGTAGCCGACTGCGTTGAGCTGACGGGCCGGGACACCCCGGTTGATGAGCTCGGCACGCACGGCCTCGGCGCGGCGCTGGCTCACGACCTGGTTGACATCGGGGTCGCCGCTGAGGTCCGCGTGGCCCTGGACCTCGTACTTCGCGTCGGGAGGACCGTTGAGGATCGTGTGGGCCCACAGCTTGAGGACAGGGTTGCTCTCGTCGGTCCACAGCGTCCCTCTTTCGAACACCACCGGCGGGAGCCCGCTGCTCTTCTGGGCGCCGGCAGTGGGGGTCGGCGCGGGGTCGGCGGTCTTCGTGGGCCCGGGCGACGGCGTGGGCTCGGGCGACAGCGTGGGCTCGGGCGCTGGCTCTTCAGCAACGTCCTCGCCTTCCTGGGGGACGGGCACGTACTCGATGGTGAACGAGCGCACACCTTTGACGTCGCCGATGATCAGCGCGGCCTGGGTGGCGTCGACGCCCGTCTCGGGCACACCAGAGACCGTCACGTCACAGCCTTGCGCCGTCACGACGGCGCCAGGGGCGACGGTGGCCTCGTCCAGAGCAGCTTTCACCCGGGTGGCCAGGTCGTCCTCGATAGTGCCCCGCACCCACACCAGCTGTGCGGCGACCACAAGGGCACCGCCGACGAGCCCGACGGCCCACGGCACCCAGGCGGAGAAAGGTCTGTCGTCTCGGGCCATGGCAGATCAGCCCTCCTTGGCGGCCAGCGCACGGGCCTGGCGCGACCAACTCTCGACGTTCGGCGCGGATTTCGCACCACCGGCTTTGAGGGCTGCACGCAGCTCGGCCTGGGAGGCGGCAGCGATCGCGGCGAAGGTGCTGAACCCACCAACGCGCAACGCCTGGGCCATCTTGGGGCCGACCCCGTCGATCAGCTCGATGTCGTCGTCGGAGTCCTCGACGGGTTCTTCAGCGTCGTCCTCGTCAGCGAAACCGTTGAGCGCACCGACGGCCACAGCGAGCGCGGCCACGTCAGCGTCGAAGTCGACAACGTCGGCCTCGTCGTCTTGTGCTGGCTCGTCGTCGGCCTCGTCGTCTTGTGCTGGCTCGTCGTCGGCCTCGTCGTCTTGTGCTGGCTCGTCAGCTTCGGCCTGGGCTGGCTCGTCGTCCTCGTCATGGGCTGGCTCGTCGGCTTCGGCCTGGGCTGGCTCGTCGTCGTCTTCGTCAGCGTCGTCGTCGTCGGCGTCGTCCTCGTCACCACCGTCGTCTGCGTCGTCGGCGTCAGCGTCGTCGTCTGCTTCGGCCTCGTCTTTGTCCTCGGTGCCAGCCTCCCCGGCGCAGCCGCAGGGGGCAGGGGCAGGACGACGTCGCCACAGGAGCGCGCCGACGAGCAGGCCGACGACAGCTCCCAACACGAACGCTACGGACAGTGTCACGAGAGACTGGGTGATGAACCATGCCATGATGATGACCTCGGTGTCGCGGGGCGGTATGAGCCGCATCTAACCACCCCCACAACCCCGACGGAACGATTTCGGGTGTATGCGACATCACCGACATCCTGCACGGTGCGCAGCACAGCCCACCACCTAGGTCCTAAGGCCACGGTGACGACTGCGTCAGCCAACGTCACACAGCGACCGGGGCCTTGATCGCCGGGTGGTGGCGGTACCCGACGACCTCCACGTCGGCATAGGTGTACTGCACGAGCGACGGGGCCTGACGCAGCACCAACCTCCCGAACGCGTACGGCTCACGGGACAGCTGTTCGGCGACCTGTTCGGTGTGGTTGTCGTAGACGTGGCAGTCCCCACCGGTCCACACCAGGTCGCCGGCGGCGTACCCGGTCTGCTGGGCGAGCATGTGGGTGAGCAGCGCGTACGAGGCGATGTTGAACGGCACCCCCAAGAACAGGTCGGCGCTGCGCTGGTACACCTGCAGCGACAACCGCCCGTCAGCCACGTACACCTGGAAGAAGGCGTGGCACGGGGGCAGGGCCATCTGGTCGAGAGCACCGACGTTCCACGCCGAGACCAGGTGCCGGCGCGAGTGCGGGTCGGCGCGCAGACGGTCCACCAGCGCGGTGATCTGGTCGACGTGGCACCCGTCAGGTGTGGGCCACGAACGCCACTGCACGCCGTAGACCGGACCGAGCTCGCCGTCGGCGTCAGCCCACTCGTCCCAGATCGTCACCTGGTGCTCGTGGAGCCAGCCGATGTTGGAGTCGCCGCGCAAGAACCACAACAGCTCGTAGACCACGGATGTGAAGTGCACGCGTTTGGTCGTGACCAGCGGAAACCCTTCGGACAGGTCGTAGCGCAGCTGGTGGCCGAACAGCGAGCGGGTTCCTGTGCCGGTGCGGTCAGGCTTGACGGTCCCGGTGGTCGTCACCAGGCGCAACAGGTCCTCGTACCCGGTGTGGACGACGTGGCGCATACCGGCCAGCGTACTTCGATGAGACAACCTGTTCCCGCAGCGCGCCCGTCAGGGGTGTGACCTGCCGTAGATTTGGCACCGCACACCTCGACACACCGAAGGACGAACATGACTGAGATGGCCCCGCTGGAACCTCCACTGGCGGTCGAGACCCTGACGTTGACCGCGCCTGACCCGGTCCAGCCTGTGGCGACGACTGCGGCCCCCAAGCTTGCTCCGAAGGTCGACCCTGGTGTGGTCCCGGGTCTGGAGGCCAAGGCCGACGACTTCTTGGTGGCGCTCATGGCCGCCGACTCCAAGTCCCCGGAGTTCGCCGCCCAGGCCGACGCGGTGCGGCGGATGGGCGACAAAGAGATCCGTGCCGCGTCCAACGTGTCCAACCGCATGCTCGAACGTCCGGTCAAAGAGCTCAAAGAAGGAGGGCTCGCCGAGGGTTCGTCGGTGTCCAAGACCCTCCTGGAGCTGCGGCGCACTGTCGAAGACCTCGACCCGGGCACCCCGTCGAAAGGCAAGAAGTTCCGCGACCGCCTGCCGTTCGGCAAGAAGATGACCGACTACTTCCGCCGGTACGAGTCGTCGCAGGGCCAGATCAACGCGATCCTCAACGCCCTGTACTCCGGCCAGGACGAGCTGCGCAAGGACAACGCCGCCCTGACCCTGGAACGCCAGAACCTGTGGGACACGATGGCCCGGCTCAACCAGTACATCTACCTGGCTGAGCGCCTGGACACACGGCTGTCGGCGAAGATCGCCGAGCTGGAGGCCACCGACCCCGACACGGCCCGCTCCCTGCGCGAAGACGTGCTGTTCTACGTGCGCCAAAAACACCAAGACCTGCTCACCCAGCTCGCCGTGTCGATCCAGGGTTACCTGGCGATGGACATCATCATCAAGAACAACCTCGAGCTCATCAAAGGTGTGGACCGGGCCACCACGACGACGGTCTCCGCGCTGCGCACCGCTGTGATCGTCGCCGAGGCGCTGGCCAGCCAGAAGCTGGTGCTCGACCAGATCACCGCGCTGAACTCCACGACGAGCAGCCTGATCGAGTCCACCTCGCGGATGCTCGCCGACAACTCGGCGAAGATCCAGAGCCAGGCGGCGGCGTCGACCATCGGCCTGCCCCAGCTGCAGGCTGCGTTCGCGAACATCTACGCCACCTTGGACTCGATCTCCACGTTCAAGGTCCAGGCGCTGGACTCCATGGCCGCGACCATCGGCACCCTGGAGTCCGAGACGACCAAGGCCAAGGAGTACCTCGACCGCTCCCGGCGCGAGACCACCGAGCTGGCCAACGCCGAGTCGTCGGCTGTCTCTCTCGACCTTCCAACATCCTGACCGGTGGCCGCACACATGACCACGAGGGACGGGGGCTGATATGGGATGGTTCGGGCAGCGCAAACCACGCCGAGACGCGGTCCCGGCCGGACCTGCCCTGCCCGAACCCCCGACCGGCACACAGATCCTCGACGCGGTCACCGCTGTCGAACGACGGATCGCCGGACGGGTACCCCCGCTGGTCGTCGCCCGTGTGCACCGGATCGCGACGGTCGTGACCGATATGGTGCCGCGCCTGGACCGCCTGGGGGCTGGTACGCGCCAGGCCCACACGGTGGTGGCCACCGCGACCAACTACCTGCCTGAGGCGGTGGACGCCTACCTGCGGCTGCCGCGCGATTTTGCCGACACCCGTGAGGTCTCCCGCGGCAAGACGTCGTTGATGCTGCTCGTGGACCAGCTGGACCTGCTCGCCACGACGCTGCAGCAGATCTCTGACGCGGTGTCGCGCCACGACGCACAGGCGTTGGTCGTCCACGGGGCGTTCCTCGCCGAGAAGTTCGGCCCCTCGTCCACGCTGGAGCTCCCCGGAGGTGAAGACGCATGAGTCCCGACCAGGCGCTGGCTGGCGCAGTGGGACGGTTGGTCGAGGTGGGCCGCGCGGCCAGCCTGGCCGAAGCAACGAGCCGCGAAGAAGGAGAGCTGCTCGCCGCGGCGGTGGCCGAGTCGTCCCCGGGGGCCCCTGCCCAGTGGTCGGCGGCGTTCGGGCGCGCAGGGCAGTCCACCGAAGCGTTCTTCGAGGCGGCTTCGGCTGGCCGGCGGTGGCGGACCGGTCCGACCGACCAGCTGGCCGCCCTCGTCGCCGTGAACCACCCGCAGACCTCGGCGTACGCCGCAGCACTGGCTGATGTCGCCGAGGCCGCCGCCACGCTGGGCTCACCTGGCCCGCACGTGGCGAACCGGGCGGGGCTGACCGCAGCGGTCCAGCGTTCAGCCGGCACAGGCGGCGCATCGCCGGACCCCGCGCCGTCCTTCGCCACCCCGGTGCTCTTGGCTGCACAACCGGCCAGCCCGCCGCCGGCGCCCCTGAGCCTGACAGACATACCCGAACCACCAGCGCCGAGGTTCGACCTGAGCGTCCTGGACCTGGACCTGGCGTCGTTGCGCGCCCCGCACCTGGGCCAGCTGCCCAGCGTCGAGGCCATCATCGAGTCGTTGCGTGGCGGGTCGTCGGCCGCCGGCACCCGCGACCCTGAGGCCACACCGACGACGGACACAGCCGAAGAGGAGACGAACGCCGAGGCGTCGCAGGAAGAGCAGGAAGAAGAAGCCGACCCGCCCCGGCCCCTGGCCGAGCTGCTCGACGAGCTCGACGCTCTCATCGGCCTGGACCGGGTCAAGACCGAGATCCACCGCCAGACAGCCATGCTGCGTGTCGAACAGCTGCGAGCCGAGGCTGGGCTGGCCACCCCCACGCTCACCCGGCACCTGGTGTTCGTGGGCAACCCCGGCACCGGCAAGACGACAGTGGCACGTATGGTCGCCGCGCTGTACCGGTCCATGGGCCTGCTGACCAAAGGCCACCTGGTCGAGGTGGACCGTTCAGGCCTGGTCGCCGGGTACGTCGGGCAGACCGCCATCAAGACCGCCGAGACCGTCGACAAAGCGCTCGGCGGGGTGCTGTTCATCGACGAGGCGTACTCGCTGACCTCCGGCGGGGCGATGGGCACCCCTGACCAGTACGGGATGGAAGCGGTGAACACCCTGGTCAAAGGTATGGAAGACCACCGCAACAACCTTGTGGTCATCGTCGCGGGGTATCCGGGTCCCATGGCTGAGTTCATCGAGACCAACCCTGGTCTGGAGTCGCGTTTCGCCACGACCATCCACTTCGAGGACTACACCGACGACCAGCTGGCGACGATCTTTGGCCAGATGGTCGACAAAGCCGACTTCGTCGCCACACCAGCATGCCTGGAACGTCTGGAGTACCTGGTCTCCACCGAGGAACGGGGCACCGGCTTCGGCAACGCCCGGTGGGTGCGCAACATGCTCGACGCGGCGATCGCCCGCCACGCGTGGCGGCTGCGCGACGTGGAGGGCCCCACGCTGGACCAGCTGCGCACCTTGCTGCCCGAGGACCTGTCGGAGGCCGCACCGCAACCGGTCGCCTGGCCCGCGCCCGACGACGAAACCGGTGGCGAAACCGACGACGAGAGCAGCGAGACGCCAGGTAGCGTTGCCCCCACACCAGTCGACCCCGACGATCCCGGAGCCCCCTGATGACCCAGACCGCGTCGGCACCGGCCCCCACGCCACGGCCGACCCACAACGCGTCACCGAAGGCACCAACCACGTCGCAGCGCCCTCAGACGCCACTGTCCCGGCGGGCCGGCCCCGCACGCGCGCCGCTGCCTACCCCGACCGTGCTGCGCCTGGTCGCGGTGCTGGCCGTCGTCGTGGCCCTGGTCTGCGGGCTCGTCGGCTGGGAGGCAGGCCGACGCCAGGCCAACGCGCTGGACCAGGTCTCGACCAGCGCCGAACGCCTGCTGGCCGCCCAGGAGGTGCGTAACCAGATGGTCGCGGCCGACGCTGTGGTGACCAACGGGTTCCTCGTCGGCGGCCTGGAACCAGCGTCTTCGCGTGAGGAGTACGCCAGGCTCATCGACGGCGCCGCGCAGGGCCTGGGCAGGCTCAGCTTCCCCGACAAGGACGACACCGAGCGGGTCGCCCGCGCCACCGCGGCGCTGACGAACTACGTCGCCCTGGTCGAGCAGGCCCGCTCGGCGAACCGGCAGGGCCTGCCGGTAGGTATCGGGTACCTCGACCAGGCGTCCGCCGAGCTGCGCCAGACCCTGCTGCCCGAGCTTGACGCGCTCGTGGAGTCCGGCGCCGACCATGCCGCTGACGACTTCGACCAGGTCGCCAACGCACCGTGGCTGCTGATGCTGGTGCTGCTCGGGCTGGGCGTGCTGGTGACCGTGCAGGCGTGGGACTCGCGGCGCACGCACCGGATCGTCAACACGGGTCTGGCCGGGGCGTCGTTGGCCCTGCTGGTCGTGCTGACGACCGGGGTGGCCCTGATCCAGGTCGACGGGTCCGCCCAGGACGTGCGCACCGGCTCCTACCGGTCCACCCTGGCCCTGTCCCAAGCCGTGTCGCAGGCCTACGACGCCCAGGCGCTGGAATCGCTGACACTGATCAAACAAGGTTCCGGCGGCGGGTACGAGCTGGCGTTCGCCACCGCGACCGTCGAGGTCGAACGCCAGCTCACCAGGGTCAGCGACCTGAATGCCAGCACCGGCAGCTACGGCCTGGCAGACCAGTTCGAGGCATGGCTGGTCAACCACCGCCAGATCCGCGAGAAGGACGACGCAGGAGACTGGAACGCCGCCGTGGAGCTGGCCCTGGCCAACGGGCCCTACTCCTCCCGTGCCGCGTTCCGCACCTTCGTCGAGGCCGCCACCGACAAGGCCGAGTCCTACCGGACCAAGACCACCGAGGGTCTGGACTCGGCCCGCACGAAGGCGAACGGCGGAGCCTGGGTCGCCATGGCCGCAGGTCTGGTCGCGGCGCCGTTGGCCTGGTGGGGCCTGGCGCAGCGTCGAGAGGAGTACCAATGAACCGCACGACACGGCCGACGACCACAGTGCTGGCCACGCTCGCGCTGGTCGCCGGGGCGCTGGCAGGGTGCGCGAACACCACCGGGGCCGACGACCTGGACCGGGCCACCCCAGCGCCGAAGGGCACCACGACCTCGGCGCCGCCCATCACCGACCCCAGATGCAACCCGCTGGCCTCGTACGCCCCGGCTGGCGCTGGCCCCACCGTCGAAGCCATCAGGGACCGCGGCAAGCTTGTCGTGGCTGTCTCCGCCGACACCTACCGCATGGGTGCGCGCAACCCGACCACGGGCGAGATCGAAGGTTTCGACATCGACATGGCCGAGTTCGTGGCCCAGGCGGTTTTCGGCGAGCCTGGCCACCTGCAGCTGCGTGTCATCACCTCCGCCCAGCGCATCCCCGTCTTGCAGAACCACGAGGTCGACATGGTGGCCCGCGCGTTCACGATGACCTGCGAGCGCTGGGAGCAGATCGCCTTCTCCGCCGTGTACTACAACGCTGGGCAAAAAGTGCTGGTGGCTGCTGACTCGTCGGCCGAGAGCCTGGCCACCTTGCCCAACCTCACCCGGGTCTGCGCCCCAGCAGGCACGACCACGCTCACCCGGCTCAAGGCCGTGGCCCCCCATGTCGAGGCCGTGGCCGCCGACACCCACACCGGCTGCCTGACCATGTTCCAGCGGGGCCAGGTCGACGCGATCACCGGCGACGACACCGTCCTGGCAGGGCTGGCCGCCCAAGACCCGTACACCAAGATCGTCGGCGAAGCCATCAGCGACGAACCGTACGGCCTGGGTATCGCCGCAGACCAGCAAGACTTCGTCGCGTTCGTCAACGGTGTGCTGGAGCAGGTCAAAGCCGACGGCCGCTGGACCTCGTCGTACGACCAGTGGTTGTCGGTGCTCGGGCCGGCCCCTGACCCGCCGCGGCCGGTCTACGGCCGATGACCACGCAAAACATCCCCGCACCTGGGCCCGGGCAACCAGCCGCACCGCTGGGCGCGCAGCCGGTCCTGACTGCCCCGGGTTCCATGGGCCGGGCCGCCGACGCCCCAGCCCTGCTGAGGTTCCTGACCGAGCTGGGTGAGTGGTCGGCCCGGCGTCGTGCCGAGCTCGACGAGCTGGACCCGGACTCGCTGGACCCCGAACCGTGGACCCCCGCCGAGCTGGCGCTGCGCGACGACCTGGTCCTGGCCATGGGCTTGTGGCAGTCGGTGCGCTCACGCGCCGACGACCTGCACCGCACGTGGGACTCGGGCCGGGTCGGCGTGGTGGAGCGCGAACAGATGACCGCCTTGATCTGGGGCCGTCTGGACACCGGCACCGGCGCAGGGACCTTGTCGCTGCTGGAGGCGGCCCGGCTGTGCGACACGCTCACCGCGTCGTTGCAGTCCAGGTTGAACCACGACCCGGACGCCACCGACGTGCTCAGGCGCCGCCGGGCGCTGCGGGCAGCCCTGGTGCGTTGCGAAGACCTCGCCTCGGCGCTGGCTGCGACGGACGAGACCGACGGGCCCAGCACCGCCGACCAGGTGGCTGACCTGGTGCGGCGCCTCGGTGTGGTGACCAGCCAGTCTGAACGTGGTGCGGACGTCGCCGGACGGCTCGCCGAGCTGGAGATCGACGTCGCCCGCGCCGAACGTGACCTCATCGTCGCCCTGTCTGCCCACCAGCAGCTCGCCCGCGACCGCGGGCGCGCGCTGCGGCTGCGCACCGCGCTGGCCAGCTCCGAACCAGCGGTCCACGACCTGGCCGACCGGACCAGGGCCGAGATCGCCGACCCACCACGCTTGGCGGTACCTGACGTGACCCGTCTGGGAGACCCGCCGACCGACCGCGCTGGCCTGGACTCGTACACCGCACGTCTGGGCCGTGCCGAGCAGGCCCTCGCCCAGGCCCGTGAGGCGTTCAGCGCCCCGTTGCGCCAGCGGGCGTCTCTGCGCTACTCCCTGCGCACCGCGACGGAACGTTCGCTGGCCAACGGCCGCGCCGAGACCGCCACAGCCCAGGCTGCCCTGGAAGAGGCGACCGCCGCCGTGGAAGCCACCCCGTGCGACCTGGCCCTGGCCGCCGCGCTGGTCGAGCAGTACGAGATCGTGACCCGAGACCTGCCACGTCCTGTCCGTCCTGCCCACGGAGCAGCGTCATGACCCTCAGGAGCCACCTGTGAACCCCTCGAACACCCGCTGCCTCATGCCTGGCTGCACCGGCAGCATCGACGAAGGCTACTGCAACGTCTGCGGCTCTCCCGTCGGCGCAGCCCCACCCCCACCGGTCTCACCCACCCAGGAGGTTTCCGGGACGGCCAGGACCAGCTCGTCGCGGCTGGCGGCCCAGGCGCTGGGCTCGGCGCGGATCGGCTCTGGACGTACCCGCAGGCTGAGCACGTCAGCGACCCGTCTGCGGGTCCAGCGTATGGGTGCCGGGCTCACCACGGTGCCACCCACCCCGACTGTCGACCCTCTGGCAGCGGTGATGGGCAACCCGGTGGTGCCTGAGCACAAACGGGTCTGCTCGTCGTGCTCCAACAGGGTGGGCCAGAGCCACGACGGTTCGCAGGGACGTACCGACGGGTTCTGCCCCACATGCGGCTCCCGGTTCGACTTCCGCCCCACCTTGCTTCCTGGCGACCTGGTCGGTGGCCAGTACCAGGTGGTCGGCTGCCTGGCGCACGGCGGGCAGGGCTGGATCTACCTCGCCCAAGACCGCAACGTCTCGGACCGCTGGGTGGTGCTCAAAGGTCTGCTGAACTCCAACGACCCTGACGCTGTGGCCGCAGCCATCGCCGAGCGGCAGTTCCTGGCGGAGGTGGACCACCCGCTCATCGTGGAGATCTACAACTTCGCGACGTTCGGCGGTGTCGGCTACATCGTCATGGGTTACGTCGGCGGCACGTCGCTGAAATCTATCCTCGCCGAGCGCAACGCCCGCGCGGGGCAGGTCGACCCGCTGCCGGTGGACCAAGCCCTGGCCTACGTGCTGGAGATCTTGCCCGCGTTCAGCTACCTGCACGACCAGGGTCTGCTGTACTGCGACTTCAAACCCGACAACCTCCTCAGCCATGGCGAGACCGTCAAGCTCATCGACCTGGGCGGTGTGCGCCGCGCCGACGACGACCACTCCCCCATCTTCGGGACCGTCGGTTTCCAGGCGCCGGAGGTCGCCGTCGACGGCCCGTCGGTCGCCTCAGACGTTTTCACCATCGGGCGGACCCTGGCCACGATGGTCCTGGACTTCCGGGGCAACACCTCCACCTACGCCACGACCTTGCCGCCGGTCGCCGAGACCCCTTTGTTCACCCGGTACGACTCGTTCCACCGGCTGCTGGCCAAAGCGTGCGCACCGGACCCCAACGACCGTTTCGCGACCGTCGACGAGCTACGGGTGCAGATGCTCGGGGTGCTGCGCGAGGTGGTCGCGCTCGACCGGGGCCAGGGCACCGCCGCTCGTTCCACGACGACGTCCGCGCTGTTCGCCGCCCCGACCGTCGACGCGGCCGACCCGTTGCAGCCCTCCGAGCTGCCTTTGCTGCGCCTCGACGAGCACGACCCCATGGCCGGGTGGCTGTCCGGGGTGACCCTCACCGACCTGGCCGCCCGGTTCGCGTCGCTGTCGGCACCACCGCAGACCACGGCGGAGGTCCTGCTGGCCCGGGCCCAGACCGCCCTGGCTGCGGCCTCCAGCGAGCTGGCGACAGCGACGGAGTGGGCGAACCACGCCCGGCAGGCCATCGAAGACCTGCTCCGGCTGGACCCGTGGGACTGGCGCGCCGCGTGGCTGTCCGGCTTGCTGGAGCTGACCCGAGGCGCCTGGCCACCTGAGCTGCACGGCGTCAGGACCGAGGCCGAGCACGCAAAGGTCATGGCGTCGGCCACCGTCGCCGCCCGTGCGTCGTTCAACGCGGTGTACGGGCAGGTACCCGGCGAGCTGGCCCCCAAGCTTGCCCTGGCGACCTGCTGCGAGCTGTCCGGGGAGGACGCGCTCGCCGAGTCGCTGTACCTGGTGTGCGCCAGCGCCGACGCGAACTACACCTCCGTGGCGGCGTTCGGCCTGGCCCGTATCCGCCTGCGCCGCGACGACCTGGACGCGGCCCTGGAGGCGCTGGCCATGGTCAGCCCGACCCGTGGGTCGTACGCCCAGGCCCAGATGATGCGCGCCCGCCTGCTGGCCGGGTCGGGCCGCGGCCTGGCCGAGCTGGCGCGGGCCCTGGAGGACCTGGACCGGTTGCCGATCTCGTCGCTGTCCAAGGCCAAGCTCCAGCTCGACGTGATGAAAACAGCCCTGACCACGGTGACGACACCTGGTGTGCCCCCGGCTCCCACCTTGACCATCGGCGGGCACCCTGCCACCGAACCAGGGCTGCGCGACGGCGCCGAACAGGCCTGCCGCGACCTGGCCCGTCTGACCGTCGAACCCGCGGCCCGGTTCGCTCTCGTCGACGAGGCGAACCGTCTGCGGCGTTGGACCGTACGATGACAGGACGCACGCACCCAGAGGACCCCAGCCACGGAACCAGACCCGCGGAACCAGCGACGAACCCAGAGATGAGCCTCCAGATGAGCCCGCAGGACGAGCCCGTACGCACGCACACTCCCGAGGCCGACACCGACGCCGACCTCTGCGAGACCGTCGACGAGACACCCGCCGAGCCGGATGCCGGCACCGGGTTGGCTGACCAGGCTGGCGAACCGTCCGACGACACAGAACCCGACGGCATAGAACCCGACGAGACGAACACCGAAGAGACGAACACCGAAGAGGTAGGCACCGACGAGACGAACACCGAAGAGGCCGGCACCGAGGAGACAGGCTCCGAAGAGGCCAGCACCGACGAGGCCGGCACCGACGCCACGCAGCCCTATGCCCCTGCGTACGGCACACGGCCGTCCGCAGACGGCGTCGCAGACGATGACGCCGCAGGCGAACCGGCTGAGGAAGCCGCTGCCGAGGCACCTGTCGAGCCGATCGCCTGCCCGACGTGCGAGGCGACGGTCCCGGCGATCACGTTCTGCGAGGAGTGCGGTTCGCGGCTCGACGACGAGCCCGACAACTCCCCGACCCCCGTGCACGGGATCGCCGTGGTCACCGGCCTGCCATGCCCGCAGTGCGAGGAGACGCAGTACTCCGACGGCTACTGCAACCAGTGCGGCGGACGCCAGCCCCAGGTGCGCGACCACATGGAAGAGTCCCCCACCGCCTGGGTCGCCGGGGTGTGCGACCGCGGAGTCAGCCACTACCGCAACGAAGACTCCCAGGCCATGGTCGCCTCGGCCGAGCCTGGGCAGTTCGCTGCGCTCGTGGTCTGCGACGGGGTGTCGTCGGTGCCCCGCTCGGACGAGGCCAGCCAAGCCGCCGCCCAGGCCGCCGTCCAGGTGCTCAACCCCGTCCCGGACTTCGACGCTGACGAAACCCCCGACCCGGACTGGGGCCAGATGCTGTGCGCTGCCGCCCAGGCTGGCAACGACGCAGTGGCCGCGGTTGCCGGACCGTGCGCCGACGACGGGCACAACTGCCCGTCGTGCACGTTCGTCTCGGCAGTGGTCGACTCGGGCAAGATCACCACAGCCTCGGTGGGCGACTCGCGCGCCTACTGGCTGCCCGACCAAGGCACCCCCGTCGTCTTGACGACCGACGACTCGTGGGCGCAGGAGATGATCCGCGCCGGGATGCCACGCACGCAGGCTGAACGCGCCCCGCAGGCCCACGCCATCACCCGGTGGCTCGGACCGGACGCCCCGGCGCTGGACCCGGCCATCACCACCTGCCAGCCCGAAGGCCCCGGGTGGTTGTGCGTGTGCTCTGACGGGCTGTGGAACTACTGCTCAGAGGCTGACGGCCTGCGCGACCTGGTCGTCGAACAGGCGGCAGCCTGCGACGGCGACCCCTTGGAGACCGCCCGCGCCCTGGTCGACTGGGTCAACGCCAGGGGTGGCCGCGACAACGTCACCGTCGTCTTGGCACGTTTGGCCTCTACGACCCGCTAACCTGAGGGCACGCGTCGGGGAAAGGAAGTCATGGCAACGTTCAACGCTGAAGTATTCAGCAACGAGTTCTTGGCCGAAGGTGCCACTGACGTCCATGCCATCGTGCAGGTAGAGTGCCGCGGCGCAGGTACCGCTGGTACCGGCGGGGGTGGGGCGGCAGCCGAGATCGTCATTATCGACACGTCCGGGTCGATGACCGGAGAAAAGCTCGCCGCAGCCAAGCAGGCCGCCTCGGTGGCTATCGACAGGATCGTCGACGGGACCTGGTTCGCGGTGATCGGCGGGTCGCATGTCGCCCAACGCATCTTCCCCTACCCCAACGCCCGGATGGCCATGGTGCCGATGGAGCGCAGCGCACGGATCGAGGCGCAGCGGGCGATCGCGTCGGTCCGTGCGACCGGCGGGACTGCTATGAGCACCTGGCTGGCCCTGGCGGACGAGACCTTCTCCGCGGCCTCCACGACCCAGCGGCACGCGATCTTGCTCACCGACGGCAAGAACGAGTCCGAGCCGACCGACCAGCTGCGCCGGGTGCTCGCCGGGGTCGAGGGCCACTTCCAGTGCGACGCGCGCGGGGTGGGCCAGACCTGGGTGGTCTCCGAGCTGCGGGACATCGCTTCGACCCTGCTCGGCGAGGTCGCTCTCATCGCCGACCCTGCCGACCTGGCTGCCGACTTCGACGCGGTCATGCGTATGTCCATGGCCCGTGGTGTGCCCGAGGTGCGGATGCGGGTGTGGACCCCGCAGGGCGCCTCCCTGCTGTTCGTGCGGCGGGTCGCTCCGACGGTCGAAGACCTCACCCCCAAGGCTGTGGCGGTCTCCGAGCTCATCCGCGAGATCCCCACCGGCTCGTGGGGTGACGAGGGGCGTGACTACCACGTCGCGGTCCGTGTGCCGTCGCGCCCGATCGGCTCCGAACAGCTCGCCGCCCGGTTCCAGGTCGTCGTCAACAGCCAGGTCCAGGCCAGCGCGCTGATCAAGGCACGTTGGTCGTCCGACGCGAACCTCACCGCCCGTATCAACCCCGAGGTGGCGCACTACACTGGCCAGGCCGAGCTCGCCCAGGCCATCCAGGAAGGGCTGGCTGCCAAAGCCGCTGGGGACGAGGGCACGGCGACAGTGCGTCTGGGCCGGGCGGTCCAGCTCGCGCACCAGACCGGCAACGACGAGGCGACCCAGAGGTTGCGCAAGGTGGTTGACGTGGACGACCAAGAACGTGGGACCGTGCGCTTGCGCCGCGAGGCGACCAAGCTCGACGAGATGGCCCTGGACACCGGTTCGACGAAGACCTCCCGGGTGCGCCGGTGAGCGCCACCTGCCCGGCCGGGCACTCCTCGACATCTGACGACTACTGCGACGTGTGTGGGTCGCCGATCGGCGCCCCCCCGGCACCTGCCTCCACCGAGACGCCTACCGAAGCGGCCCCCACGGGCCCGCAGGACTGCCCGAACTGCGCGGCGCAGGCTCCCGCGGCGGCACTGTTCTGCGAGAGCTGCGGGTACGACTTCACCACCGGCGCCCTGCCTGAGCCTCCGACACCTTTGGACCTGTCGCTCGTCCTGCCGTCCCTGGGCCCACCTGTGGATCTGGACCTGTCGCCCGCCGCGCCGTCGGAGGGCCCAGCGGAACCAGACCTGGACACGGCGACCGCCAGCGTCGAGGCACCATCACCAGAGCCAGAACCAGAACCTCCAGGGCCGATGTGGGTCGCCGAGATGTGGGTCGACGCGGACTGGTACCACCAGCTGCCGGTGCAACCTGACGACCCGCTGCCGTCAGCAGGCCTGCCGAAGGTCGTGGCGATAACCACCAAGACGGCGCTCATCGGCCGCCCCTCGCGGTCGAAGAACATCCTGCCCGAGCTGGACTGCACCCCCGACTCGTCGGTGTCGCGCCGTCACGCCCAGCTGACCACTGACGGCCAGCGCTGGTGGGTCGAAGACCTCGACTCGGCGAACGGCACGTTCGTCGCCGCCGCAAGCGACCCGTTGCCCACCGAACCTATCGCCTCTGGCCAACGTCGTGAGATCGGCGGCGGCGACAGGGTCTGGGTCGGGGGGTGGACCCGTCTGGTCCTGCGCGAGGCCCTGCCCGGCGAATGAGAGCCGACCTGTTCGTCCGCCCGGCCACCGAAGGTGACGAGCACCCCATCACTGACGTCCAGCTCGCAGCCTGGACCACCACCGGTCTGCTGGGCGACGACGTCATCGCCCTCCTCGACCCCGCTGCCATGCGCGAGTCGTGGCACAATGCCATCACCGCCCCACCAGGCCCCGACTACCGCGTCCTCGTCGCCTGCGACGGCCCCCGCGTCGTCGGTTTCGCCTCCGTCGCCCCCCAGCCCCCCTCCGGCCTCATCCTCGCCTTCGAAGTCACCCCCACCGAACAACGCTCAGGCCACGGCTCGCGCCTCCTCGCCGCCGTCGTCGACCACCTGCGCACCACCGACGCCACCGAAGTGGCCACCTGGATCGTGCACACCGACGAAGCCCGCACCCGTTTCTTCGCCGGCGCCGGCCTAGCCCCCGACGGCCCCCAACGCCACCTCACCACCCACGAACCCCCCCAAGACGTCACCCCCCTCACCGAGTCCCACTGGTCCGCCACCATCTGACCCACCGAGATGGTTGGTCGTGGACAGACCTACGTGTCACACGCTGCGTCTGGCACGAAGGTCCGCGAGCCGGGCACGGGCGATCCGAACCGTCTCGTCGTGGTCGACCAGCTGCACCCGGCCGCTGTCGACGTCGTCGATCCGACGACGCAGCTCAGCCCGCCACAGCGCCTCGACGTCGGCCTGGCCCGCCAGCTCTGGTGACATGCCCTCAGCGTATGCCACCGGTGTCACAGCAGGCCAAGACGCGGTTGTGGACCGGTACACGGACTCCCAGAGTGATATGTAGTAGGCAGTAGTATGCTATTAATGTATCTTAAGACTGAAAGTATTGATGATGGAGAGGTGCCGTGGGTCGGGGAGCGATCATGGCTGATCCTGAGACTAGGGACGCGCTGAGGGTGTTCGGCGCGCAGGTCCGCGATGCTCGGGCGGCACGGAGGCTGACGGTGGCGCAGGCTGCCGCCAGGTGCGGGGTCTCACCGCGCACGATGACGCTGATCGAGCAGGGCGCGCCGCAGGTCTCGGTCGGCCATGCGTTCCACGCGGCGCTCGTCCTGGGTGTCCCGTTGTTCGGTGAGGACGCCGACGGGCGGGCCAACCTCGCCGCCCTGGCTCTGAGCAGGATCGCGCTGCTGCCGCGCCGCACGGTCCTGCGCCTGGACGAGGTGGCTGACGATGACGACTTCTGACCGGGCCTACGTGTGGGTCTGGCTGCCGTCCCAACCTGACCCGGTCGTGTCGGGGGTTCTGCGGGACCTTCGTGGGGACGGACGGCTCTGGTTCACCTACGGGCAGAGCTATCTGGCGCGTCCGGACGCGATCAGTCTTTACACCCCTGAGCTGCCCTTGGTCCGCGGTAGCCACGAGCCTGGCCGCCTCGGGATCGCCGGGTGCGTGCGCGACTCTGCACCGGACGGTTGGGGACAACGGGTTGTCCTCCACCGGCTCACCGGTGCCCGCGGGCCGCAGGCCGACCCGATCGGGCTGCCCGAGCTCACCTATCTCCTGGAGTCGGGGTCCAACAGGACCGGGGCGATCGACTTCCAGACCAGCCCCACGTCCTACGTGCCCCGCCAGTGCACCGCGACGCTGGACGACCTCCACCATGCTGCCGATGTGGTCGACGCAGGCGGTGTCCTGCCTGCCGAGCTGGCAGTGCCGCTGCTGCACGGGACGTCTGTGGGCGGCGCCCGCCCCAAGACGCTCGTCGATGGCCCCGACGGGCACGGTTGGATAGCGAAGTTCTCGTCCAGCGCGGACACCTACGACGTCATCGGCGCGGAGGCAGCGGCGATGCACCTGGCACGCAAAGCCGGGATCGACGTGCCCGACATCTGTGTCGTGCGTTCCCTGGGCAAGAAGGTGTTGCTGGTCAGACGCTTCGACCGGCCGGGCGATGGCACCAGGAAGCACGTCATCTCTGGTCTGACGATGCTCGGGCTGTCCGAGATGGGCGCCAGGTTCGGTTCGTACCCCGCGATGCTCGAGGTGCTCAGGAGGATGGGAGGCGGCCCAGGCGTGGCCAGGCAGCTGTTCGCCCGGGTGGCTTTCAATATCGCGGTGTCGAACAACGACGACCACCTGCGCAACCATGCGGCACTGTGGGACGGGACGAACCTGACGCTCACTCCTGCATTCGACATCGCCCCGGGCCCCCGCCTTGCCGAGACGTGTTCTCAGAGCATCGCCTACGGCACCACCGACGATCCGCTAGGCCAGCGTTCGGCAAACTTTGCAGACCTCCTCGCACACGCCGCGGACTACCGTCTGCCGGTGCGCGAGGCGCGAGGCATCATCGACACCATCATCGACACGATCACCACGCACTGGGACGACGCCGCGGACTTCGCCCAGCTGTCGCACCACGACCAACAGACGATGCTCGGCAGGCAGTTCCTCCACCGGGCTGCGTCCTACGGGTACGACACACAGTGACCCACCGCCTCGACGGCGGAACGGTTCACAGGGCTTCTTCCATGCGGCCGACGTTGGCCAGCAGGCCGGCCAGGCCCTCGGCCAGGCCACCGACGACGTCGGGTGGGACGTCGTCGAAGAGGTCGGCGAGGAAGGCGTGCTCGGTGGCACGGCGGGCGCGCAGGTGACGGCGGCACTCGTCAGTGATGGTGACGCGGGTGGCGCGGGCGTCGTTGGGGTCACGGGCGATACACACCAGGTGCTCGTTCTCCAGGGCGACGACGAGCTTTTTGACGTTCTGGCGGCTGGTGCCGACGATCTGGGCGATCTGGGACAACGTGGGGTCGGGGCGGGTGGCGTTGGAGATAGCCTCCAGGACACCCCACTGTTTGGTGGTCACCCGGGGGTCGATCGTGTCGCCGAGCATCTGCATCCGGTTCGCGAGGATGAAGATCGCGGCAAAGACACGGCTCTTGGTGGTGAGGTCGTCCATGGCGCGCACCATGGTAGGCAACCGTCGGGCTTGACTGCCGACGACTCACCGGCCTTGACGCAGCTCGGCACGACGCATCTTCGCGGCGGTGCGCAGCGACTGGCGGGCACGGCTACGGTCACCAGCGGCGTCGTAGGCGAAAGCCAGGTGGTACCAGGACCGCCAGTCGTCAGGTTCAGCCTCGGTCGCCTCGCGCACCACGTCGAACGCCTCACGGGCGGCGACGCGGTCGATACGCCCACCGGGCCCACGTGGCAGGTCGTCGACCGGGAGCGCGTCAGCAGCAGCGAGGGTGTCGGCCATGACCTGGGTGTCGACCGCCAGCTTCCACTCGCTCGCCACCGCCGCCACCACCATGAGTGGTACGACGAGCAGCACCACACCGAAGGCCACGGCGACGAGGTTCCCGGTGCGCACCAACGCCACCGCCTGCACCACCACCACCGCGGCGTACAGCACGAGCATGACCGTCAGCGCGACGACCACGCCGACGGTCAACCAGCGCCGGTTCATCCCAGTGCGAGCAACGTCTCCAGGCCCACGGTCAGACCTGGTCGAGCTGGTACCTGGCGGATACCCAGCAGCACCCCAGGCATGAACGAGACCCGGTCGAACGAGTCGTGCCGGATGGTCAGCTGCTCACCCGGGTTGCCCATGAGGACCTCCTGGTGGGCGACCAGCCCACGCAGCCGCACCGCGTGCACGTGCACGCCGTCGACCACTGCGCCGCGTGCCCCGTCCAGGGTGGTCACGGTCGCGTCAGGCATGGGGCCCAGGCTGGCCGCCGCACGCGCGCTGGCGATGGCTGAGGCGGTGTGCCGGGCTGTGCCTGAAGGGGCGTCCACCTTGTCGGGGTGGTGCAGCTCGACGACCTCCGCGGAGTCGAACCACGCGGCGGCCAGTGTCGCGAAGTGCCGGGCGAGAACCGCCCCGACCGCGAAGTTCGGCGCCACGAGCACCCCGGTGCCTGGCGCTGAGCGCAGGTGGTCACGCACCCGCTCGAACGCCGCGTCGTCCCACCCGGTGGCACCGACCACGACGTGCACACCCGCGTCGACCAGCGCGTGCACGTTCTGCTCGGTGACCGCAGGAACCGTGAAGTCCACAGCGACCTGCGCCCCGGCAGCGGCCACCTGGTCCAGGTCGTCGTCGATGTCGACCTGGGCGACCAGGTCTAGGTCGTCAGCGGCCTCGACTGCCGCCACGACTGCGCGTCCCATACGTCCAGCCGCGCCGAGCACGGCCACTGTCGTTCGTCCATCCACGACCGCACCTTATCCTGGCGCGACCTTGTCCTGGGGCGCGGGCCGGCTACAGCCCAGTCTTCCCGCAGGCGGTCTCCAGACGTTCGGCGAGGCGCCGCAGCTCGGCACTGGGCAGACCGGTGAACCGTTCGGTCTCGCGCGGGGAGTACTGGGCCTGGACGTACCAGCGCAGCGTCGCGACCATACGGTCGGGGCTCACCGGTCCGGGCCCCACCGTCCCCCGGACGAACGTGGCGAACCTCACCGCTGACAACCACCCGCCCGGGTCGACCCCGAGCAGGTCGACGCACCAGCGGTACAGGTGGCTGATCGGCACCCCCACCTCGTGGGCCAGGTCGACGGCACGGACCACTCCACCAGCGCACTGGGCCACCTCCAGCGCCTGGGCCAACAGGTCGCCGTCACCCACGTCCTGACGGGGCAGGCGGTCGACAGCCTCCCAGGTGGCCGCCAGCGCGCTGTCGTTGTCCTCCCTGTTCAGGGCGTTGACGATCTCGTCGACCCCGCCAGGCCCGAACAGCTCGTCGGCAGGGACCGGACCGCGCGGCACCGGTCGGCGCGGGCACAGCCGGGCCAACCCGACTGGCGTCAGCCCGACGACCAGGCACACCCCCGGCCCGGTGGTCTCGCAGGTCTGCACGTCGAGCGCCGGGCCACGGACCAGCGAACCCTCGGCGCCACGCTGCCCGGTCAGCGGGTTGGTGACGACCGGTGCAGTGCCGGAGACGACGAGAACCGACCCGCGGACGTCAGGCAGGAGCACCTCACACGTGCCCCCCGTGTGCCAGACCACCGTGGCGTGCTCGACGACGTCGCGCAGCCGGACTGGTGGTTCGAACCTGCGAGAACCGCCGTGCGCCGACATGGCCCCATTGTTCCGTACTCATGCGTGTTACAGCGATATATTCACCCACCGCACGAGCACTCTCGGCGTGTCGCGACAGCGAACGACACCTACTGCGGTGATAAGTCACGGGCTTGGGCACGACAGCGCGGCCCCCGGCAGTGATGCCCCCCACGCACCGGGGGCAAGCCGACAGCCTGTCCCCCGCCCCGCGTGGGGCGAAGGACAGGCTGTCGTGTTCAGCTCGTCACAGTGCGTCGCCCAGCAGGTTCACCACGTCGAGACCGTCGTCGCCCTTGTTCCAGCCGCAGGCGGTCAGCTCGTCGGACTGCAGAGCGTCGAGCACCCGCAGCACCTCGTCGACGTTGCGGCCCACCGACCCGGCGGTGACCGAGGCGAACTGGACCTTGTCGTCGGGGTCGACGATGAACGTCACGCGGTCGGCGACGCCGTCAGCGTTGAGCGCACCCGTCGCGGCGCACAGCTCGCGGTTGAGGTCGCTGAGCATGGGGAACGGAAGGGTCTTGAGCTCGGGGTGCTGCACACGCCACTGGAAGTGGACAAACTCGTTGTCCACCGAGACCCCGTACACAACCGCGCCACGGGCCTCGAACTCGTCGTTCAGGTGACCGAAAGCTGCGATCTCCGTGGGGCACACGAACGTGAAGTCCTTGGGCCAGAAGAAGATGACCTTCCACTTACCAGCAGCGTCCTCGCTGGTCACCGTGGTGAAGTAGTCATCAGCCGTCGACGCGGCGATCGTGGACAAGTCCCCTCCGGGGACCGCGGCGAGGCTGAACGCGGGGAACCGGTCGTCGATGGTGAGCAAGGTCATGGGGTGCTCCTTCGTCAGTTGGGGTCGTCCCCACGATTCTGCCACTGACCGGGCCAACCGTCGTCAACGCAACGGAGCGACACGCCCGAAACAGCACACGGACCGGGCTGGCACGGGCGACCCTGCGACCTGCGGGCCGTGCCCCTGACCCTGGCCACCTCCAACCTCTGCGGGCCCACCTGTCCTGGCCGTCGAGAGCCGGACAACCTCATGCAGGTCATTCTTGTTCGGAGCCCAAAGTGCGGAACCGGTAGAGGACGAGCTGGACGATGGGGTGGTTCCAGGATTCTTGGGAGTCGATTCCTGGGGAGACTGGGAAGATAATCGCGCGGAGGATCTCGTCGTCGCCGGGGACTGTCATCATGGCGTCCATGAGGATGGTCTCGTCGGTGTGGTTCTCCATCTCCAGGACCATGGCGGGCCCGCCGCGGCGGGAGATGCGCTGGGAGAACCTGAAGGTGAGGTCCGCGAGCACCGGGGCATAGGCCACGGAGACGACCGCTCCGTCGCTCAGCTCGATGTTGATACCGAACTCGTCGTCCTTGAACAAGAAGACCGCGCCGTCCTGGACGTAGGGAATCTTCTCGAACGTTTCTTCATAGGACGTTTCACGGTCAACGTGCAGCTTCAGGGAGAAAGGCTCTCTGAACGTGACGTCGGCCATCGGCCAAGCATAGCTCAGCCTTGTGGCCGGACAGGCCAACTCTTGGGACGAAGCGGGATGAGACAAGTCCTGGCACCTGACCGGGGCCGTCGGCGTCCCGAGGCGTATACAGTGCGAAGGGTGCTGACTGGCGACACGCTCTCCCAATGGCTGCAGCGGCGCGTGGGCACCGTCGTGTGCGGGCCGTCGGTGCGCCTGAGCCCGTCAGGTCTGCTGCGGGTCTCCGACCGGACCGACTCGCACCAGGTCCGCATCGGGCTGCCAGTGGTGCACGGCGGCCAGGCAGCCGTCGCCCGGGTCGCTGTCGACGGTGCGACGCACGCGTTGGCCTTGCGGGTGCAGGCAGTCGCGTCACCGGCCGAGCGGGCACGGCAGATGGAACGTCTGGTCAACATGGCGACCGTGACGCAGGCGGCCCACAAGAACCCGGCCGCGTACCCGGCGGTGCTGGGCGTGCTGGAGTCGTTCGTCGTGACGGTACCCGGTGACGAGATGGCGATCGCCAGTCCCGACACGCGTTACGAGCTGTGGTGCGACGTCATGGCCTGGTGCCCGTCCACCCTCGACGACCACCGCCAACGGATGGGCCCTGCCAGCCAGGCCCCTGCCCTGGTGGTGGCCCAGATGGCCCCCCTGGTCGCCACTGTGCACGCTGTGCACCGCGACCTGCAGGTGTTGCACCGCGACATCACCCCGAGCAACGTGCTCGTCGACGAAAACGGGCGGCTGCTGCTGGCCGACTGGGGCGTGGCGCACACGATCGCAACCGACCAGACCTCGACGCGCACCGAGCTGGTGGGCAACCGAGGGTTCTGCCTGCCTCCTGAGGCGCTCGCTGGCGACAAAGCTGTGGGCCGGTACACCGACGCCTGGTACCTGGGTGCCATGACGGTGTGGATGCTCACCGACCAGACACCAGGACCGCACCAGGGGCCCGCCTGGATGCCACCAGGGTTGCCCGGCGGTCGCGCAGGGCTTGCGCTGGACGAGGTGCTCCAGGGACTGTGCCGGCCCGACCCTCGCCAGCGGATGGACCTGGCGGACGCGGCGGCCCGGCTGCACCGGCTGACCAGCGCCACCCCGGCTGACTGGATCGGCCCGCCTCCGCCCCGGCCCTCGGTCACACCGCAGGCCAGCGGGTCGGTGCCCGCCCAGCCCGTGGCACCGGCCCCCGTCGCACCTGCACCGACCACCACACGGCGACGCCGGCGCACGATCACGGCCGTCGTCGCGGCCGCCACTGCGGTCGTGGCGGCCGTCGTCGCCGCCGTGGTGTGGGTCTCGACCCGCCCTGACGGGCCCGAGGCGACCACGGATACTGTGACCTGCTGGACCACCGTCGAAGGTGACTGCCCGGCCTTCGACATTATCGCCATTTCTTACTCGGTGTTCAAAGGAGAGACCGGAGACGGCACCCTCGCCCAGTGCTACCAGTCCGCCCTCGACATCAAGCCCGGAACGTTCGTCACGTGTATGTGGCCCGATCGCAACGTCGCAGTGCTCATCTCTCTTTTCGACGATATCGACACGATGGAGAACCACTACCTGGGCCGGGCCGGAGCCACGAAGAGCACCGACGCGCCCCGCTTTGTCAACGGACCAGACGGACCGGTGTTCACCATCGAGCTCGAGGAGGGAACCACCTACATCTACTGCTTCGCCGAGCTGCCGATGTGCCTGGAGGCCGCCGGGAACGAGACGTACCCCGTCACCATGACCACCCGCCTCTTCCACGCGATCTCCCCCGAAGAGGCCCACCAGATCGCCGAGTACCTCGACAAGACCCGTCAGGGCTGACAGAACCTGCCCGAAACGTCCCCGCCGCGGTCTACAGTGCAAAGGTGCTCTCGGGTGATGCGTTGTCGCAGTGGTTGCAGCAACAGCACACCCGTGCGATCCGCGGTTCGCTGGTCCGCCTGGGCCCTTCAGGTCTGCCGCAGGTCTCCAGCACCGTGGACTCGCACCCGCTGCGTGTGCTGCTGCCGGTGCTGCGCGGCGGGCAGGCAGCCGTGGCCAGGGTGGTGGTCGACGGGACCCAGAGCCCGCAGCTCGCACTGAGGGTCCAGGCCGTCTCGTCCCAGGCTGAACGGGTCCGGCAGATGGAACGCCTGGTGACGATGCTCACCGTGGCCGAGACGACCCGCGCCGGCCCGGCCCGCTACCCAGCGGTGCTGGCCGTGCTGGAGTCGTTCGTCATGGCCCTGCCCGCTGACCAGGTCCCGCTCGCCGCTGCGGGCACCGGGCACGAGCTGTGGTGCGAGGTCATGCCGTGGTGCCCCACCAACCTGGCCCACGCCCGCGACGACGTCCTCGCAGCCGGACCGTCCGCGGCCCTCGCCCGCCTGGTGCCCTTGGTGCACACCGTGCACGCCATCCACGAGCACCTCAACGTCGTGCACCGCGACATCACCCCGAACAACGTCCTGCTCGACCCTGCCGGACGGCTGCTGCTGGCGGACTGGGGTATCGCGCACACTGTGGGTGCCGGGCAGACCTCCACCCGCACCGAGCTCATCGGCAACCGCGGGTTCTCCCTGCCACCGGAGATGCTCGTCGGCGACCAGTCGGTGGGCCGGTACACCGACGCCTGGTACCTCGGTTCGCTGCTGGTCTGGTTGTTCACCGGCCAACCTCCTGGTCCGCGCCACGGCCCGGCGATGCTGCCCGGCGGAATGCCCGGAGGCCAGGCAGGAGCCGGGCTGGACGTCGTGGCACGCGGCCTGTGCACGCCCGACCCACGCCAGCGCATGGGGCTGGCTGAGGCCGCGCACCGCCTGGACCAGCTGCGGGGCGCTGGACCGTCCGAATGGGGACCAGCGGTGCCAGCACCGCCCGCCCCGCAGTCCAGCGCCACCGTGACGCTCGCCGTCGCGCCCGCCACACCCCCGCCACCTCAGGCCGTGCGGCGCTGGAAGGCGTTCTGGGTGCCCGTCGCCGTGGCGGTCGCTCTTGTGGTCGTCGCTGTCGGCGCCGCGGCGGGGTGGCGCCTGGCACACCCCACCAACGTGGAGCCCAGAACCGGCGCCAGCACCAGCACCGGCCCCCCGGCCAAACCGTCCTGCTGGGACGACCTGTCAGCCGGACGGTGCCCCGACGTCGATGTCTGGGACCTGGGCGGGGCATTCCCCGTGAAACCCGAGGTGCGCCCGCCCGACTGCTCAGGACGGGATATCGAAGACACCCCAGGCGATCCCTCAGGCAACTGGTTGATGACCTGCGAGTGGACGTCCGAGACCGGAGACCAGTCCAGAGCGGTGAGCCTCGAGTGGTTCCGCGACACCGAGTCGGTCGCCGAGCACTACCGCGTCCACTCCATGTTCGAAGACACCGACAACAACGCACCACCGTTCCCCGACGGCCCCGACGGCCCGGTGTACTACCGCACGGCCGGCCCAGGGATCCTCGTCGCGTACTGTTACGCCGAGCTGCCGGTCTGCCTGGAGACGCAAGGCGACCCGAAGGTGATCGAACGGACCCTCGAACGTTTCATGAGCCTGACCAGCCGCGAGGCTGCCAGGCTGGCGCAGTCGTATTCCAGGTAGGCCAGGAGAACAGTCGGTGAACAGGTACGTGGTGGTGCTCGCGACGGTGGTCGCGAGCCTGGGCCTGGTCACCGGGTGCGGCTCAGCCAGCCCGGATGCCCAACGGTCGACCACACCCGCCAGCACAACCCAAGACCCAGGCCCCTCGCAGGAGACCACCCAGTGGGTCGAGGAGTACATCGCAGCGGCTGGTCAGGTCACCACAGGGCATATCGTCGTGCACCAAGACTTCGTCTCTGGCGGTGAGACAGCCTCCACGCATATGGACGTCGACATGGACGGGACCGACCGGTACTGCGAGGGGACAGCCCTGGATTACCCGTTCGTGGCGGTGATCGTCGGTGACACCGCCTACCTCCAGGACTACGAGAACGGTTGGCAGGAGATGCCCCGCAGCCTGCTGAGCGTGTCCGAGATCCACATCAACCCGGCGGCAACCATCGCAGCCCAACGGGTTGCCATCACCAAGGTCGAGCTGGTCGGCTCCGAAGACGTCAACGGTGTCGCCACCGACCACTACGTCATCACCTACGACGCCGCCAAGCGGACCGACCTACCTTTTGGCGTGGCGTACGAGTCGGTCCTGCTGGGTGACTGGATCATCGCCGACATCTGGGTGGACGAGCAGATGCGCCCGGTCCGCTACGAGTCCACCATGTTGGCCAGGAAGGACATGGCCTCCGGGAGGTCGGTCCTCGAAGCGGTCTACTCCGACTACGGCAAACCCGTCACCATCGAAGCGCCGCAGCTGTCGACCCCTGCCGCACCAGGCTAGTCGCCGAAGGGGCCGACGCGGACGGTGGAGCGGGGGCGCGAGACCAGGTCGGCGGCGAGGTCTTGGACCTGGGCAGCGGTGACGGAGCGGACCCGGTCGAGGGACTCGTCGACGGTGAAAAGCTCTCCGATGACCAGCTCAGCCTTGCCGAGGCGGGTCATACGGGAGCCGGAGTCTTCTAGGCCGAGGACCAGGCCGCCGCACAGCTGGCCGATGGCACGGTCGAGCTCAGCGGGGGGAAGAGGTTCGTCAGCCATACGCTGCCACTGGGCGACGAGCAGCGCTGTGACCTCGTCGACCTTGGCGGGCATGCACCCGGCGTACAGGCCGAACAGACCAGCGTCAGCGTGGGACGAGGCGTACGAGTACGTCGAGTAGGCCAGGCCACGCTTCTCGCGGACCTCCTGGAACAGGCGCGACGACATACCCCCGCCCAGGGCGGTGTTGAGCACCAGCAGGGCGAAACGGCGTTCGTCGGTGGCGGTCAGACCGGTGCCGCCGACCACGACGTTGGCCTGTTCGGTCGGACGGGCGATGGTCAGCTCGGTCCCGTGACGGGGCAGCTGCGCCTCGACAGTCTCGCGCCGGGGGGCAGGAGGCTGGTCAGGGCACGGCCACCCACCGTCGGCCAGGCCCGCGGTGACCAGGCGGACGAGCATGTCGTGCTCGACCCCACCAGCGGCGGTGACGACCAACGTGTCGGGGCGGTAGTGCTCGCGGTAGTGCGCGACGACCGCCTCGCGCGGCACAGCACGGATCGTCGCGGGGGTCCCGCCGATGGGCCGTCCCAGAGGGTGGTGGCCGAGCACGGCGGCAGCGAACTGCTCGTGGACGACCTCGGACGGGTCGTCGTCGTTCATGGCGAGCTCTTCGAGGATCACCTGGCGCTCGAGCTCGAGCTCAGGTGCTGCGAGCCTCGCACCGGTGACCATGTCCGCGATGGTCTGGGTGGCCATGGTCAGGTCGGTGTCGAGCACCCGGGCGTAGTAGCAGGTGTGCTCTTTGCCCGTGGCTGCGTTGGCCTCCCCGCCGACAGCGTCGAAGGCTTCGGCGATCTGCTGGGCGGTGCGGTTCGGTGTGCCCTTGAACAGCAGGTGCTCGAGGAAGTGCGTGGACCCGTGGTGCCCGTCGGACTCGTCACGCGACCCGACACTCACCCACGCCCCGACGGTGACCGAACGCATCCCGGGGACCTGTTCGGTGAGCACCCGCGCGCCGCCGGGCAGCACGGACCGTCGCACCAAGGTCGGTGCGGTGACCGTGCTCGTGTGCCCGGCGACGAGCGGCAGCTCTAGTGCCACGTCAGGCGTCACCCTCGGTCTGTTCGGCGGGGGCTGCCTCGTCGGCCGCACCGTCTTCAGGTATGGCTTCTTCGGGTTTGGCGTCCTCGTCGGTCACCGCGACGAGCGACAGCTTGCCGCGCGGGTCGATCTCACCGATCTCGACCTGGACCTTCTGGCCGACGCTGAGCACGTCGTCGACGTTCTCCACGCGTTTGCCGCCGATGAGCTTGCGGATCTGCGACACGTGCAGCAGCCCGTCCTTGCCCGGCGACAACGAGACGAACGCACCGAAGGTCGTGGTCTTGACGACCGTCCCGACGAACCGCTCGCCCACCTCCGGCATATGCGGGTTGGCGATGGCGTTGATCGCCGCACGGGCCGCCTCGGCGGAGGGACCGTCGGTGGCGCCGATGTACACCGTGCCGTCGTCTTCGATGGTGATCTCGGCGCCGGTCTCTTCTTGGATCTGGTTGATCATCTTGCCCTTGGGGCCGATGACCTCGCCGATCTTGTCCACCGGCACCCGCACGGAGATCACCCGCGGGGCGAACGGGCTCAGCTCGTCGGGGGTGTCGATGGCCTCGTCGATGACGTCGAGGATCGCCAGACGCGCCTCTTTGGCCTGGGTCAGGGCACCGGCGAGCACCGACGCGGGGATACCGTCGAGCTTGGTGTCGAGCTGGATCGCGGTGACGAAGTCGCGGGTGCCGGCGACTTTGAAGTCCATGTCGCCGAAAGCGTCTTCAGCACCGAGGATGTCGGTCAGCGCGGCGTAACGGGTCTGGCCGTCCACCGTGTCCGAGACCAGACCCATAGCGATACCAGCCACAGGCGCCCGCAGCGGCACACCGGCGTTGAGCAGCGACAACGTCGACGCGCACACCGAACCCATCGACGTGGAGCCGTTGGAGCCCAGCGCCTCGGAGACCTGGCGGATCGCGTACGGGAAGTCGTCGCGCGAGGGCAGCACCGGCATCAGCGCACGTTCGGCCAGGGCCCCGTGACCGATCTCGCGGCGTTTGGGCGACCCGACCCTGCCAGTCTCACCGGTGGAGTACGGCGGGAAGTTGTAGTGGTGCATGTACCGTTTGCGGTCCACCGGCGACAACGTGTCGAGCTGCTGTTCCATCCGCAGCATGTTCAGCGTGGTCACACCCATGATCTGGGTCTCGCCACGTTCGAAGATCGCCGAGCCGTGCGCCCGGGGGACGACCTCGACCTCGGCCGACAACGTCCGGATGTCACGCAGACCACGCCCGTCGATACGGAACCCGTCGGTGAGGATCCGCTGGCGGATCAGCTTCTTCTGCACTGCGCGGTAGGCCGCAGAGACCTCTTTCTCGCGTCCTTCGAAGGTCTCTGCCAGCTCGGCGAGCACCTCGGACTTGATCTCGTCGAGACGGGCTTCGCGCTGCTGCTTGTCGGCGACGGACAACGCTTCGGACAACCGGGCGGAGACAGCCTGCTCGACAGCGTCGAAGGTGTCGGCCTGGTAGTCGGGGAACAACGGGAACTCACGCGTCGGGTTCGCCGTACGGGCGGCCAGGTCAGCCTGCGCCTCGCACAGCACCCGCAGGAACGGTTTGGCGGCTTCCAGGCCGTCGGCCACGACGTCTTCGGTCGGTTTGGTGCCACCAGAGGTCAGCAGGTCCCAGGCGTTGTCCGGGGCGTCGGCCTCGATCATGGCGATGGCGACGTCCGGACCGTCGGCGGTGGTCACCACACGCCCAGCCACAACCATGTCGAACGTGGCCCGTTCACGCTGCGACCAGCGCGGGAACGCCACCCACTGCCCGTCGACCAGCGCGATACGCGTGGCGGCGACCGGGCCGGAGAACGGCAGGCCCGACAGCTGGGTCGACAACGACGCGGCGTTGATGGCCAGCACGTCGTAAGCGTCGTCGGGGTGGATGGACAACACCGTCACCACGACCTGCACCTCGTTGCGCAGCCCTTTGACGAACAACGGGCGCAGCGGACGGTCGATGAGCCGGCACGCCAAGATCGCCTCGGTGGACGGACGGCCTTCGCGGCGGAAGAACGAACCGGGGATCTTGCCCGCGGCGTAAGCACGTTCTTCGACGTCCACGGTCAGGGGGAAGAAGTCGAACTGGTCTTTGGGGTGTTTGCCGACCGTGGTGGCCGACAGCGTCATGGTGTCCTCGTCGAGGTAGGCGACGGCCGACCCTGCGGCCTGCCTGGCCAGACGGCCAGTCTCGAATCGGACGGTACGGGTGCCGAAGCGGCCGTTGTCGATAACGGCCTCGGCGAACTGGATCTCGGGACCCTCCACGGGGTGCCCTCCTGTCTGTCGAAGCGCCGGCCCCTCGCAGCGGTCTTCGATCGAGGCCCGCCGGGCACGTGCCCGGAAAGCCACTACCGAGGACCGGACGAGCACGGTCGACGCGGTGGTTGTGCAGTTGTACCAGGGCGCCAGCTCTGCCGAGGCGTCCTGGAAGATGGGCCGGTGGCCCAGGGGTGATCAGCGACGAAGACCGAGGCGCTCAACGATAGAGCGGTACCGCTCGATGTCGATCTTCTGCAGGTAGCCGAGCAGCCGACGGCGGCGCCCGACCAGCAGCAGCAGACCGCGCTGGGAGTGGTAGTCGTGCTTGTGCACCTTCATGTGCTCGGTCAGGTCCTTGATGCGCTGCGTCAGCAACGCGATCTGAACCTCGGGGGAACCGGTGTCGCCTTCGTGCGTGGCGTACTCGGTCATGATTGCTTGCTTCGTGGCACTGTCGAGCGGCACGGCTCTCCTTTGGGGTTCTCGTTGCGCGGTGCACCGGGGCACGTCCACCCGGGCTCTCTCAATCCGCGGCCGTTATGACGGCGTCCTTACCCTACCAGGAGACAGCGGTCACGGTCTCCCCCTGTTGACGGCGAGGCGCGCCTGGGGCTCGAGGCGCTGCGTTCCCGACACTGTGAGCAGGCCAGATGCCATGACGAGGCGGCGGATCGGGGCGGTGTACATGAATGGGCTTTTGAGGTGTTTGCCGAGAAGGTCCACCCGGATCGACCGAGTTGCCGCCCAGTAGCGTCGTTCGGGTTCGTCTGTGTCAAGGGCAGCGGCCAGCGCCCTCGCCGAACGCAGGGCATAGCTGATGCCCTCCAGCGAGGTCGGGGAGACGAACCCGGCGGCCTCCCCCACGAGGAACCCGCCAGCGCGCGGCGCGGCAAAGTCGCGCAGACCGCGTGGACGCAGCACCTGGCACGCCTCGGTGCGTACCGGGTCGTCCAGGTGCAGCCCGTAGGCCTCCATCGACGTGACCAGCTGGTCGAACCGTGAGCGGGCACCGGTAGACGGGAACGCCCCGCCGAAGACGAAGTGCTCGTTCTTCGCGAACCCCCACGCGTAGGAGTCGGTGACGCTCGGGTCGAACACCGACAAGAAGACAGGGTCGGCCACCGGGTCGGTGAACCACTGCTGGATAGCCGTGTAGTGCCGTCCGGCCCACTGCGGCCGGACCACCTGGCGCACTGCCGAACGGGCGCCGTCGGCACCGACCACGTACCGGGCGCGCACCGTGCGTCTCGTCGTGCCGTGGCGCACCACGAACTGCCAGTGCCCGTCGACCTGGGTGAACCCCGAGGCCACCGCGTCGTCGTAGACGTCGACCCGGTCCGGCACCAGCGAGCGCAGCCACTGGTCGAACCGGTGCCGGTCCATGTTGAGGTAGAACCGTTGGTAGCTCGACACCTGCTTGGCCGCCAGGTCGATCGTCTTCACAGCGAAGATCTGCGGGTCGACGAGCACTGACGTGGGCAGCGCCAGGTCCCAGGCAGCCAGAGCCTTCTGGGCGTCTGGTGCGAGCAGCCCCCCGCACGGTTTGTGGAACCCGTCGTCACCGGCCGGGTGCTTGCGGTCGACTGCGACCACCCGCAGGTGTTCGCCCAGCAACCGCGCCAAGGTCGAGCCAGCCGGTCCCAGACCGATGATCGCCACGTCGTACACATCTGGACGCTACCGCGGCCCCGACACCGCGACCGGGCACTCCGGCAGATCTTCCCAGCGTCACCACACGATCAGCACTGCCCGCTCACGCAACACTGCACGGGTTACGGCTTTTTGACGGTCACAGGTTTGCCGTAGTCGGAGTACAGCGCCGTCTGGTGCACCGCACCTGTCACGCCGCTGGAGTTGACCGTGAGGGTGGACTCGTACTTCACGGGCCGCATCTGGTCGTCCAGCCACACGTCAGAGGTGACCGTGTCACCGGTGACGATGCCGTCGGAGTTCTTCTCAGCCAGGATCTTGTTCATCTCGGCCACGTCGTAGGTGAGGGTGTACCGCTTGGTGTCGACGCCCCCGACGCGTTCGGAACCGACCATCTCGACGTTGGTGACCGCAGCACGCTGACGCTCGATATCAGACGCCGGGTTCATGTCGCCCTCCGACATACCCATCTCTTCCAGGGTCCCCTCCTGGGTCACACCCATCACCTCGACATACGCCCTGCCGTCGATAACCACCATGGTGAACGCCATCCCGATCATGTCCCCATGCGCCGAGAGGGCGCCAGCCTTGGCGTCCATGTCGATCTCCATGTGGGTCGTCATGTTCTGGCCAGCGGTGGAGACCTCCTGGTCGACCACGACGTGGACAGTCGTGATCGCGGCGGTCGCCGCGACGTAGCCATCGAACCACTCGGCGGTATCCCCCCCACCAGTCGTCGTCTGGTCGGCACCGGCGGTTTCGCCAGAGTCGCCGAAGTCAGCCCCGTCGCCCCAACCTCCCCCGTCGTCCCCCTTGGCGCACCCGACCAGACCCAGCCCCAGAGCCAGCACCACAACCAGTAGCTTCTTCACTGCCCCTCCCCAGGACGACGACCTGACATGCTTACTCTAGCCGCAGAACATGTCGATATCGGACGTTTTGCACCAGTCCACCCTTACCTGCCCGGCGTCAGCGTCGCGGCGGTCACCGGGGTGGATACCACCAAGGTCGAGCAGGTGTCCTGAGAAGAGTGAACCTCTGCGGCTGGTCGTACCGTTCGTCGACAGGTCCACAGTTCTGGCGGCCGACCCGGGCTCCCGCCGTCTGGGCCAGCACGCTCCTGCGCGTCCTACCGGGGCGCTTCGATGGAGACAACCTTGCCGAAGTCGGTGAAGACCACGTCCATCGTCAGCACGACAGTGCCCACCGTGTATATCGTCGACAGCTTGACGATCATCGTCTGCTCGTCCATCCAGAGGTCGACATCGACGGTGTCGGTTCCTTGTGAGCCCGGGACGAGCCCTTCGAACTTGTCCGTCTCGTAGGTGACGAGGTAGTGCGTGGTCTCGACCCCTGTGACCTGCTCGGTGCCGACCATCTGGACCTTGGTGACCTGGTTCTTGAAAGCCTCCCTCTGGTCGAGCAACCCCACCCAACCACCCACCGGCAGGCTGTCCTGCTGGATATAGGTGCTGCCCAGCTTCAGGTATGCCTTGCCGTCGAAGTAGACGACATCGACCCACAGCGCGCCTTCGTGCAACGACATCGTGATCTTCTGGTTGCCCGGGTCGGTGACATCCATGTCGCCCTCGGCCTCCCACGCCTCCAGCGACTCGTCCGTCGACGTGTCCGTCATATCCACGCTCATGGTGAAGTGCGCCGTGGTCAGACCAGCCGATGCCACCGCGTAGTCGTCGACCCACTGCTGGAGGTCGACCAGACCGACACCGACGGAACCGGTGCCGGCCGGGGCACCGGTGCCCGGCCCGGCAGGCTTCGGCGCGTCCGAACCGCTCCCGCTGCACCCGGCGACCAGACCTAGCCCGAGCACAACAGCACCGATGATGGCAACGGTCTTCTTCACGGGCCCCTCCTTCAGCGACAGACCTGGAATGCCACACCATAACCCCATATGCCCTGTTATCACCAAGACACGATATTCTTGGCGCCTCTCGCTCCAAGCCCCGCCGACTCCTGGCCCACCAGGTCACCGGCCATCTCGAGGAGTCTGGCCGAGCTGTCCGCGGGTCCCCTGGTCACCGACAACCCCCAGGAACGAGCATCCCGCCAGGCCAGGCTCCACCAGACCGAACAAGACTTCGTCTTGATCCTTCTATTCGTCGATACAGCAAGGGGTGTACGGCACCGCACAAGGTTATTCGCCCGTTGCCTCAGCCAAGGCGGCACGGCACTGGGCGACGTCGGTGGCCAGCTGGGCTTTGAGGGCGTCGACGGAGTCGAAGCGGACGGTGGAGCGCAGGCGGACGAGGAGCTCGACGAGGACTTCTTCGCCGTACAGGTCCCCGGCGCCGTCGAGGACGTGGGCCTCGACACGGCGGTGCTTGCCGTCGAAAGTGGGGTTGGTGCCGATGGACACGGCCGCCGGCAGGTCGGGCTCACCGGTCAGCGCTTCGCCGTCAGCGGTGCGCGTGCGCCGCAGCCAGCCTGCGTAGACGCCGTCGGCGGGGACCATACCAGCGGTCTCGGGCTGGAGGTTCGCTGTGGGGTAGCCAAGGTCGTGGCCTCGCGAGTCGCCCCGGACGACCAGGCCACGGATACGGTGCGGGCGGCCCAGGACCCGGGCGGCAGTCACCACGTCACCGGCGGCCAGCAGCTCGCGCAGCCACGTGGACGACCACCGGCGTGCGGCGTGCACGTCAGCGGCAGCGATGTCCTCGACGACATGCACGGTGAAGCCGAACTTTTCGCCCAGGTCGACCATCGTCGACAGGTCGCCGCAGTTCTGGTAGCCGAAACGTATGTCACGGCCCACCACGACAGTCGTGGCGTGCAAGGCGTCGACCAGGTACGTCTTCACGAAGTCTTCGGGCGTCTGGGCAGCGAACTCCAGGGTGTAGTGGACCAGCAGCACCGCGTCCAGACCCGTGGCGGCGAGCAGCTCGAGCCGGTCGGTGTCACCGGTGACCAGCGGCGGGGCGTCGTCGGGCCGGTGGACCTGCAACGGGTGCGGGGAGAAGGTGATCGCCACCGACGCCACCCCCGCTGCCTGGGCGTCTTGGGCCAACCGCCGCAAGACGGTCTGGTGACCCAGGTGCACCCCGTCGAAGTTGCCGATGGTGACCGTCGACGGCCCGAACCCGTCAGACACCTGCGCCAAACCACGCCAGACCTGCACTGTGGTCCTTTCTGCCATCACATCTGTCACCACGAGCCAAGCCTGCCACCGTCGCCACCCAGCGTGCCAGGCGTCCCGCAGGACGAACACCTGCTGCCCCTACCGGGTTGAGAGGGCGGCGAGCTCAGTGGTGACAGCGTGCAGGTCGCGGGGGTTGGCTGCGCACCACTGAGCCTCGTCGGACCGCAGGTCAGCGAGGAACGCGTACCGGGACCGGACGATGGCGAGCCACCGGTCGATCCGCACCGGTTGGGTGAGGTAGCCGATGTCTTCGTGAGCAAGCCCAGCGGCTTTGCGGGAGCACAGCACGTCGTCGGGGTGGAAAGGCCTGTCGCCGCGGTGGTCGACAACCACGTCCCGGTAGGTCTTGAGCACCCACAGCCTCCGGACCAGGTCAGCGTCCATGACGCTGTGTGTCGCGAACCACTGCAGGTCGTACAGGTCGCGGACGAGGCAGACCCGCCGGAACCGGGCGAGCTTCTCAGCCGCGGCTTCTTCACGGCGGATGACCGGGACGGTCGGCACTTCGATCGAGTAGGTGCGGTGTATGGGCATCGGCACAGGCTCCAGACAGTGCGTAGCCAGGCTCAGCGGGTGACGTGCCAGCTCGATCTTCGCGCCGAGGTTGGGACTGCCGAACGGTGTGCCGACGTGCAGGTCCCCTCGACGCCCTTCAGCGCCGAGGCCGGTGACCTGGAAAGAGAACCCGTCGATCGCTGTGCCGTCGAGGGCAGCGAGGGCGTCGAGAGCCAGAGCGTCGCCAGGTGCAGCGAAGTCCAGGTCGGTGGAGAACCGCCCGGCGTTGCCAGCCCGGTACTTGCGCAGCGCGGTGCCGCCTTTGAAAACCAGGCCGCGGTCGAACAGGCCGGCCGCGTCAAGCAGGTGCAGAGCGTGGTCCTGGGCGATGTCGAGCAGCGCGGCGTCACGAGCACCGCGGGCACCTTGGTAGTGGCGGACCAGGTGGCCTTCGGTGATCATGCGGCGGCAGTGGTGGTGAGGTAGGGGGCCAGGAGGGTGTCGATGACGCCGCTGGGGTGGTCGTAGTGGCCGCCGGGGCGCCGGGGACCGAACCAGGCGGTCTGGCGCGGTCTGGCGCTGACGAGCTCGCGGGCGGCCTCCTGGAGACCTGCGATGGACAGCAGGTAGGCGGTGCGTTGCCGGGCGGCGTTCGTCGCGCCGGTCAGGCACTGGTGCAGTCTGGGCAGGTCTGGGGTGATGGTGGGTAGCCACTGGGCCATGCCGGGCAAGTCACGGTAGTTCGACGGGCGCGAAGCGATACCGGCCAGCAAAGCCTCCAGGTTCCAGGTGGGCAGGTCGGAGACCGTCGTGGTGCCCACGACGGGGATCGTCGTGCGGACGGTGCGCCACGCGCCCAGGGCGTCTGGGGCCCGGACACCCCGGGGCAGCGCGATGACCTCGGCGCTCGGCAGGCGCTGGGCCAGACCGAGCACCGACGCCGCTGACTCCATGGCCAGGACCCCAGGCCACAACGGGTCGCGGCGGCGTAACGCCCGCAGCTCGACGAACCGGTCGCCAGAGCCGAACGCGCCTGCGCGGGCGGCTGGATAGAACTCCCACGATCCCTGGGTGCGCAACGTTCCGAGCCAGCCTCGGCGCTGTAGCTCGTAAGCGACCTTGGCAGCGCTGGCCGGGTTGGTGTGGCCGGTGCGGGCCAGGACGGACTCTAGGTCCGCCAACGTCACGACCAGAGGTTGGTCGAGCTCGAGCTCTGCGAGCACGGGGGCCAGAGCCGACGAGATGGTGCGCATCGCCATATCATCCGGCTCCCTGTCTATATGATCAAAACTCCGTCTTGAACGACGGTACACCAGTGGGCTGTCTGTGGCCAGAGATGCGCTTATACCCCCATGGTGACCAGGGCGTCAACACCGTGGGAGCCAGTCCGCTCGGTTCTGGGGAGCAGCGAGGCACATCCGAAGGCTGGGGACGGTTCGCCGGAGCCCGTCTTGTTCGTAGTCAGCCCGTGGCGAGGACTGTCAGGACTGCCTTTGGCCTGCGGAAACAGGGCGAGAAGAGATCACGATGGGGTGAGGACGAACAGGGGGCGGAGGTGGTCGCCGGTGGGGGTGAGGACGGCGACGAGGGTGCCGTCGTCGGTGATGGCGGCGACGGGGTGGGCGTCGGGTTCGTCGTGGCGGGAGATGCGGCGGCCGAAGGTCAGGTCTTGGGCTTCGGCGTCGGTGATGGGGCGGGTGGGCATGACGGCCTGGGCAGCGGCCGCGGGGGACGTGACCGAGATCGGGGTTTCGGGGTCGGTGGCGGTGAGGGTGTCGAGGGTGCGGGCTTCGGTGAGGGTGAGGGAGCCTACGCGGGTGCGGCGGAGCATGGTGAGGTGGCCGCCGACACCGAGAGCGGTGCCTAGGTCGCGGGCCAGGGCGCGGATGTAGGTACCGGCCGAGCACACGACTCGGATGTCGACGTCGAGGACCAGACCGGGCGGGCCGACGTCGGTGACCTCGAAGGTCTCGACGTGGACAGGGCGGGGGGGTAGGTCGACGTCTTGGCCTGCTCGGACGCGGGCGTAGGAACGCACGCCGTCGACCTTGATCGCCGAGACGGCGCTGGGGACCTGCATGATGTCGCCGGTCAGGGCGGCCACAGCGGTGGAGATGTCTGCCCCGGTGACGGTGCTGGCGTCGGCTCGGGTGAGTGTCTCGCCTTCGGCGTCGTCGGTGGTGGTGGACTGCCCGAGGCGGACGGTGGCCAGGTACTCCTTGTCGGCACCGGTGATGTAGGTGAGCAGACGGGTGGCGCGGCCTATCCCGACGACGAGCACACCGGTGGCCATCGGGTCGAGGGTCCCGGCGTGGCCGACGCGGCGGGTGCCTGCGAGGCGGCGCATACGGGCGACGACGTCGTGGCTGGTCCAACCCGCAGGTTTGTCCACGACGACCACACCGTCAGATGCGGTGGGCCGACGAGGTTCACTCATCGTCGTCCGGGTGGCGGTAGGGATCGGCGTCACCTGCGGGGGTAGCACCTTCGGCGAGGCGGGCCAGCTCAGCGTCGCGGCGGGCGGCTTCGTCGAGGGCTGCAGCCAGGTGCGCAGCAGTCTCGGGGACCGCGTCGAGGTGGAACGTCAACGACGGGGTCAACCGCACCCCCGTCTGGCGGCCCACCTCGGTGCGGATCAGCCCTGTCGCCGAGACCAGGGCCGCCGCGGACGCCTCACGTGCGTCGTCGTCCCCAAGGACGGTGTAGAAGATGTCGGCGTGCTGCAGGTCGCCGGTGACACGTACGTCGGTCACCGTCACGAACCCCAGCCGGGGGTCTTTGACGCGGGTGTCGATCATCTGCGCCACGATCTGCTGGATCCGGTCGGCCAGGCGCAGCGCCCGTGGGTTGTCGCTCATTGCTCCATGATCTACTAAGGCTGGATCTACTGAGGCTGGACCTACTGAGGCTGGTTCGCCATCATCTCGACGTGCCGCATCTGGTTGTGCACAGACGGGACGACCATCCGGTGGGTCACCGGGATGACGGTGCGGTAGGTGAACCGGGATTCTTCGTTGGCGACCATAACCTCGACGAAGCCGCTGACCTGGTCTTCTTTGACGAGCAAGAACAACAGGAACAGCAGGCCGACCAGAGTCCAGATGAACAGGACCGTCAAGACGATCGCCACGACCAGCGCCCACGTCGGAGTGCGTCGTTCGATGATGGAGTGGTCCATCATCGACCAGCGCGAACCAGGCAGCGGGCACGAACCTGCTGGTGTCCACACCGTGTTGTCCCGCACCTGGATGTCCCCGATCTGGACGGTGCCCGGCGGCGGGTAGTACTGGCCTGGATAGCCGTACGGCGTGATCGTCATGACATGGAGTCTAGTGTCGCGTGCACGAAGTTCTTGACGGTCTGCAGCACTGGGCGGGCGTGTCGCGGCGTCGTCGTCGGCCTCACCTCCAGTGAGGCTCTCCTCCTCGCCTGGCGCGACACATCCGCCCAGCACCACAACCCGTCAAGAACTTCCCACACGCGACACTCGTACCCTGTCGCACCCCCAGACGCCGGTCCGCGACAGGGTACTAGCGTGGTCAAGTCCTTGGCTTCTCCCGCATCTCGAAGGTCTCGATGACGTCGTCGATGGTGATGTCGTTGTACGAGCCCAGGCCGATACCGCACTCGTAGCCTTCGCGGACCTCGGTGGCGTCGTCCTTGAAGCGTTTGAGCGAGTCGATGGTCAGGTTGTCCCCGATCACCTTCCCGCCACGCAGGACACGCGCCTTGGCACCACGACGGATCTCGCCGCTGCGGACCAGCGACCCGGCGATATTGCCGAACTTGGACGAGCGGAACACCTCGCGCACCTCCGCGGTACCGAGCTGCACCTCCTCGTACTCGGGTTTGAGCATGCCTTTGAGGGCTGCTTCGACATCGTCGATGGCCTGGTAGATGACCGAGTAGAAGCGCACGTCGACGCCCTCGCGGTCGGCCAGGTCCTCGACCCGTTCGGCGAACTTCACGTTGAAGCCGATGATGATCGCGTTGTCCACGGTGGCCAGGTTGACGTCGTTCTGGGTGATCGCGCCGACACCACGGTGGATGACGCGCAAGGCGACCTCCTCACCGACGTCGATCTTCAGCAGGGCGTCTTCGAGGGCCTCGACAGCACCGGACACGTCACCCTTGATGACCAGGTTGAGCGTCTCGACCTTCCCGGCAGCCAGGGCCTGGGTGAAGTCTTCGAGGCTGATGCGCTTGCGGCGCTTGGCCAGCAGGGCTGCACGTTCGGCGGCCTCGCGTTTCTCGGCGATCTGGCGGGCGGTGCGGTCGTCGGGGGCGACGATGAACGTGTCCCCGGCCGAAGGCACCGACGTCAACCCGAGCACCTGCACCGGACGGGCGGGCGTAGCCGTAGCGACCGGATCGCCGTGCTCGTCGAACATGGCCCGCACACGCCCGTAGGCCGTCCCGGCCACGACCGCGTCGCCGACCTGGAGCGTCCCGGACTGGACCAGGACGGTCGCCACCGCACCACGGCCCTTGTCCAGGTTCGCCTCGATAGCCACGCCGCGGGCGTCCTTGTCGGGGTTGGCACGCAGGTCCAGCGCCGCGTCAGCGGTCAAGAGCACCGCTTCGAGCAGGTCGTCGATACCTTGGCGTTGTTTGGCCGAGACGTCCACGAACATGGTGTCGCCGCCGTACTCCTCAGCCACGAGGTTGTACTCGGTGAGCTGTTGGCGGATCTTGGCGGGGTTGGCGCCTTCTTTGTCGACCTTGTTCACCGCGACGACGATCGGCACACCAGCAGCCTGGGCGTGGTTGAGCGCCTCTATCGTCTGCGGCATGACGCCGTCGTCGGCGGCGACCACGAGGATCGCGATGTCGGTCACCTGGGCACCACGGGCACGCATAGCGGTGAACGCCTCGTGACCAGGTGTGTCGATGAACGTGATCTTGCGCTCGGCGTCCTCGTGGGTGGTCTTGACCTGGTAGGCACCGATGTGCTGGGTGATACCGCCGGCCTCACCGGCGACCACGTCGGTGGACCGGATCGCGTCGAGCAGCTTGGTCTTGCCGTGGTCGACGTGGCCCATGACCGTGACGACCGGCGGACGTGGCTGCAGGTCGTCGTCGGACTCGGCGGCCTCTTCGGCGCGCAGGTCGATGGCGAAAGTCTCCAACAGCTCGCGGTCTTCTTCTTCGGCGGAGATCATCTCGACCGAATACCCCAGCTCGGAGCCGAGCAGGGCGAAGGTGTCCTCGTCGAGCGACTGGTTCGCCGTGGCCATCTCACCGAGGTGGAACAGCACTGTGACCAGCGACGCAGGGTTCGCGTCGATCTTGTCGGCGAAGTCGTTGAGCGACGACCCGTGCCTCAGGCGCACCACGGTCGCACCGTTGCCGCGCGGGACCATCACCCCGCCGACGGACGGAGCCTGCATCTGCTCGAACTCTTGGCGTTTGGCCCGCTTGGACTTGCGCCCACGCACGGGACGCCCGCCACCGCGCCCGAAAGCGCCCTGGGTCGAACCGCGCCCGGCGCCACCAGGACGCCCGCCGCCGCCACCAGGACGGCCGCCAGCACCACCGAAACCACCACCACCAGGTCCCCCACCGGGTCCGCCGCCACCAGGGCCACCACGGAACCCGCCACCGCCACCGCCACCACGACCGGGACCACCGGAGCGGCCGCCAGGCCGTCCCGTCGTGCTCGGTGTGCGGCCAGGCATCATGCCAGGGTTCGGACGAGGCCCACCGGGACGCGGCCCACCAGGCCGCGGGCCACCAGGCCGGTCAGAGGAGCCAGCGCCACCACTGCGACGCTCTCCTGGACGAGGCATACCCTGCGACGGCGCGAACGGGTTGTTGCCCGGCCGCGGACCACCGGAGCGGCTGCGCTCGCCACGTTCTCCGCGGTCTCCGCGGTCACCACGGTCTCCACGGTCACCGCGATCACCACGTTCGCCGCGGTCGCCACGCTCACCTGGGCGCGGCATACCCTGCGACGGCGCGAACGGGTTGTTACCCGGACGCGCCTGCGGGCGTGGGCCGGGCCGAGGACCAGACTCCTTGGAGCCAGCTTCGGGTGCCTCGGCGACATCCTGGAGCTCCTTGGCCGGTCCTTTGTGGGCGGTCTTGGCCGCTGGCGCCTCCTGTGCGGGGGCGACGACCTCGGCGACCGGTTCCGGCGCTGCTTCGGGCGCCGGCGGTTCGACCTGCGGGGCAGGTGGCTGGGAGACCTGGGCGACCGGCTGCGGCGCAGGTTTGTCCGCCGGAGGCGCTGGCGCCGTGGGTTCAGGCGCAGAGGGTTCGGGGGTCGGGGGCTCGGCTGGGTAGGCGGCACGCAGCTTGCGCACCACGGGGGCCTCGATCGTCGACGACGGCGAGCGCACAAACTCGCCTAGCTCATTGAGCTTCGCCATCAGGGCCTTGCTGTCAACACCGAGCTCTTTGGCAAGCTCGTAGACGCGGACCTTGGCCACATCTCTCCTGTCTCGGTCCCCTACCCGAGATCAGGGTGGGGCCGTCTAGTACGGGGCGTTCATCGCTGCGCACTCATCGGTGCGTACTCATCGGGCAGCCATCGGCTTCGTCAACCCGCTTCCTTGTCGTGTGTGGTCCGGCGCTCGGTGCCCGGGCTGCGACCACCTGCGCCACCGCTTCGTCGAGCGCGTGGGTGTCGAGCGGTCCTGCGTGACGCAGGGCCCGTCCGAACGCCTTGCGCCGCTGCGCGAGGGCGAGACAGTCGAGGTCCGGGTGCAACCAGGCACCCCGTCCGGGCAGTCGGGCGGCCTCGTCAAGCGCCGTGGCGGGCGAGCCCGCGTTGTCGGTGACCAGGACGACCCTCAGCAGGGACGAGCGCGAGCCTCGTTCTCGACACCCCACGCACGTCCGCACCGGACCCGCGGGCACCTCGGAAACCACGATGTCCTGCGGGGGGCGCCGGTCTGGCATGGAGTGGCGGGTACGGGACCCGGCCGCGGAGAGTCTACCGCGCCTGGTCACAGTTGGAGACCACGAACCGGCGCGTCCGGGGCGGGTTCGGCCGCCGCTGCCGCCAACGGCTGCGGGTCGGCGCCGGTCACAGGCTCAAAAACCTCACCATCAGCACTGACACCGGACGGTTGGTCCACCTGGGTGGCCTCGGTGTCAGGGCGGATATCGATCCGCCACCGGGTGAGCTTGGCCGCGAGGCGGGCGTTCTGGCCTTCTTTGCCGATAGCCAACGACAGCTGGTAGTCCGGGACGAGGGCGCGGGCAGCCCTGGCGTCCTCGTCCACGATGGTCACCGACACCACCCGGGCTGGCGACAACGCGTTGGCGACCATCTGGGCCGGGTCGTCGCAGTGGTCGACGATATCGATCTTCTCCCCCTGCAGCTCGGTCATCACCGCACGCACCCTGTTGCCCATAGGACCGATGCACGCCCCTTTGGCGTTGACCCCAGCCACCGTGGACCGCACGGCGATCTTCGTGCGGTGCCCGGCCTCACGGGCGACCGCGGTGATCTCCACCGTCCCGTCGGCGACCTCGGGGACCTCCAGCTCGAACAGCTTGCGCACCAGGTCAGGGTGGGTGCGCGAGACGACGATATGCGGGCCGCGCAACCCCCGGGTGACCTCCAGCACGTAGGCGCGGATACGGTCGCCGTGGGCGTACTTCTCCCCGGGCACCTGTTCGTGGGCGGGCAGCACAGCCTCGGTACCCCCCAGGTCGACCTGGACGGTACGCGGGTCGCGTCCTTGCTGGACGACCCCGCCGACGACCTCCCCCTCTTTGCCGCGGAACTGGCCGAGCACCTGGTCGTCCTCGGCGTCGCGCAACCGCTGGACGATGACCTGGCGTGCAGTGGCGGTGGCGATCCGCCCGAACCCCTCAGGGGTGTCGTCGAACTCTTCGCCGACCGGCGGCGCCGGCTCGTCGCCTTCAGGCTCGGCAGACTCGCGTGCCCAGACCATCACGTGCCCGCTCTTGCGGTCCACCTCGACCCGGGCGTGCTCCAACGAGCCGGGGGTGTGCTGGTACGCCGACAGCAGGGCCTGTTCGATGGCGCCGACCAGCACGTCCAGGGCGATCCCCCGCTCGTGCTCCACCAGGCGCAGGGCTTGCATGTCGATATCCATGACCACCTCCTCCGGGCTGTTCAGGTGTTGTTCTCATGCCCAGGGTAGTGGAGGGGCCAAATCGACGTCCGGAAGTGGCAAGATCGGCGGTGATGACGAACTTTTTCGCCCGCGCCACCGTGGTGGCCGTGTGCTGCGCCGCGCTGGTCGGCTGCGGGCTGCGCCTGGAGACCCCTGACCCTGCGCCGGTGACTCCCGGAGTGTCGGAGCACGCCCGGGCCAGGGCCGTCGCCGACGCCACAGCCCTGGCTGACGCCGCCTCGGCGCTGTCAGCGACCGCTGACGAGGCCGTCGCGCCTGTGCTGGACGACATCGCCACGTTCTGCGCCGCCCATGTCGAGGCGCTGGGCGAGACGTACGACCCGTCCGCCACGCCCACCACCACGCCCACCGGTGTGGCGACCACCCCCACCGACCTGCTCGACCAGCTGGCCACTGCTACGAGCACCGCCGGGGCCGCCACTGACGTCGTCGACGACGGCGACCTCGCCCGGGTGCTCGGTTCGGTGACCACCTCACGCGGGGAGCTGACCGTCCGCCTGGCGCAGGCACTGGGCGTCGCCGTCCCCAAGACCGCACCGGCGGCCCGCGACCGCGACGACCCGGTCGACACCCTCCCGTCCGTCGCCGGACCGCTGAAGCGCTTCGGCGTCCAGGCGAGCGCCCTGGTCCTGGCCCACGACCAGGCCGGCTACGCCTTCGAGGTCATCGCCGCCCAGGCTCCGGCCAGCTCCGAGCTACGGACCACGGCGGTGGAGTCGGCCGAGCACCACCGTGCCCAGGCCGCCACCTGGGCGCGTGCCAGCGGTGTCGACGGCACCGGCGACGACCCCCGTCGTGCCCAGTACCAGCTGCCTGCGAACCTGTCCGACGCGGCGACCGCCAGCACCTTGGCGGTCGACCTGGAACGAGCCGTGGCCCAAGGCGCTGCCGCAGCCCTCGCCGGCTCCGACCCCGGGGCGCGCGCCGACATCCTGTCCGACCTGCGCACCGCCAGCGCCGCAGCCACCACCTGGGGCGGCACCCCACAACCCCTCCCGGGCCTGGCCTAGGGCGTGTCTCTTAACCCCCCGCACGCCGCGACGCGCCCGGCACGCACGCTGGCGGCGTCGTCGTCGTCGGCAGCACCTCCAGTGCTGCTCTCCTCCGTCGCCTTGCCAGCGCACGCAC
>WRET01000012.1 GCA_009779195.1 Micrococcales bacterium
AATTGGGGGGGGGGGGGGCGAAACTAATGACTCCGCTGCGTAGATGATGGAAGATGAGATGCGTAGGTTTACGACCAACGAGAGAAGGACGAGGTAAGAATCATGAGCTCAGTCATTCTACATAGGCATGCCGTTAAGAAAGATCAGGTCGATGAGATTGTTGAGTTGTGCCACGCTGTTCTAGGAAATCGAGATGTTGCACCGTTGGGTGAGGTGTACTGGCCGTCCCATCTCGCCGCGTCCAGGGTTCCGTCAGAGATTCGTGATGTAGTCCAAAGATCAATCATCCACGAGAAAGCCCATGCTGTTGTCGTATCAATTGATCCTGCTTTTCTTCCAGAAATCCCAGACTGTCCTAAAACACACCGGCCTCCGGGTCTCCAAGAAGAAGCAGGATTCTGGGACGTTCTCGCATTGGTCATGGCAAATGTAATGGGCTACCCATTCACATGGTCTTCCATACAGAACGGCTACCTCCAGAACGACGTAATTCCAGTAGCAGGATTTGAAAGTGAATTATCGAGTCGATCATCGAAGATCGATTTTGGTCTCCATACTGAGGATGCATTTTCAAGTCTCGCGGGTGAGATTTTGGCTCTACAGTGTCGGTACAACGATGCTCAGGCCGCGACAACCCTTGCGGCTTACGACAGCAGAATTGTGACCTCAGACTTCGACAGGTTATTTGAATCAGAATTTCAGATCATGCCCAATGTTAGCCATCACGAATACTCGTCTGTTGAACGGCAACCGTTGCTCTACGGGTTGAGAGACAAGCCATACTTCCGCATCAACGCTGCTCAGCCGATTTTGGCGCCAGACACGGCAGAAGGAACCGTGAAGGAGTTCATTGCAATGCTTGAAGACAACATAGTAGGTGTTGTGCTTGAGCCGGGCGATCACCTAGTGGTTGACAACACGAGAGTGGCACATGGGCGGTCGAGGTTCAAGTATTCGGCGGACGATCACAATCGTTGGTTAAGACGTCTGTACGTTGCCTCCGATCTAAGAAGGTCGCGTCATCGCCGTTCCAGTGCAGAGTCGTGGCTAGTGGAGGCATGGTAGTGGCATGAAAGACTACCTCTCATACCGCGACACCGTCTTGCGTGGGACTATCGTCTCGCACATGGGGTCGACGATAGATTCTCTGCTACTGCATGGCGCAGGCAAGGCCACGAGGCAGCGTGGGCGACCAATTGCTGACATGTTGGAGTCACTCGGGCATGGCTCGTATGCATTTGACTTTGTTGGGCACGGAGAAACTGGGGGTGACCTCGAAGGCACTACTCTACGTATGAGGCATGAACAGGCTGAGGCAGCGTTGTCTGTTCTAAATGGGCGGTGTGCAGTCGTTGGGTTCAGCATGGGTGGGGAGATAGCGATCCGAATCGGGGTGCAACACAAATTTCCTGTGATACTTCTGTTCTACCCCGCGATCTATGCAGCAGAAGCATACGATCAGCCCTTTGGGAGCGCCTTCAGCGAAACGATTCGGAAAGAAGGAAGTTGGATGTCATCAGATGCGTTTCAACTTCTATCTCAGTATGAAGGTCGTGTTGGAATCGTAATTGGTTCTGATGACAAAATAATTCCAAAGGGAGTCGTGTCAGAACTAACTCGAAGCGCAACAAGCGCAGAGACCATCGTAGTTGAGAGGGTTCCGAAGGGGAGCCACTTGCTCATGAACGACCTCATCGAGAGACCCGAAGCAATGGCGAGGATCGGGCGAATATTGGATCTAGTAGTGAGTTAGGAAACCGACGTAGGGTGCTTCCTTTTGCAAGACGTTGGACTTTTCGGGTGATGCTAGTCCTTACTGCGTCGTTGCTTGCAGCCGGAATGATAAATCCTCATATGATCGTAGGGAAAAATAGTTCTCTCGGCGAGATTCGATCGGGGCTGTTTGGACTCCTCCAAGTGGTTGCAACGATAGGATCATTATCTATCGCGACCGCTTTTATTACGGCACAGTTGTCTGGTATCGGCGCGCGCGCACAGAGATTAAGGATTTTATATCGAAGCAACGTGATTCTTACTTCAGTTGTATTGACTGCATTGTGCTGCGGCCTGGGAGCGTGGGTGGCATCGGGCTATGTTACAAATACCCAACTCAGCCTTAGAGTCATTGCCGCTATCACTCTCCTTGGTATGTTGGAAATCGCCCTACTTGTGCCCACTGTATTATTGCAGTTCGAATGGTTTGTTCCTGAATATGTAATGCGAACAGTGTGTCGCGGTCTCACAGGTGCCAGGGCTCGTGAGTATGGGCTTACATCAGTGAGACAGACGGGAGAAGGCAAGGTCGAGTACTCTTTGATGCTGTATGGGATCAAATCTAGATCTGTCGATCCGTTACGTCCCGTGCACGAAGTCCTTTTTGATGCTGTACGACAGCGTGACCGAGTGCTCTATGCCCAACTGATACGAGAGATTGCCGTCAGGCTGGGCGAGGTGCATGGAAGTGCAGTGTCACGATCGCCTTGGCAACGGTCGCGAGCAGATCAGATAAGACAGAAGTGGTTGAAGATCAATGGTTCCGATGCCTTGACCGATAGAGTCCATCTGACTCTGATGTGCTGTCACTATTTAGTGAAAAGGGCTGGCCTTATTACTCGTGAGTGGGAAGGGCGAGATACTGGTCGTCACGGTACCACTACAGCGTTGGTTGACCTCTTGCACGCTTTAAGCGCAGACCGCAAAAATCAGGACTCGATCCGTATAGTACTATGGGCCTTGATTCACATCGGCTCTGTATTCCGCACGATTCAGCCTTACGGAAGAATAGAACCATTGAATGCCATCTTTGAGCTGCCTCCATTATTGAAGAACGCAGGGATGGGCGATGAGGCTCAACTATGTGCCGGTTTGCTGTATTGGACTCAACAGACAACGGAGCAGTTGAGCCCCAATCGAGCTCCTAGCGTATTATGGGATAAGTTAGTAGAAGATGGTTACAGTCCTGCCAATATTGAACTGTCCGAACTTATAAACAGGTTCGATGATCCATGGAAAGATCCGCGGGCTCTTGGTATGGGTAAGGAGCATGTACCTCTATGTGAGATTCTAGAAGAAATCAAAGAAGTAGACGACTGCTGTCTAGCGGAAATCGAAGATCATGCACAAGAATCTGATCGTAGTCGAGTCTGTTTTATCTACAACCGTATGAAGGGACGAATAGTCGCTATGCTTGGTAAGCGATACTCTGACGATGGAGGAGATAGGTAGTATGTACAGAGTTATTTGGATTGCAGACAATCGCAAGTATTCGGACGGCAATGTACATGAGTGTGCCAACGTTTTCGAGACGGTGAATGCGTATGGGCGGCAAAGATGGGAGTGGTTGACACCACCTGTTCATCATACGCGCACGTCCTGTCTGCCGGTCTGTACGTCACGCTGCGCAAGCGTTCCTAGCGTGGTCTAGTCCGCTCGTGCCTTCACACCCCCATCCTCCCCATAGCCCGCAACACCGTAGAAGCACTCACCCCGAACCGCGTAGCGATCTGAGCGGCGGACAGACCTTGGCGACGTAAACGTTCCAGTTCAGCACGGTGCTGCTCACCGATCAGGTCACGACGGGGCGGCACACCTTCCTTGGACAGGATGTTCTGTACGGACGATCTGGCCAGGTTGTAGCGTTCGGTCAGGTCGCGGATACTGGCTCCGGCCATGCGGTCGGCAGCGATCTGGCGGCGGATGGCTGCGGGGACTTTGCGCTTGGATCGGCTCGCAGGTTGGACACCTGATAGGTCGAAGGTCAGAGTGCTTGTGGATGTGGTTGTTTGATCCATTTTGGTGCGATTTGCTGCTGCTGCGTCCTTGCCGAAGCGTGGGGTCTGTGATAAACTCGGTGTGTTCGCGGTGCTAGTGGAAGTGGGGTTCTGACCTGTCGGGTTGGATCTCGAACTTCCGGAGGTGGAGTCCACCGTAGGTTCGGCGTTCATACACGCGACCTGTGATGTCCGGCCACCAGCACTGCATGCCTCGGTGCTGGTGGCCGCGTCGTTGTGAGGACGCAACAGCGAGGGAGGCGTGGGGCCGTTGGTACCCAGGTCGAGCAGAGCGTCCAGTAGCGTGTCGGGGATGTGGCAGCTGTAGTCGGAGGGCGCCCCTGGCCGTTGTCACGGCCAGACGGTCTCTGTGCGCTGACCGCCCCTGGGGGGTGCCTGCCGGTCGGCGAGCGACGTGCTAGTCGTTTTCTGACGTTGGGGTGAGTCGGTCGGTCGGGTGGCGTCTGAGAACGACCGCGTGAAGGTCGAAGGGGGTGCCCACCTACGTGGGCGTCGTCCGTGGGTCTCGTCGGGTGCTCGTCACCAGCCTGGCAGGGCTTATCCTCGGAGGCGCGCCTGAGGCTCACGTCTCGTCGGTCGGGACGAGCGCACGGGGCCGCAACCACTACTGGAAAGGAACTGATGGTGGAGGCGACTGCACGCGGCCGGACTGGTGCGACACGTCGCACCAGTCCGGTGTCTCTTGGGCATCTCGACTCGTCGACTGGAGTCTGGACACAACGTGACTGAGCTCGAACCTGTGCCCGGAGGCACTCCTCTTGGTGATGACGGTCTGTTTGAGGCCGCTGTACGGCTGATCGACGAGGCCCGTGCCGTGATCGCCTACCACGCCAACACCGTTTCGGTGCTGGCCAACTGGCGCATGGGCCGCCTCATCCACGTCGAGATCCTGCACCGAGGCCGCGCCGACTACGGAAAGCAGATCGTGTCTACCTTGTCGGAGAGGCTGACTGCCCGCCACGGAGAAGGCTACGACCGGAGCAACCTCAACCGGATGGTGAAGTTCGCCCGAGAGTTCTCCGACGAGACGAGTGCGACGCTGTCGCACCAGTTGAGCTGGTCGCACATCAGGGAGCTGCTCCCGCTGGAGTCCCAGGAGGCACGGCTGTTCTACGCCGAGGAGGTCGCGGCCAAGCGCCTTGGCGTGCGAGACCTTCGTGAGGCTATCGCCCGCAAGGCGTTCGAACGCCGGGAGATCGCCAACTCGCAGATCCCACCAGGGTCAGCTGTGCCCCTGGACGCCTTCAAGGACCCCATGCTCTTGGACATGCTGGGGCTGAAGGGCTCGTACCTGGAAGCCGACCTGGAGCAGGCCATCCTCCGCGACCTGGAAGCGTTCCTGCTGGAGGTCGGGCGAGGCTTCGCGTTCGTCGGGCGCCAGGTGCGGATGCCGATGGGCGACAAAGACTACCACCTCGATCTGCTCTTCTACTCGCGTCCGCTGTCCCGGCTGGTCGCTGTCGACCTGAAGATCGGCGAGTTCGTCCCCGAGTACGAGGGACAGATGAAGTTCTACCTCAAGTGGCTCGACAGGTACGAGCGCGGAAAAGCGGAAGGGGCGCCGATTGGCCTAATCCTGTGCACCTCGGCGAACCGCGACCAGGTGGAGTTGATGGAACTCCACAAGGACAACATTGTGGTCGCTGAGTACTGGACCGAACTGTTGCCAAAGAAGGAGCTGGAAGATCGCCTGCAGGTCCTCCTGCATGACGCTCGAAAGCGAGTCTCTTACCGTACGGGTTCTACCAGGCAGGAGATATCAGAAGGGTGAGCTACGCATCCGGGCCACGGTAGCCGGAATACTGGTGTCGAAGATCGTGACCAGGCCAGGATGCTCGTCCAGGTCCTTGACGATCAACGCCTCGGCCCGGAACCGCTCCGGTGCGCGGGGGTCGTCGTGGACCGTCTCTGGTTCGAGCACCTTGACCGCGACGATGCGTTCCAGTCGCCGGTCCCACGTGCGGAACACTGCGCCCGTCCCGCCGTGCCCCACGTGGTCACGCAGCTCGAACCGGTTGTTGAGCACGGAGCCGACCACTTCCGTCCCACCACGGTGACGGAACGAAGCCGAAGCCTTGCTCTGAGGGCTGCGTAGCGTGTGTCACCGACGATCCTCCCTACCCACATGCTGTCGGCCCTGGTCTGTACCCACGAGCGGGGCCTGGGGTCGACAGACATCGAGTTCTTCACCGTGCCGTGCAGCGGCAGTGGCCCTCAGCATGTGGAGCGCCTGCTGGCAGGATGACGGGAGTGAGTTTTCGTGACGATCATGACGCCGCAGGTTCGGACCTGCGCCACGAGCTGTCCGAGCTGCGGGCTGAGCGGGACCGGCTGCGGACCGAGAACACACGCCTGGCCCGGCTGCTGGAGCTGGGCGGGCAGGACACGTCACCGGTGGCTGAGCAGCTGGCGGCTCCGGTGCGCCACGGGCTGGTGTCGATGGCCAGCCCGACGCAGCGCAAGCTCGCGCTGTACCTGGACCTGTTCCGTGCCCGTACCGACACCTACGCCAGGCGCTGGGAGAACCCATCCCTGCAGCGCCGCATGCCCGGGTACAGACGACTACGGTTCGACCGCACCGGGTGAACCCAGTGGCAGTGTTTGAGACTTCACCGAATCCTCGCGCACCATGCCGCGGTCGTCGGCGATCCAGGTCCGCACACGGCGACCTCCTAGAGGCTTCCTACCTCGAAGACTACGTCTGATCAGGGCTCCGACAGGCTGGCGGAGGTTTGAGAAGCGCGTAGGAAGGTCCACCAATAGTACGCACAGGTCAGACACCAAATCCGTGGATTCCTGCAAAGCACGGGACCAGGCTGGGGACCAAGAGGAAGCGCGATGTTGTCGGTGTCTTGGACTGGAAGGATGTGCTTGTGACCTACGCCTCGCCGAGCGACGCGGCCTTTGTACCGTGTACCGGACGTGGCTGATAGTTCTCTGCCCCAGGTGGCTCGCCAGGGGTGGCAGTACCTCTAGTCAGGCCAGGGTCTCGTTCATCTTCGCGACGAACTGGGCCGCGACCTGGTCGGCCCACAGGTCGAGCTTGGTGGTGAGGGTCGAGGTCACGGCAGGGTCGATCTCACGGAGCCAGACGCGCAGGTGTGGCGTGCCGACGACGAGAATGTCCTCCTGGTCTTTTCCGAGCTCGTTCACGAAGACGGGGTGTCGTTCTGTGACCGGTTTCGACGTGACGACGATGGTGTTGTCGGTGGGGACGTACCCCTCGAGAGGCTGTGGGTCGTTGTCACTCCAAGGCACGACGGAGACGCGCAGGCGCAGGCGGTCTGGGAGGTCGTACGTGGTCAGCGCCGAGGTTAGGCGTTCCTGGCACAGGCCAGCCACTCGCGCTGCGGCCTCGTGCAGCGACGCGTCACGGGAATAAGCACCAACGATGGCGGCGGTGTCTGGGCGCTCGGCTCGGGTGAGGGACAGGTCGACGAGGTTGACTGTGTCGACCACCCGGTCGCGCAGGAACTGGGTGAACGGTGCGTACTGGTGGACGTCTGCGGCTTCCAGGGTGTCGAGGTAGGTGTCGCGCTGATCGGCGAACACCACCAGCGGCACGCCCAGCGGCCGTCGGTACACGAACACGCTGGCGACGGCACGGGCGATCCTGCCGTTGCCGTCGGCGAACGGGTGGATGCACACGAACGCGTAGTGGGTGTAGGCGGCCTGGACCACCGGGTGGGCCGCCCCGAACCGGGGGGAGGCCAGCTCGTCGACCAGCCGTGCCATCTCGGCGGGTGTGTCACCGGGGGGCGCGTAGTCGTGGACCTGGCCGGTCGCCCGGTTCGTCGGGCTGTTGGGCATCTGCTTGTACTCGCCCAGCGGCAACGGTCGGTCTTGATAACCGTCGAGGGCAGGCACGAACACGCGGTAGGTCTTCTGCTCGGCGCACATCGTGGTGTGCAGGTCGCGGATCCATGCCTGAGTAACAGGTCGCCTCGTGGTGGCCACGTCGAGCACGAGCTCGTACCCGCTGATCGCCGCTTCGATAGAACGGCGGACGTGCGGGCCTTTCTCGTCGGCGGCCAGCTCCCACGCCGCAGCCTGGGTCGCGACAGTCCGGGTGAAGCCCCGGTCCGTGCTGTAGAGCCCCTCGATCGCCCCGGTGTCGACAGCAGCAGTGCGCAGCGTCTCGGTCATCACAGCCTCGAGCGCCTGTGCCGAAGCCGACCGTCTCGTCACGACCAGACGGTCCGCGACCCTGTCGATGATCGACAGGTCGATGTCCGCCACACCCTCGTCCCAGTCGGCGAACGAAGGGAAGGGCTGGTAGCTCACCGCCTCATGATGTCACAGCAGCGAGTTCTGGTACCGGTGCACCACCGTGCCTGCGTCTGGGGTATGAATGGTGCTTGGGCAGGTCTCGCAACAGACCGAACTCCATGACCACGTCGCGTCCGAGGCCCAGGTTCCCGACGGCTGTGTGCTCGTCGTCGTGGGACTGAAGACGCTCCCGGTGCACGAGTGGGAGGTCAGATCATCCGCGGAGGCCGTCGAAGTTGGAGTTCTCGTAGGAGCGGGTGAACACGTCGGCGCCTATGGATCCGTCTTCGTACGTGACGGTGTTCTGGATCTTCACCTCGTCGTTGGAAATCATCTCAAACTCGTAGTAGTAGGTGCCCTCTTGCTTCTTGTTCTTGTACGAGTTGGACGGGTTTTTCGTGCTCGTATAGCTGGCGTACCTGTCGGAGAGGACGACACGGTTGCCTTCGACGCTGAACTTGCCGTCCTCGACAACCCACCCTGCCATGCTTCCTGGGCCGTACCCGGTGGTGATGATGTAGTAGGTGTAGGTGCCGTCTGTGCGGAAGCAGTACCCCTCGCCTGTGCCGCCGCCGCCGTACGAGCTCAAGTCCTGCGCGGAGTACAGGAAGTCGGCGATCATGCTCGAGGTGTGCCACTCTCCGACGATGGGGCTGTTGACAACCTGCTGGTTGCCGCCACCGCCGCCACCGCCGTTGTCGCCACCGTTGGTCGTGCGTTGGTCCGGGTCGTCGAACATGGACGGGTCGCACCCGGTGAGTGACACGACCACAGCCACGAAGACGGCGAGCAGTCCGAGCTTGGTGCGGAGTCTCATGGTCTTTCTCCTGTCTCAGTTGCGGAGGTTGGCGAAGTCGCTCTCGTTGGACGAGCGGACGAGGACGTCGAACCCGACGGTCCCGTCCGCGTACGTCGTCGTGTTCTGGATCTGTAGGTTCCCGTTGGCCAGCACCTCGAAGGTGCGCTCTTTGTTCCCGTTCTGCGGTTGGCGCCCACGTGAGGACTCTGGGTCGTCTGAATTGACGGCGGTGGCATACCTGTCGTACATGACGACCTGGTTCCCCTCGATCCTGTACTTGCCGTCCTCGATCACCCACCCGGCCAGCGACCCCAGGCCGTACCCCGTCGTGACGATGTAGGAGGTGTAGGTGCCGTCTGCGCGGAAGCAGTAGCCCGTACCCGTCCCACCGCCGCCATAGGTGGTCAGGTCACGCTGGCTGTACAGGAAGTCGGCGACGGCGCTCGAGCTGTGCCACTCCCCGACGATGGGGCTGTCGACCCGGGTCCCGCCACGGGCGTCGCCACCGCCGCCTTGGCCCGGGTTCTGGCCCTGGCCCTGGCTGTCGTCGAACACCGATGGGTCGCACGCGGCGACCGCGAGCACCGCCCCCAGCAGCAGCGTGACCACCACACACCGCCGAAGCTGTTTGGCCCTGCGACCCATCACGCTCTCCTTCGCGGCTGCATGCTATGGCGTCCACTGTGATGCACAGAAGGGGCGAAAAGGTTCCCGCGGCTCGTTGGCTCTCGGGACTGGTCGGTGGCTCGCTGGCTCTCGGGACTGGTCAAGCCAGGAGGCAGTGGGCGATACTTCTCGTCGGACGATGCCGGGGGCGTGAGGAGCTGGCAGGGATATGGTTTCGCCCCTGGTAGACCCACCTGCGGGCGTCGAGGCCCGGCAGAACCTGCTGCTGGTGGACGACGACGAGGCGGTCACCTCGGTGCTGTCGCAGTTCTTCGAACAAGCTGGGTTCGTGGTGGTCGTCGCGGCTGACGGTGTGCAAGGCCTGGCGGCGTACGAGGCGCACCACCCTGACGTCGTCGTCGCGGACGTGTCCATGCCAGTGATGGACGGGCGCGAGATGGTGCGGCGGATTCGGGCCCAGGGGGCGTGGACGCCGGTCCTCCTGCTCGCGCAGGCTGGTGACCCGACGGACCGGGCCGCGGCCATCGACGAGGGCGCCGACGACTACCTGAACAAACCCTGTGACCCACGTGAGCTGTTGAGCCGGGTGCGCGCGCTGCTGCGTCGCCAGGTCGCCGGGCAGCCGCTGACCACCGCGCGGGCACTGGTGTGCCAGGGCCTGCACGTGGACCGCATCACCCGCCAGGTCACCCTCGACGGGCGCGATATCGTCGTGACCCCGCGGGCCTGGTTGCTGCTGGACTACCTGGTCACCCGTCCCGGAGAGCTGCACTCACGCGAAGAGCTGCTCAACGCTGTGTGGGGGTTCGACTTCCCCACATCGACCCGCTCGGTGGACGCGAGGGTCTCCGAGCTGCGGCAGGCACTACGGGGGTGCACAGCACAGATCGAGACCGTCGCGGGGGTTGGCTACCGGTTCACCGGTGATGTGCAGGTCGCCGCACGCTGACAGTACTTACTGTGCGGCAACACGGGCTGGTGTCCGCTCACCCGCAGATACACTGGCCAACGCGCGTCCGTCGATGGAGGAACGATGACCAGCAAGCGTGAGACCGCCACTGTCCAGCAGTTCGTCACAGGGACGATGCCGCTGGGCGTGTTCGTCCAGCTGCTGCACCGCAACCTCCCGCTGCGCGAGTACCTGGCCTCTGGTGGTGGTGTGGACGGGCCTGCGGGACAGGACCTGCTGGGCACGCTGCTGCGGGTCGCCTGGCAGGACATGGCGCAGGTGCACAGTGCCCAGCAGCTGCTCGACCAGTTCTTGCGTGCCCAGGGCATCAACGTGCGCCCCACGGACCGGTACGAGAAGCGGGTGGAGCTCGCCGAGAAGCTCGCACCCCTGATGACCAAGGTCCAAGAACCGTGGCTGAAGATCCCTGTGCCCTACTTTGCCCTCCTGCTCAAGGAGTGCACCGCCGAGACCGACGGTGACGTCGAAGACCTGGTGCGTCGACGTGTGAAGAACCGTTTCCGGTCGTTGGGTGACCCTCCGCAGTGGCTGCACGAGGAGTACTGGCCTGTCGGACGGCACGGGCCCCTGGTGTTCGTCACCCAGCTCGAGGTCGCCCCGGACCGCCCAGGCACAGCGGTCAACTACGTTTTCGTCGACCCGCGTGACGGGGCTTTCCTCGTGGTGCCGCAGGCGGCAGGGGAGCCAGGGGAGGACGAGACGCCACCGGGGCTCAACCTCCCGCGAGGTGTGGTCCCGGTGTTCACCAGGCCCGGCGCCTTCTGGCTGCGGCACCCACAGCCGCGCGGTACGTCACGCGAGGGTTCCACCACTGACGACAGCCAGGACACGTCGACCGCACAGGCAGCGGCTACCGGCCCTGAAGCGCCCACCCCACCGCAAGCGACTGCCCCGCAGGATGCTCCTGAGGCTGCCGGGCCGACGCAGGTGCCTACACCACAGCCCACGACGCCTGTGCCGGTGCAGGCAGTCGGCGCGCTCCCACCGACCACGACGGTCGCCGACCCGTTGCCGCCGGAACTGCCGCGTGCCTCTGGTGGGTCGACTGCTGGGTCGACTGTGCCGGTCACTGACGTCCCGCCGCCGTACTTGCCCGACGCGGTCAGTGGGCTGCCGCCGACGAAGACCGTGCACGACCCGTTGCCGCCGTACCTGCCGGACGTCCCCGGAGCTGGCCCGTTCACCTTGCCTGTGGCTGACATCCCTCCGTTGCTGGCGGAGACTCCCGGTTGGCCCACGCTTTCGTCGGCCTTCCCGGTCACGCCCGGGACCTCGGGCGACGACCTGGAACCGACCGTCATGACCACCGTGGCTGCTTTCGGGTCGTGGACCATGGCTCTGGCTGACGGCCGTAGCTTCTCGTTGCAGTCCCCCTCGGTCCTCGTCGGACGACGCCCGTACACCACTGAGGCGGGGGTCCAGGTCCTGCCCATCGTGGACACGACACGCTCGTTGTCGAAAACCCACGCCCGGATGGACCTGGTGGACGGAACCTGGCAGGTGACAGACCTGAGCTCGACCAACGGAGTCGTGGTGACCACCGTTGACGGCCAGGAGAAGAAGGCCGAGCCCGGCAGGCCCATCGCGGTGTACGGGTACGTCGCGTTTGGGTCGGTTGAGGCCCGGTTGCACCCCGACCAGGTCGGGTGAACCCAGCAAGGGCACAATCATCCCAGGTCACGGGGGCCGGGACCAGGCACGACGACGCCGAAGACCGCACAGAGACCACGTGGCGCCAGACTTGTATCTATTAATGTCTGGCGACAGGTCGCCGTGGTGCTCTGTACGGCCAGACGGGTGGTTGTCCACAGGTGCAAAACCAGCGCCCAGGCGGCCGCCAGCGGGGGCTTCGGTGCAGGCCAGAGCCGATCTTGGCGGGGTAGCACCGACGGGGTCCTCCAACTAGGACCAAAGGCCTTGGTCTGCCAGCAGGAGCGTCACTAGGGTCCGTGTTGTAAAAACTAGCCGCAGCCCAGCGAGGTGAGGACGATGGCAGATCAGCCAGGTTCGCCCAATTGGCCCGCACGGCGGGTCGCCGCTGTCGTCGCGGCAGTGTTCGTCGGGACAGCTCTGGGGTTGGGCGGGTTCACGGTCGCCTACTCCAACGCACCGTCCTATCTGGGCACCGACCCAGAGGCCTGCGTCAACTGCCACGTGATGCAGGACCAGTACGACGCATGGCAGAAGGGTTCCCACGCCACGGAAGCGAAGTGCACCGACTGCCACCTGCCGCACGGCAACCTGGTTCAGAAGTATTACGTCAAAGCGGAGGACGGACTACTTCACAGCACGAAGTTCACCACCGGTAACTACCCGGTGAACATTCAGATCCGCGACAGTTCGTTGGAGGTCACCAACAGAGCGTGTCTGTCCTGCCACGCTGAGGTAACCGCAATGATCAACACTGATCCCAAGACCGGCGACACCATCGCGTGTTCCCGGTGCCACAGCGGCGTCGGCCACGACGACTAGCAGACAGAGGAGACCGCGATGAGCGCGACCGATATGGCACCTGACCCGACCGTCCCTAAGCGACGTATCTGGCCGTTGGTTGCGGTGGCTATCGTGGCCGCCCTCGCCACGGCCGGTCTCGCGTACCTCATCGTCAACATCGGCGACCGCAAGTCTGAGGGTGGTGGCATCGCCCAGTACACCCGCGCCGTTCCGATCGAGGCGAACACGTACGACCCGGCCGTGTGGGGCAAGACGTACAAGGCCCAGTACGACATGTACAAGGCGACGAAGGGCATCACCCCAACCCACCACGTGGCAGCGTGGGTCGACATCACCGACGCCGAGCGCACCACGAAGGACGCTGGCAAGCCGCCCGAGGCGGATCCAGTGCGCTTCGCCGACGCGCGTGAGAAGAACCCTGTTGGCAACGACCGCAAGGTCACTCCCTCGAAGCTGGGAGAGGACGAGCGCCTGAAGACCCTGTGGAACGGCTACGCGTTCGCCAAGGACTACCGTCACCTGCGTGGTCACGAGTGGATGCTCACCGACCAGCAGCAGACGCTGCGTGTTCTGGCTCTGGCTGACCGCCCCGCGGAGAAGGGTGGCCCGCAGCCTGGTGCTTGCGCCAACTGCCACGCCTCCGTCCCGTACATCGTCGACCAGCTTGGCCCCAAAGACGCCAAGACGGTCGGGACCGGCCTGAACATGGACGGCTGGGCCGAGATGAACAAGATGAACTACCTCGACCTGGCTTCTGACTCCAGGGTCAAGGACCAGGGCCCCATCGGCTGCATCGACTGCCACGACCCCAAGACCATGGAGCTGCGGATCTCGCGTCCGGCGCTGGTTGCCGGGATTGCTGGTCTGAAGAACGCTGAGCGGGCCAAGGAAGGCCTCCCGGCCGTCGACTACGATGTCAACAAGGACGCCACCAACCAGGAGATGCGGACCTACGTGTGCGCCCAGTGCCACGTTGAGTACTACTTCGCTCCTCCGAACAAGACCCTCACCTTCCCGTGGGCCGATGGTGCTGACATCAACGACGTGTGGACCTACTACACCGAGTTCAAGATGCCTGACGAATCCGTCGGGTTCACGGACTTCACCCACGCCGACACCGGCGCAGGTGTCGTCAAGGCCCAGCACCCTGAGTTCGAGGCTTGGTACCAGGGCGTGCACGCTGCCAAGGGCGTTGCGTGCGCTGACTGCCACATGCCGTACGTCCGCGAGGGTGGCCAGAAGGTCTCCAACCACCACATCGCTTCCCCGATGGCTGACCCCAGCGGCTCGTGTGGCACCTGCCACCCGGGTTCGACGGTCCAGCTTGAAGGCCGGGTGACCTCGATCCAGAACACGTTCAAGGACTCCCGGAACCGGACGCTCGACGCGGTCGTCTCCCTCATCGCCGACATCGGTGCAGCGAAGGATGACCCCGCCATGGAAGACAGGGTCGCGCTGGCACGGCAGTACCAGAACTTCGCGAACTTCTACGTGGACTACGCCTACTCGGAGAACTCCTACGGCTTCCACGCTCCTGACTACTTCCAGCGGATCCTCAACCAGTCGTTGAACGCGGCGCGCGAAGGTCAGCGGGCTCTCCTCGGAGTCCCGGTTGACAAGCTCGTCCCGGTCGCCGACCTGAACAAGGACATGTCAGTCCTCGCGGTGCCGCCACCGCCTGAAGACGAGGAGTAGCCGAGTGTCCGACTCCCCTGAGCTCTTTGAGCTCGACTCGGAGGAGGACGACGGCATCGTCACACACCGCCTGCGCCGGGCCGAAAAGGCCCGGCGCAGTGCGCGTGGTGAGACGGAAGGCGCCTCCTCATCTGAGACCGCTACAGCGGACTCGGAGGGAGGCGCCCTCGCCGCCTCCGACGACGATGCGGACTCCGTCTTCGAGCTCGACCCTGACGACGATGACATCCTCGTCCGTCGTCGCCCCAAGAAGCCCGCGGCGCCGCCGCCCCCAGGCTACGGACGGTGGTTCGCCGCAGCGATCGTCGTCGGAGTGGCCGCCGGAGTCGCGCTCGGATACCTCCTGTTGTCGTCGGACAAGAACGAGGCCGAGGGTCCTCATGCGACGATGGCCCAGACGACTCAACCGTCCGGGATGGAGATCCTGGACCAGATGGACCCCGAGCTCCAGGCTCTCATCGACGAGCAGCGGGCAGTGGTCGACAAGGACCCGAACAACTTTGACGCTCGGATGAAGCTGGGCAGCCTGCTGTTCACGTTCGGTGACCTGGAAGGGTCGTACGAGCAGTGGACCACGGCTGCTGAACTTTCTCCTGACCGTTCCGAACCGTGGTTCAACCTCGGAACACAGTATTACCTGAGCCCACAAAAGCACGATCTCGACGCAGCCCAGTCGGCGCTGCAGAAGGCTGTTGACCTCGCGGCACCCGGCTCCAGTGAGCGCGCTAATGCCGAAGAGGCCTTGCGCCTGCTCGACGGTGCCTCACCGTGACCGAGCTGGGGGCGTCGGCACTGCTCTTGAGCGGCGCCGACCAAGTGGTGACGGTACCCGTCGCATTGCTTGCTGGCGTGCTGGCGTTCGCCTCACCATGTTTCTTGCCGGTCGTGCCGGTGTTCGTGGGTTACCTGTCTGGGTCGGGTACGACCGAGACCTACCGGGGCAGGGGAGCGGCTGTTGCCCAGGCATCAGTGTTCGTCGGTGCCTTTGCCACGGTGTTCATCGCCTTGTACGGGCTGATCGGGCTGGTCGGCCAGGTGCTGGCCGACCGCCAGAGCGTGCTGCGGGTGGTGGGCGGGTCGGTGGTGATCGTCTTGGGCCTCAACCTGCTCGGACTGGTCCGCCTGCCGTTCCTGGACCGCACCCTGCGCGTGGACTACTACGACGACATGACCCGTCCGCCGACGGTCAAACGGTCGGTGCTGCTCGGGCTGGCCTTCGGGGCAGGCTGGACGCCATGTATCGGACCGGTGCTCGGCGGTGTGCTGGGGCTGGCAGCCCAGTCCGAGTCTGTCTGGACAGGGCTCGGGCTCATGGTCGTGTTCTCCTTGGGGCTCGGCCTTCCGTTCGTCGCGGTCTGTGCTGGGGCCACGGGCCTCACCAGCCGGCTGCGGTGGTTTATCGTTCACCGGCGCGGAGTGGAAATCGTGACGGGGGCAATGCTCGTGGTGATCGGGTTCCTGATCATCGCAAACCTGACAGGACGGTTGGCGGCTTTGCTGCCATCCCCGGTCTGAGAGGACGACAATGACTGTCGACATCACCACCCCGGAGGCCACGGAGCCCGAAGAGCAAGACCCGGCGAGGGTCTCGGTCTGGGAGATGTTCCGCTGGGTCTACCGGTTCTTCTACTCCAAGACCGTCGGGCTGGTCCTCATCCTCGCCATGGCGGTCCTGGTCCTCATCGGCACGATGGGATGGCTCAACTTCGACGTGTACCGGTCGCCGGTGTTCATCGGCGTGGCGGCGTTGCTGTGCCTGAGCATCGTGGCGTGCACGGCGCACCGGTTGCCGTTGCTGTGGAAGAACTGGCGCCACCCCCGCCTGGTCGTCCCGGCACGGGCGTACGAGAGCGCGCGGTACCACGCGGCTGTCCCCATGCCCAACGGCAGCGTCACAGTCATGGGCACCACTGTGCGCGACGTGCTCAGCAAACAGCGCTACCGGGTCCTGGCGGACCCTGACCACCCCAAGGCGCTCTACGCCGACCGGTACTCCTGGGGCGGCTTTGGCGCCCCTGTGGCGCACCTGAGCTTTGTCGTCATCGTCATTGCGCTCGTCCTGAGCATGACCGGCGGTATGGACGTGATGCTGACCGTGCCTGTCCGGGGCGAACCGGTGCTGGTCACCGACCACGAAGGGGAGGTCTGGCTCGAGCAGACGCCTTCGGGGTACAGGTACACAGACCCGGCCGGTGCGAAAGGGTCGCTGACCGTCAAGGCGTTGTCGTACAAGGCACCCCTCGGCGACAACGACCGGCCCAAAGACTTCGTGTCCCGTCTGGTGGTCATGAAGAACGGCAAGGAGATCGCCAACCAGAACGTGAGGGTCAACAGCCCGCTCCAAGCTGGCGGCGTGCGGTTCCACCAGGCTGACTGGGAAGAGGGACTCATGGCCAGCGTCAAGGGTCCTGACGGTGTGGTCTTTGACGGCTGGGCTCCGCTTGTGGTTTCGGGCGGCAAGATCGCGGACGTGAGCGGGGACCTGGTCATCGCTGACGGGCCGCTCCTGGCTGCTATGGTCACCGTGATCGCGCCATCAGAGCCTGTCAAGCCTGACGCGGACTCGGACGGCGCACCGCTCGCCGACGAGGGTCTCGTGCTCGTCGTGGCGATCCCGATCCCACCAACGCTCAACCCGACGATGACCGACCCGGTGACGGTCCAGCCCGACGAGAGCCTGTACAGCCGGTCCGGTCCCCCCGAAGCCCCTATCGTCGTCAAACCAGGACAGGCGCTGCTGCGCCTGTACAAAGGCCCCGAAATGATCGTCGACGAGCAGGTCGTGTCGACGAACGACACATGGGTCTACGGGGACTACACGTTCACTTTCGGCGGGGCGCAGGCGTCTCCGGTGGTCAGGGTCCGCCAGGACCCGGGCGAGCCGTGGATGTGGGCAGGGGCGATCCTGTTGGTCATCGGCATTACGGTGACTTTCGCCTTCCGGCACCGCCGCATGTGGGTGACATGGGATGATAAGTCCAACCAGATCCGGTTCGCGTCGACCGACAAGCGCGACACCGCATGGGCCCGCCGGTTCCGTGCCACAGTCGAGGCTGTGGCGCAGGAGGTGGACTCCTCGGTGGAGACCACGCCGCGACCCGCCGGCGAGAAGAAGGCCAGCGAGAAGAAGACCGGTGAGAAGAAGGTCGGCGAAGAGAAAGCCAGCGAGGAGAAGGCTGGCGAGAAGGTAGGCGAGAAGAAGACCGGTAAGAAGAAGCAGAAAGACGCCGGTGCGCCCGACGTGGTCGACACGGCCGACAAGGACGTCTCGGAAGGAACCAAGGAGAAGACCGATGAATGACATTACGGTGCTCGCCAACTGGCTGCTCGGCGCGGCCACGGTGTTCGTGCTGGTCGGCCTCTTGGCCAATATCGCCCTGCTCTCCAGCCAACGCAGGATCAACGCTGTCGCCCGCCGCAAGGTCGCGGTCGGCGACGGTGTCCAGGACGAGAAACCGGCCCCTGCGGCGGCCCCGGCTGGCCCCTCCGGCGGTGGCCTGGCGGCCTACGCCACCGGGTTCGTCGCCATCGCCCTGGTCCTGGTCACGGTGTACCTGGCTGTGCGTTGGGTGAAGGCGGGCCACGGGCCCTTCGGCAACGGCCACGAGTTCCTGGTGGCGTTCGCCTGGGGCATCCTCGTGGCCTACCTCGTGGCTGAGTGGCGTTACAAGCTGCGGGTGGTGGCGTTCGCCGTCCTGCCGGTCGTGGCTGTCGCGCTGGCGTTCTCGCTGACCCGTGGCACCGAGATCGAGCCGCTCAACCCCGCGCTGCAGAACCCGCTCCTCATGCTCCTGCACGTCGGGTCCGCGATCATCTCCTACGGTGCTGCTGGTGTCTCCTTCGGTGCTGCGGTCGCTTTCCTGTGGCGTCCGGCGTGGCTGAAGATGGACGGCGACCGGCTCGACGAGCTGGGCTACAAAGCTGCCACGATCACCTTCCCTATGCTGACCGTCATGATCCTCGTCGGCGCGGTGTGGGGACAGATCGCCTGGGGCCGTTTCTGGTCCTGGGACCCCAAGGAGACCGCCGCACTGATCACCTGGCTCGTCTACGGTGCGTACCTGCACGCCCGCGTGTCGCGCGGATGGCAGGGCAAAGGCTCGGCGTGGCTGCTCATCGGAGGGTTCGCCCTCATCATCTTCGCCTACCTGTCGAGCTACTACCTCCACCTCGGCGGGAACCACAGCTATGCCTGAGGACCCTTCGCCTGACACCACGTCGGCCACAGACTCGTTCGACGACTCTGTGGCTGACGTGGTGTCGGCGGGGCCGTCGCGGTGGCAACAGCTGCGCCGCTCGCCGCTGTGGACCGTTGCGGTGCTCGTGGTCACAGCGCTGGTCGTCCTGGGCGGGGTCTGGCTGGTCAACGTCGTGCGAGGCGACGACGGCAGTGCCGTCGAGCTTGCCGCCGGCGCCAGACCTGTCGAGGTCGGCAAAGCGGCACCCGGTTTTTCCGCCACGCCCATCGACGGCGAGCGGCTGCGGTTGGAGGACCTGCGTGGACGTACCGTGTGGCTGGTGTTCGGCGCGACCTGGTGCCCGGACTGCCGCAAGGAAGCAGCCACCCTCCAAGCGGTGCAGGCGGCCCGTGACGACGTGGTGATCATTGCCGTGTACGTCAGCGAGACCAACGGGGAGGTGGAGAGCTTCGTCGCTGGTGCGGGGGGTCTGGACTACCTCCATATTGCCGATGTCGACCACAAGCTGGGTTCCATCTACAGGGCCGACGGCCTGCCGCGCCACGTCCTCGTCGACTCCGCCGGGATCGTCCGGCGTATCGATGTGGGTGCCGTGGACAAGGCCACCGCCAACGCCCGGCTGGACGAGCTCGCAGGTCGCTGACACCACACATGGCCTGGTGGCCACGCTGTCGGCTGTTTTGCTCATGTTCCTACTGGTGTCATCCGATGGGCTGTTGTAGACCGGCTTTCGGTCTCGACGACGCCGAGAAGGGTGACGACGGTGCACTGGTTCATGGACCGACCGTTGATGGTCAAGCTGATGTCTCTGGTGGGTGTCATGCTTGTGGTCGCCGTGGGGATCACAGTTGTGGGCATCCAGGGGATGAGAAGCCTCGCAGACGAGCAGCAGCAGACCTACGACGAGGCGGTCGTGCCGTTGGTGCACCTCAACGACCTGGCCCTCGACTTCGCGGCGGCCCGTGCGATCGTGCAGTCTTCGACCCGGGCGACGACACCCGAGCAGGTGGACTCCCTGGTGGCGAAGATGACCGAGCTACAAGGCACGAGCGAGCAGATACTCGACGACTACGGCCCGCACGCCAGCACACCATCGCAGTTCACCCAGCTCCAGGGCGCAGTCCACGACTACTACACGGTCTTCTTCGACGAGATCGTCCCGGCGTTACGCGCAGGGGACCAGGCCCAGGCTGTGAGGATCGTCGAGTCCGACGGCGCCGAGAAGGCCGCACACCTGCACGAAACGGCCGCAGACGAGGCTGAGGCACAGGCTGCGAAGGCTGAGAGGATCGACCAGCACGGCACCAACATCGCCCAGCAGAACACAGTGCTGCTGGTGCTGGTCGCCGTGATCGGCTCGCTGATCGCCCTGGTGTTGTGCTTCTGGGTGTTGCGGGTGCTGACCAGGTCGGTCGCCTCGGTGGCCGACGCGGCCCGGGCGCTGGCCAAAGGCGACCTCACGGTCCAGCCGAACGTGCGCTACCGCGACGAGATCGGTGCGATGGCCGAGGCGTACACCGAGGGTGTCACCGCGTTGTCCCACACGTTGCGTGGGGTCAAAGACGTCGCGCTGTCGTCGGCGACGACTGCGACACAGCTGTCCGTCAAGGCCGAGAACGTGGCCAAAGAGTCCGAGGAAGCCTCAGCGCAGGCCGGTGTCGTCGCTGCCGCGGCCGAACAGGTCTCGCGCAACGTGGCGACAGTGGCCGCCGGTGCTGAGGAGATGGGCTCGTCCATCGCCGAGATCGCGTCGAACGCCTCGTCGGCGGCGGCGATCGCCGGGGAAGCCACCGTCGCTGCTGCCGCGACGAACGAGCAGGTCGCCCGGCTGGGTGTCTCCAGCCAGGAGATCGGCGCGGTCGTCAAGACGATCACCTCCATCGCTGAGCAGACGAACCTGCTGGCCCTGAACGCCACGATCGAGGCTGCCCGTGCCGGAGACGCCGGCAAAGGTTTCGCGGTCGTCGCCGGGGAGGTCAAAGACCTGGCCCAGGAGACTGCCAAGGCCACCGAGGACATTGCCCACCGTATCGAGGCGATCCAGTCCGACACGGTCGGTGCCGTGGAGGCCATCGGCCAGATCTCGACGATCATCGACCGGATCAACGACTACTCGGCGACGATCGCCGCGGCGGTCGAAGAGCAGACCGTGACGACGTCGGAGATGTCGCGCAACGTGGCCGAGGCTGCCACAGGTGCGTCCCAGATAGCCGAGAACATCACGACAGTGGCCACGATCGCGGCCTCGTCGACCCGGTCCGCCGGGGAGGTCGCCTCGGGTTCTGCGGATATCACCCACAGCACGACCCGGGCCGCCGACGACCTGAGCACGTTCACCGTGTGAGGCGCGAAGCGTCCACACGAGCGGCTGGCACGCCGGTTCGTACGTGAGGTCGCCACACATGCCCTAAAGTTCGGGGTGTGACTGACGCGCCCATGATCAAGGCCCTGCTCAGCGACGACGAGATTCCCACGCACTGGTACAACATCGTCGCTGACCTGCCCAGCCCGCCGCCGCCACACCTGCACCCGGCGACCAAGGAACCTCTGGTCCCTGACGACCTGCTGCCGCTGTTCCCCCTGGCGATCATCGAGCAGGAGGCGACGACCGAACGCTGGGTGGAGATCCCGCACGAGGTGCGTGAGATCTACCGGTTGTGGCGTCCCTCGCCGTGCTACCGGGCTTTGCGGCTGGAGAAGGCGCTGGGCACCACCGCGCGGCTGTACTACAAGTACGAAGGTGTTTCGCCCGTCGGTTCGCACAAGACGAACTCGGCCGTGGCGCAGGCGTACTTCAACAAGCTGGACGGGCGCACACGCCTGACCACGGAGACAGGTGCCGGGCAGTGGGGTTCGGCGCTGGCGTTCGCCGCGCAGATCTACGGCCTGGCCTGCGAGGTCTGGCAGGTCCGCAGCACCTACGAGTCCAAGCCGTACCGCCACGCGCTCATGGAGACGTTCGGTGCCGTGTGCTACCCGTCGCCGTCGGACATCACTGAGGTCGGGCGTCGCCTGCGCGAGAAGTTCCCTGACACGCCTGGGTCGCTGGGTATGGCGATCTCCGAAGCCGTCGAGGCGGCAGTCAAAGACCCCAACGCGTCGTACTCGCTGGGTTCGGTGCTCAACCACGTCGCCTTGCACCAGACGGTCATCGGCCAAGAGCTGCTCACACAGGTCGCGCAGTTCGGCGAGGAGAAGATCGACTACCTGTTCGCCTGCGCAGGCGGCGGGTCGAACCTGGCAGGGATCTCGTTCCCGGTCATCCGTGAGAACCTCGAAGGCCGCCAGTCCACCAAGATCGTGGCCTGCGAACCCCAGGCGGCCCCGTCGCTGACCCAGGGCGAGTACCGCTACGACTTCGGCGACACCGCGGCGACAACCCCGCTGCTGAAGATGTACACGCTGGGCGCCGAGTTCGTGCCCGACCCGGTGCACGCCGGTGGCCTGCGGTACCACGGTATGTCTCCGCTGGTCTCGTTCTGCAAGCACGAGGGCCTCGTCGACGCGGTGGCCATCGGCCAGCTCGAGGCGTTCGACGCTGGTGTCCTGTTCGCCCGCGCCGAAGGTATCGTCCCGGCCTCAGAGTCCAACCACGCCATCGCCGGTGCGATCCGCCAGGCCAAACAGGCCACCGAGGACGGTACGACGCCAAGCATCGTCATCGGTATCTCTGGGTCTGGCCAGCTCGACCTGCCGGCCTACACCGAGTACCTGTCCGGCCAGATGTCGGACAGCTGACCGGTAGGGCGTGTCTGACAACCCTGCGTCGCTGTGCGGGGGTAGGTCACACGGCTTGCGCCGGGGTGGGGTCGGCGTCGCCGACCTGGGCTTCCAGGTCCGCGAGCATACCCACCGCGTCGGCGACGATCTCGTCGCTGCCGGTGGTCACCCCGTACAGCAACCAGCGGGCGACCGCGAGCTCGCCAGCCAGGGCGGCCCGGTCGGTCAGGTGCGGGTCTACCATCCCTGGGCGGTGCTGCTGGTAGGCGTTCAGGACGCAGGCTGCGGTGTCTGCGGCGGCGGCGACGAGGAACCAGGCCAGGTCGTCGGCGGGGTCGGCGACCTGCGCTGAGCCCCATCCGAGGATGCCCACCACGGTCCCGTCGGCTTCACCGGTACCGACCAGCACCCGTTCGGCCACCATGTCACCATGCACGACCGTCGGGCGGAACCGCCACCACGCCACGTTCTCCAGGCGCACCTCCCAACGGGCCAGCAGGCTCGGGGGCACATGCCCTGTGCGGGCCGCCTCGTCAACCTCAGCCTGGCGGCGGCGGCGGTACTCGTCAGGGCTGTACGACGGCAGGCCCAGGGTCTCCACGACGCTCGTCGGCAGCTCGTGCAGGGCAGCCAGTGTGGCACCCAGGTTCGTGGCGAGCCCCGGTCCGGGCAGCAGCTGTTCCAGGTCGATGGTCTGCCCCGGGATCTGCTCGTGGACCACGGCACGGCCAGCGTCGGCCAGCGGCGCGAAGCCCACCGGGACAGGCACCTTGAACGGCAGCCGCCCCATGGCGACCTGCGCCTCCAACGCTTCCAGCAAGGCGATCTCGCGTTCCATCGACGCCCCCGACGCCCCGTCCACCGGGGCGCGCACCACCCAGCGGCGCTGCTGGGAGTCCACGACGAGCGCAGCGTCGTGCTCGTCGTCGGCCAGCTCTAGCGCGTCGTAGGGGTCGAGCCCAGGCACAGCGACCGTCGCGAGGGCAGCAAGGGCAACGGGTGAACGGTGCATGCCCATAAGGCTAAGCCGCCCCGGGTGATATCGCCCGCAGGCTGCCCGCCGTGCCGGGCAGGTCCTCCCGGCGTGGCCACAGCGACCCACCTCACAGTGAGCCGACCCCGAGACGGTGGGACGCTTCTGGCTGTCTTGTTCTGGTGGGCTACGGTCGGTGCGTGGAAGAGCTCCCTCTGGCCCGGTCCAGCATCGACCGCGACGCGGTGCGGCGTACCGACGCACCGTGGTTGGCGGCTGCGCGCACCGACCCGGCGACACGGGTCGTCTTGGTCCGCGACGGGAGCGTCCTGACGACCGGTGGGGGACCGGCCGCAGACCCGTGGGCCGAACCGGACCCTGGTGTCGCGCTGGCGGTGCTCGACCCGGCGACGGCTGTGGCGACGGTCGGTGAGCCTCGGGACGACGCCTGGCTGTTCCTGGGCACGGAACCTGACGCCCAGGTGTGGTTCGCCCTGCGGGTGGTCCCGACGGGCTCGGCGCCGCTGGTCGGGGCGTCGTCGGACGTCCTGGTGCACCCAGCCGGTGCGGTCGCTCCCGGTTCCCCGGACGCCGCCGTGCCAGGTGGAGACGCTGTGCCACGTGGAGACGCTGTGCCAGGTGGACCGGTGTGGACCCCGCTGCGTGCCGTCGGAGCGGTCCTGTCTGACCGTGACGCGGGTCTGGCGACGGCCGCTGTGGCCCTGGACCACTGGCACACCACCAGCAGGTGCTGCCCACGCTGCGGCGGCCCCACGCACGCCACCACAGGCGGCTGGGTACGTGTGTGCCAGGCTGACGGCTCCGAGCACTACCCACGCACCGACCCTGCGGTGATCATGGCTGTGGTCGACGGTGACGAGCGCATCCTCCTGGGCCACAACGTTGCCTGGCCCGCACGCCGGTTCTCGACCCTGGCAGGTTTCGTCGAGGCAGGAGAGTCCCTGGAAGCAGCAGTGCGTCGCGAGGTCGCCGAAGAGACCGGCGTCCAGGTCACCGGTGTCGACTACGTCGCGTCCCAGCCGTGGCCGTTCCCCAGCTCTCTCATGCTCGGTTTCCGCGCCCACGCCCAGGCGGCCGCGCCGCAGCCCGACGGCACCGAGCTCACCGACGCCCGCTGGTTCACACGTTCTGAGCTCGTCGCTTGTGTCCAGGGCGGCCAGGTTGTCCTCCCTGGCCGCACCTCCCTGGCTCGTGTCCTCATCGAAGACTGGTTCGGCAGCCGCCTGCTGTGAGGTCGCCACACCCCGCTCGGGGTGGTGGGCCGGAGACAGTGGGGACGGTTCCTGTGTCTTGCCCGACCTCCGCCGACGGCGGAGGTCGGGCAAGACACAGGAACCGTCCCCACTGTCTCCGGTGGTGCGAGGATGGGGGGGTGAGGGTTGAGGAGCTGCTGGAGGCGCTGGATCCTGAGCAGCGGGAGGTGGCCACCGCGCTGACGGGGCCGGTGTGCGTGCTGGCAGGGGCCGGGACGGGCAAGACCCGGGCGATCACGCACCGGATCGCCTACGGGGTGGCCACAGGGGTGTACCGGGCGACGTCGGTGCTGGCAGTGACGTTCACGGCCCGGGCGGCGGGGGAGATGCGTACTCGGTTACGCACATTGGAGGTCGTGGGGGTGCAGGCGCGGACGTTCCACGCCGCGGCGCTGCGCCAGCTGGGGTTCTTCTGGCCGAAGGTGGTGGGGGGAGCGCCGCCCAAGCTCGTCGAGGCGAAGGCTGCGCTGGTGGCAGAGGCGGGGCGGCGGGTAGGGGTGAGCGTCGACCGGATCGCGGTGCGGGACCTGGCGGCGGAGGTCGAGTGGGCCAAAGTGTCGCTGGTCGCGGCCGACGACTACCCCCGCGTGGCGCTCGAGGCGGGGCGGGGGGAGGTGGCGGGGGCTGACGCTGGCGCCGTGGCCCGGCTCATCGCGGCCTATGAGGACGTCAAGACCGAACGTGGCGTCATGGATTTCGAGGACGTCCTGCTGCTGCTCGCTGCGATGCTCGCCGAGGACCGTTCGGTCGCCCAGACGGTACGCGACCAGTACCGGCACTTCGTCGTCGACGAGTACCAGGACGTGTCGCCCCTGCAGCAGTACCTGCTCGACCAGTGGCTCGGCGGACGCCACGAGGTGTGCGTCGTCGGAGACCCGGCGCAGACCATCTACTCGTTCGCCGGGGCCAGCCCCCACCACCTGCTCGACTTCCCCCGCACCCACCCTGGGGCGACGCTGGTGCGGCTCACCCGCGACTACCGGTCGACCCCGCAGGTGGTCACCGTGGCCAACCGGTTGTTGGTCTCCGCACGCCGCCCCGGCGACCTGCCGACCCTCCAGCTCGTCGCCCAACGCCCCGCAGGTCCGCAGGTGCGGTTCGTCGCCTACGACGACGACGAGGCCGAGGCTGCTTCCGTCGCCGCCCGCTGCGCACGCCTGGTCGAGTCGGGGACCCCCGCATCCCAGATCGCTGTGCTGTTCCGCACCAACGCCCAGTCCGAGGCGTTCGAGGACGCTCTGGCCCGTGTCGGCGTGGGCTACCAGGTGCGTGGTGGGGAACGGTTCTTCGTCCGCCGTGACGTGCGCGAAGCGATCGTCTTGCTGCGTGGCGGGGCACGTGCCAGCCAGGACGTCCCTCTGACGACAACCGTCCGCGACATCTTGGCCACTGTGGGCTGGGCGCCCCAGCCCCCGTCGGTGCGCGGCGCGGCCCGCGAACGCTGGGACGCCATGAACGCGCTGGTCGCCCTGGCCGACGACATGGCCAGCGACCCGACACGCCAGGACCCGGGGTTGCGCGACCTGGTCGCCGAGCTCGACGAACGTGCCTCAGCCCAGCACGCCCCGACCGTCGACGGGGTGACCTTGGCGTCGCTGCACGCAGCCAAAGGCCTGGAGTGGGACGCGGTGTTCTGCGTCGGGCTGTCCGAAGGGCTGCTGCCGATCTCCTTGGCCGAGACCGACGACGCGGTCAACGAAGAGCGGCGGCTGCTGTACGTGGGGATCACCCGGGCACGTGAGCACCTGGAGCTGTCGTACGCCCGGCACCGGTTGGGCGGGTCCGCGACGCGGCGGCGCAGCAGGTTCCTGGCACCGCTGTGGCCCGACGACGAGCGTCCGGCCGAGTCTCGCGCCGACCCTGGGCTGCTGGCTGCGCTGCGTGCCTGGCGCGCCGACGTCGCCGCAGACGCGACGTCACCCAGTGCGGTGCTCGCTGACCCGGTGCTGGCCCAGATCGCTGCGGCACGTCCGACGACCCTCGCCCAGCTGGGCGCCGTGCCGGGTGTCGGACCCGTCAAGCTCGACCGGTACGGATCTGCGTTGCTGCAGGTCGTGACCGGTTTCGGCAGCTGAGGCGGCCGAGTGGGGCAAACCGGACGCAAACTCGTCGGAAAATAAGGTTGTCTGCGCCCAGACCCAGGCGTACCGTAACCCCCGTTCTTGTTCACCCGGTCACGCGCACGCGTGCCGTCCGAGCCGTACGAAGGAGGTGTTCCGTAGTGCTGAGCATCGAAACCAGTTGGTCTGCCCGCTCGATCCGGCCAGGCATGGTCCACAAACCAGCCCAGGATCCGACCCGTGAGACGAGGCGACCTAAGCCGAATGCGCCAGCGTGCACGGGGCACCTGTACGACCAGTTCCGTACGTGCTCAGCTGAACTTCCCAGGATGTCCGTGGCCTGACCCCCGGGTCGGCCCAAGGCCGCGGACTCCCACCGGGATCCGCGGCCTTCGTCTTTGCCGGACGTTGGCAGTGGTTTCCACCAGAAATAACTGCTCACCAGCAAGAACACCTGGAGGACATCGTGTGGCCCACAATGCTGCTCGACGCTCCCGTCACTGACCAGCTGCTCGCCGAGCTCTTCCCCTGCCGGGTCTACGACCCCGAGCTGTGGTTCGCCGAGCGCACCGCCGACGTCGAGCGTGCCAAGGCCCTGTGCCAGGGCTGCCCCGCCGTCGAGTCCTGCTTGGACGGTGCGATCGAGCGTGGCGAGCCCTGGGGCGTGTGGGGTGGCCAGGTGTTCATCGGTGGAGTCGTCGTGGCGACCAAGCGTGGCCGTGGCCGGCCTCCCAAGGACCAAGCCGCCTGAGCCCAGTGCCGTCTGGGCTCAGTGACGCGGGGGAGTGACGCGGGGGTGCGGGACGACCTGCACCCCCGCGTCGTCATGCCGGGACAGCGGCCTGGTGGGCACAGGCGCACGCAGGGTGGACCGTCCAGGTGCGTTCACGCGGCAGCGGGTCAGGCAAGGTGACCTCCCACGTGGTCGGGACCGGCCGCCGATCACCGTCGAGGTAGCCCAGCACCAGGGCAGCGGCCAGGTGGCCAGCCAGGCCGACGACGACACCGACCTCAGCAGGCCCCTGACCAGGGGAGGTTGCCACTTTGGTGACCAGCTCGGTCCACTGCGGGTCCTCGTCGGTGCGGTGCAGGTCCAGGCAGCGCAGGCACGGTCCACCGGGGCCTGCCACCAGCGGTCCGACGGCCGCCCCGGCTTCGCCGACCACCACCGACAGGTGCGCGACGTCGCGGCTGACCAGCGTCGCGGCCCGCACCGGGTCGGCGGTGTCGCAGTCGACGAGCACCACCAGCCCCGGGTCGTCGACCGCAGCGGTCGTCACCGTCGGGACCACGTCGTGCAAGACGCGGCGGGCTACTTCCTCGCGGGGCGCGCCCACGTCGGTCCAGCGGTACCCGCCCGGCCCGACGTCTACGGAGCGCACCAGGCGGTCGTCTTCGATGGCGACGGTCCCGACCCCGCCAGCAGCCAGCGCGACCGCCACCGCCAACCCTGTGGGCCCCAGACCAGCGACCAGCACGCAACGGCGACCACGGGCCTCGATACGGTCGTGCCCGGACCGGACCGGGTCGAGCAGCCCCCACGCCCGTGCGTCGGGTTCACCGACGGCTAACGGCCGCAGGCGAGGACCGTCGTCGACCAGGCCAGCGGTACGCAGGTCAGCGCGCAGCGCGTCCCAGCGAGACAAGCACGTCCCGCTCGGTGGGCGGACCGGGATCGCCACCCCGCGGGCAGCGGTGCACAGCGCCGCAGTCTCTGCCGGGGTCATCCCGGCGATCCGTACCGCCCAACGTGGGTCCACCCCGACCTGGACATCCCCCGAGTCCAACGGGAGCACCCGTAGGCCCGTACGTAACCGCATCGTCCCCCCTCGTGAGGCATCAGCCCTTGGGCAAGAACCTGGTGAGCTTGGTGCTGCACGCCGGGCAGGTCGCCTTGGCGGTCCTGCGCCCCGCGGCAGACAGCACGACCTCGCCTGTCGTGGTCACCTTCTCCTTGCACTTCACGCAGTAGAACTCGCCGGAGTAGGTCTCGGCCATGGTTCGCCCTTTCTGCTGTCGGCGTCCTGCAAGGGGGCCGGTGTGACGGCCGCGCTTCTCAGGGTACGTGCTCAGAGTAACAGCGGTGAGCCCGCTCGAATGTGACGCTGCCCAGACGCCGTGTCATATCGGCTGCAGCAGTCAGACCGGGTCGTCAGGACCCTCGGGGCCGAGGATATCGGCCAGGGCTTGGTCGAGGTCGTCGGTGCTCTGCTGCGCTGCCCGGCGCCGGGCAGGGTAGGCGTCAGGGTCGTCGAGGTCGTCAGGGCCCGGCATGAGGTCTGGGTGGTGCCACACCGCGTCGCGGTCGTCGGCGCTGGAGTCGGCGGCGACCGCTGCCCACAGACGCGCCGCGTCACGCAGGCGACGGGGGCGCAGCTGCAGGCCGACCAGGGTGGCGAACGTGTGCTCGGCTGGTCCGCCAGCAGCACGGCGGCGGCGCATCATCTCGCGCAGCGCCACAGCGTCGGGCAGGTGGTTGGCGACAGCGGCGGCGCTGACCTCGTCCACCCAGCCTTCGACCAGCGCCAACGCAGTCTCCAAGCGCAACAGAGCCGCTTCTTGCGCTGGGGTGGTCCGCGGTTCGAACAGGCCCTCGGTGACGGCGGCGCGCAACGACGCCGGGTCGGCTGGGTCTATCTGGCGCATGACCTCGTCGAGGTGCTCAGGGTCGATGACGATTCCGCGGGCGTAGGCGTCCACCGCCGAGGTGAGCCAGCCGCGCAACCACGGTGCACCGGCGAACAAGCGCGCTGCCGCAGCCTCGCGGACCGCCAAGAAAAGCCGGACCTCCTCGACCGGGTTGTCCAGCCCGTCGGCGAACGCTGCGATGTTGGTGGGCAGCAGCGCCACCGCAGGCGGGTCGACGAGGGGGACGCCCAGGTCTGTGGTGCCGAACACGTCACGCGCCAGCGTCCCGGCGGCCTGCCCGATCTGCAGCCCGAACAGCACCTGCCCGACCTGCGAGGCCATCGACGAGACGATCTGCCGCAAAGACTCGTCGGTCGTGTCCGCCAGACGGGTGCTCAACGCGTCGGTCAGCGCCGAGGCGATCGGTTCTGTCAGGGACTGCCAGGCCGGCAACGTGGCTTCCACCCACTCGGCACGGCTCCACGCCGCCCGCGGCCCAGGGGCAGGGTCGAAACCGGTCACCTGGTCCAACCACAGGTCGGCTGTGGTCAGCGCGTCGATGCTGTGGCGTGTCGCCACCCGGCCGGGCACAGGGTCGCCACCTTCGGCGGCGGTCTGGCGGGCCAGGTCGTGCACCGCCGACCAGCTGACCGGGGCGTCGTCAGCCCCGACGAGGAACGGCTGGACCTGGCGCATCGCCGCACGGATCGCCTCCGGGCCGCCAGGCATGTCGACGGCGGCACCCAGGTCGATCCCCGACTCGCGGACCATCTTGATCGCCTCGTCGGCGTGAGGTCCGAGCAGCATCCGCAGCAGGTCTTCCCAGGCGGGTTGGTCGGAAGGTCGGTCGCTGGTCATATCGCTCCAGGTTCTCGCTGGGACCCTCGCTACCACGACGGCTTGCTGCACGGGTCGCCAGTCCCACCGTAGCCCAGGCGTCAGCGCACAAGTGTGATGGCCACCACTGAGTACCATGCTTACGTGAGCAACCCGTTCGCCGCCCCCCACGAGCTCGACCTCGAGCCCGCCCCGGCCAGCCCCCGGGCGGTGACGCTCACCGTGAGCATGCTCGCCAGCGCGTGCCTCATGGCGTTGCTGGCCCTGCTGCCTGCCCCGTACCAGGTGATCACACCGGGACCGACAGTGGACGTGCTCGGCGACGCTGGCGGCGAGCCGCTCATCGTGGTCTCGGGCGCCAAGACCTACCCCACCACCGGCGAGCTGCGGCTGACCACGGTCTCGGCCTGGGGGACCCCCGGGGTCACGGCGTACCCGGTGGCTGTGCTGCGCGGGTGGTCGTCGCCGTGGTCGCAGGTCGGGCTCGTCGTCGAAGAGCCGGAGAGGACCCGTGCGCAGATCGACCAGGACAACCAGGTGCTCATGGTCACCTCGCAGGAGGCCGCGGCCGTCGCAGCGCTGACCGAGCTGGGGTACGACATCCCGACCACGTTGACGGTCCACTCCGTGCTCGACGGGTCCGGTTCTGCAGGGGTGCTGGAACCTGGTGACGTCGTCTTGGGTCTCGATGGTGTGCCCACCAGCGACTTCGGAGCGGTGACCGACATCCTGGAGAAGACCGAACCGGGCACCACGGTGGTCGTGGACGTGCTGCGCAAAGGCGCCGAGCTGCACCTGCCGGTGGTGACCACACAAGGTGAGGGCCGGGCGCTGCTGGGGATCAACATCGACCGTGACTTCGACCTGCCTGTGGAGATCCGGATCAACATCGACAACATCGGCGGCCCGTCCGCCGGGACGATGTTCGCCCTGGGCATCATCGACCTGCTCACCCCCGAAGACGAGGCCGCCGGTGTCGTCATCGCCGGCACCGGCACGATCGACGAGATGGGCGAGGTCGGTCCGATCGGCGGGATCCGGCAGAAGATGGCCGGGGCCCGGCGCGACGGCGCTGACTGGTTCTTGGCGCCAGCGTCCAACTGTTCTGAGGTCGTCGGGCATATCCCGTCAGGCTTGCACGTGGTGTCGGTGGCCACCTTGCACGAGGCGCGCGAGGCCGTCGTCGCCATCGGCGAGGGCAAGGGTTCAGCACTGCTCGCCTGCAGTCGTTGAACCCGCCTGCGGGCCAGGACCACAGCGCCGTCAGGTGCGGTGTGGCACCTGACGCGCGCGGCGTTGGGCGATCGAGCCTGCGTGTGGGAACCTGAGGGGTCCGCACGTGCGTTCGTCCGCATGAAGACTTGCTGAGGACCCGACAGACCTGCTGAGGAACTGTGAGCACCACCGAGAACCCCAACCCGGCCCCCCGTCCCGTCCCCCGCCTGCGCCCCCGCACACGTGGGCCGCTCATCCCGACGTTGGTCATCCTCGTTGGGCTCGTCGTGCTGCTCTTCGTGCTCGCCCAGGTCTGGACCGAGGTGCTGTGGTACCAGCAGCTCGGCTACGGCAAGGTGCTGTACGTCGAGTGGGGGACCAAAACCGTGGTCGGGTTGATCGGCCTGCTGGTCATGGGCGGAGCAGTGTTCGCGTCCATGGCCCTGGCCTACCGGTCGCGGCCGGTGTACCCGCCGTCGGACCGTGAGCAGCAGAACCTCGACCAGTACCGCGAGGCCATCGAGCCGCTGCGCAAGATCGTCATGATCGCCCTGCCAGTGGTCCTCGGGCTGTTCGCCGCCGGTGCGGCTGGCGGGCGCTGGGCCGACGTCCAGCTGTTCTTGCACCGCCAGACCGTGGGGACCAAAGACCCCCAGTTCGGCATGGACCTCGGCTTCTACTTCTTCACTTTGCCGATGCTGCGTTTCGTGGTCTCGTTCTTGCTGGCCACAGCCATCTTGTCTGGTCTGGTCGGGCTCGCCACGCACTACCTGTACGGCGGAGTGCGCATCGCTGGGCGCACCGAGGCCCCACGCACGTCGAAAGCAGCACGTGTGCACCTGGCCTCCACAGGTGCGGTGATCCTGGTCATCCTCGCCGCGAGCTTCTGGCTCGACCGGTACTCGCTGCTGATGAAAACCTCGTCGAAGTTCGCCGGCGCCGGGTACACCGACGTCAACGCGGTGATCCCCGCCAAAGCGATCCTCACGGTCGCGGCGCTGGTGATCGCAGTGGTGTTCGTGGTCACCGCTGCGCGCGGCAACTGGCGCCTGCCTGCGGTCGGGGTTGCGGTGATGCTCATCGCCGCGATCGTCGTCGGGGGGATCTACCCAGCGGTCGTCCAGCGGTTCCAGGTCCAGCCCAACGCCCAGGAGCGCGAGAGCGACTACATCTTGCGCAACATCAACGCCACCCGGGTCGCCTACGGAATCGACAAGGTCGCCGTGCAACCGTACGACGCGAAAGTCGCCGTCGAAGCCGGGCAGCTGCGAGAAGACACCGAGACCACCGGGTCGATCCGTCTGCTGGACCCGACGATCGTCAGCCCGTCGTTCAAACAGCAGCAGCAGATCCGCGGTTTCTACTCGTTCCCCGACACCCTCGCCGTGGACCGGTACACCGTCAAAGGTGACAGCCGCGACACCGTCATCGCCGTGCGCGAGCTAGACCAGCGCGGGTTGTTGCCGTCGCAGCGCAGCTGGGTCAACGAAGTCACCGTGTACACCCACGGGTTCGGGGTGGTCGCGGCCTACGGCAACACCGTCACCACCGCTGGTGAACCATTGTTCTTCGAGTCGAACATCCCCTCGACAGGCACGCTGGGCGACTACGAACCACGGATCTACTTCGGCCAGATGTCGCCGGAGTACTCCATCGTCGGCGGACCACAAGGAAGCAACTGGGAGCTGGACTACTCGTCGGGGGACACCAAGACCGCCAACACCAGGTTCCCCACCGAGAAAGTCAAGGCCGGACCGTCGATCGGCAACGGCTGGAACAAGTTGCTGTACGCGATCAAGTTCCGCTCCGGGGATATCTTGTTCTCCGACCGGGTCACCTCCCAGTCGCAGATCTTGTACGACCGTGACCCGAAAGAACGCGTCGCCAAAGTCGCGCCGTACCTGACCCTCGACGGGCGGGTCTACCCAGCGGTCGTCGACGGACGGGTCAAGTGGATCGTCGACGGGTACACCACCACCGACCAGTACCCCTACTCGGCAGCCGCGTCGCTGGCCGACGCCACGACAGACTCGTTGACCGAAAGCTCGGCCACCGTCTCGGCGCTACGGCCCACGACCGTGAACTACATCCGCAACTCCGTCAAAGCAACGGTGGACGCCTACGACGGGTCCGTCGACCTGTACGCCTGGGACCCCGACGACCCGATCCTGCGCGCCTGGAGCTCGATCTTCCCCGGCACGGTCAAACCCATGTCGAAGATCTCCGGTCAGCTGATGAGCCACCTGCGGTACCCAGAGAACCTGTTCAAAGTGCAGCGCACCCTGTTGGGCCGCTACCACGAGACCGACCCCAAACGGTTCTACCGAGGTGACGACTTCTGGTCAGTCTCGGCAGACCCGTCTAAGACGACAGTGGACCAGCCGCCGTACTACATGACCTTGAAGATGCCCTGCGCCAAGGGCCAAAACCCGAAAACCTGCCAAGACGAGGCGTCGTTCTCGCTGATGTCCACGTTCCAGCCAGCCGGGACCAACGCCCGACCAGTGCTGACCGGATACCTGGCGGTCGATGCCGAGGCCGGCAACGTCGCCGGGCAGAAATCCGGCGGGTACGGGCAGATCCGGCTGCTGAAACTACCCACCAACACCACCGTCCCGGCCCCACAGCAAGCGTCGGCGAACTTCGTCGCGGACGCTGAGGTGTCCAGATACCTCAACCTGCTCAAACAAGGGGACTCGACCACACTGCGCGGCAACCTGCTGACGCTACCGGTCGGCGGTGGTCTGCTCTACGTCCAGCCGGTGTACGTGCAGGCCGCGGCCGCAGGGATGACATTCCCGAAGCTGCAGAAAGTGCTGGTGAGCTTCGGCGGCAAGATCGGCTTCGCCGACACCCTCGACGAAGCCCTCAACCAGGTCTTCGCCGGCGACTCCGGAGCGACCACCACCGAGACCCCACCCGAGGGCCAGACCCCACCTGAAGACCAGACCCCGCCCGACGGCACCGACCCCGTCGCCATCGCCAAAGCCGACCTGGCCCAAGCCCTCCAAGACGCCCAGAAGGCCATCGACGACTCCCAGAAGGCCCTGGCAGCAGGCGACTTCGCCGCCTACGGCGAGGCCCAGGCCGCCCTCACCGACGCCGTCACCCGCGCCCTGGACGCCGAAACCCGACTAGGGCCCTAACCCCGGTCCGGCTGGCCAGACCCCAGGCCAGCCGGACATGACCAGCGCGTTTGTCACCCCCCGCACTCCCAGAGTAAAGTGGTCAAGCCGACGCGGGGTGGAGCAGTTCGGTAGCTCGCTGGGCTCATAACCCAGAGGTCGCAGGTTCAAATCCTGCCCCCGCTACGAGATCGAGAGCGACGTGTGCTTGCCACTGGCAAGCCGCGTCGCTCTCGTCATTCTGTGCGGGGCCCAGCCCCGCACCCGCCGGTGCCAACGGCCCCGGGCCCCCTGCTCGACCGGCTGGCGCCGGCCATCGGTATCGGTGAGGTGACCCTGGTCGGTTGTCTTGCCTGGTGAGTGGCAAGGGCGAGACAGTGGGGACGGTTCCTGCTGTCTTGCCTGCGGCGCCGTTCCACGGCGCGGCTGGCAAGACTGAGGAACCGTCCCCACTGTCTCGCTGGTGAGCCGAGGGGGCTGGTGCACCACTGCGGGGGGTGTGGTTCCGCACTCGTCGGGGCCAACGGTCCCGGGCCTCTTGCTCGACCGGCTTGGCCGGTCATCGGCGGGGTGGCCTTGGGGGCCTCACCTGGTGGGGTGGGGGCGGTCTGGGAGGGGCTCGCGGTGGGTGAGCCAGGTGGGGGGGACGCCTGCGGTGGCATCGTGGTCGCCGATGCCGGTGAAGGCTGCGACGATGCCACCGGTGATCGCTGCGGTGGTGTCGACGTCGCCGCCTGCTTCGACGCAGGCGGTGATTGCGGCGGGGTAGTTCGACAGGTGGGTTGCGGCGACCCACAGGGCGAACGGGACGGTGTCTTGGGCTGAGACCTGGGCGCCGTTGCCTAGCGTCCAGGCAGCCTCTTCGGCCGAGGCGGTGAGCATCGCACTCGCGGTGCTGACACCTCGGGACAGGGCACCGGGCACCAGGTACGGGTTGGCTGAGGCGACCACTTGCTCTGGGGTGGGGCAGGTCCCGGCGTTCCTGGCCTGGGCCACGAACGCTGTGGCCACAGCGACGACGACAGCGCCGACGATGCCCTCAGGGTGGGCGTGGGTGACCTCCGCCGATGCGATGGCCTGCGTTGCCGCCTGGTCAAGGTCCCCAGCGAAGAACGCGCCCAGGGGGGCCACACGCATCGCCGCGCCATTGCCGAACGATCCGCCGGCGAACGCTGACCGTGTTGCCTGCGCCCACGGCACCCCGTCGCGGATCTGGTGCAGCACCACCACCGCACCAGCCCCGTACCCACGGTACGGATCGCACCGTTGGGCGAACGCGGTCGCCAGGCGGTCCTGGTCGATCCTTTGGTGGGTGACCAGCTCGGCCACGACAGTGCACGCCATGTCAGTGTCGTCCGTCCACGGCCACACACCGTCGGGCACCGTCCCGTCGGCCAAAGAAGCAGGGTCGTTGCCCGGTACGAAAAACTGCGCCCCCAGCGCGTCGCCCACCGACAGCCCCGCGAGACTGTCGCCGCACAACCGAACACGCTCGTCGGCGGAGATCTCAAGGTGCATCCACTGATCATGTCAGCACCTGCCGTGAGGAGCCTCGACCACCGGGGCGCCAGTGCTCACCCGGCGACGTAGGTGGTGCCGTTCCAGGTGTAGGTCGTCGACGACGGTGTGCCGTCGGCGCAGTCAGGGTCGCAGTCGTTCTTGCGCACGGTGACTTCGTACATGCCGGAGACCATGGACAGGTAGGCGCTGTAGAAGTCCAGGGAAGTGACGGGGTCGCCTTCGCCGCTGGCGGTTCCGACCAGCACGTCGATGCTGGTGGGAGTGGGGCGCAGGACGATCACCCCGTCGTAGCGGCCGGGGTTGTACATGACGAAGACGTTGCCGCTGGAGTCGGTGCCCGGGTTGGCTACCTTGAGCTCGTAGTACAGGTCGGTGAGAGCCAGCGACCACACGACTTTGCCGTTGAGGTCTGCTGCGAGTATTCCCGCAGTGTCGACGGGTGCGCTGGTACTGGTCGGTCCGCACGCCACGACGGTCGTCGGGCCCCAAGCGCGGTGGTTGACGACCGTCGAACCGTTGGGGTCCACGGCGAACTGCGACTGGCACAGCTGTGTCAGCTGGGCGGCGGTCAGGGCCGGCAAGGCGGTCACCGTCGCCGTCGGCCGAGGGTGTTGCTCGTCAGCCTGTGTGGGCGATGCCGGTGTCGTGGAAGCCGGTGTGCTGTCGTCGCACCCGACGGCGAGGCTCAGGGCCATGGCGGCGACAACCGGGACGAGCAGACGGGTCGACGTACGTCGCATGATCACTCCTTAGCGTCCGCGGCAGGCGAGGCGGGTCGCGTCCAGCCCTCCGCGGAGTATCTCACCAGTCTGATCGACCCAGCCCGTCCCGGTGTTCCGCTCGAAGGACATGTGTTGCCGACTCGCCACGATACCGACGTCATCGAGGACGAGGCTCCCGTACCAGGATCGACTGTGAGCCGATGACCATGACTGCTGGGTGACCGAGGATCTGGCAGGCCGCGCGGATCGCGTGTTCCAGCTGGCCGCGCCGCATCAGGCGGCTCCTGCCAAGACCTGGGTGCGTTCGTCAGAGGGCAACAAACCGGCCAGCGGGGACACCTCGCGCATCTGGATCGAGTCACGGTCGAGGCATGTCATGACCCGGTGCAGTCCCAGCACGTCAGCCTGGGCGATCAAAGCGGCCCAGCGGTCCAGGTTCGTGGTGTGGGGCTCGCCGGTGATCTGGTCGCGCAGGCGGGCGAGGTTGGTCTCGACCACCGGGCGCCAGTGGCGCAGAGTCTCGGCGGTCAGGTGGCCTGACAAGCGCCGGTGCAGCAACCAGGAACGTCGTTCCGAACGGTTCAGGTCGGGCGGCACCGCCTGGCGCACCACCTCCAGGCGAAAGCCCATGCACGACAGCAACCGGTCCAGCTGGTCGTCGCTCAGCCCTGCCCTCCCGGACAGAAACTGGCTGATGGACGGCTGGTGCACCCCGCTGATCCTGGACAGCTCGGACTGGGTGGTGCCCGTGCTGAGCATCACCTCGCGAAGCAGCGCCGTCCGACTCGCCATACTCATAGTATAGCAGAATTTGCTATGTTTTGGTCGAGCGGTCGATCCCGGCGGTGTACGCCGTGCCATCTCAGCGCCTGCGCGGCGACACCGGTACACCTGTGTGGACAATCACAACGTTCTCGGCTGTCGGTATGCTGGGGTGCTGGTGGGAGATCACGAGGAGGGTTGGTTGTGAGCGGACGCGTGGTTGACGTGGTGGACCCGGAGCCTGACGCGGTTCCTGAGCCTGATGCGCCAGGGCATGTCCAGGACGACGAGGCGACCGAGGGGGTCGAGGGATGACACGCAGCCCAGAGGACGCTATCGCCTGGGCCAACTCGGTGACGGTGGGGTACGGGGGGATGTGCCTGAAGTTCGTACGGACGGCGTTCGACGTGCCCGCCCAGTACGCCACGGCCAAGGCAGCCTGGCAGGGTGCGGCACGGCGCCACTTCACGTCCGACCCGGCTGCGGTGCCGCGGGGTGTGCCGGTGTACATGGGTGCCAACCACGTCGCCCTGGCGCTCGGCGGCGGGCTCATGCGCACGACGAACAGCTCGACGAACAGGGTCCAGACCGTGACCATCGCCTCGTGGGGGCGTTCGTACCCGCTGGTGGGCTGGGCCGAAGACCTCAACGGAGTCACCGTGTGGAGTGCGGGGGTCACGACGTGGGGCATCTTGCGACGCGGTTCGACCGGAACAGCGGTCCGTATGCTCCAGGTCACGCTCAACGACCAGTTCCCCACGTTCTCCGCGCTCGTCGTCGACGGGATATTCGGCCCGGCGACCGAAGCCGTCGTCCGCGAGGTCCAACGCCTCGGTGGCCTCACAGTCGACGGGATCGCTGGCCCCCAGACCCTGGGCTACCTCGGCCTCGCATAGCCGATTGGCCGTGGGGGGGACTGTTGTGCGACGATGTGCGGCGTGATGCCCGCAACCCAGTCGATCATCATCGTGTAGCGCGTCGGACGAGCCGTCCGACGCGCAGACCCTCCGCACCCCGGGGGGTCTTTTTGTTGGTCAACTCTAGTGAGGAAGACATGAGCACGACGTTCCACGTGTACGACACCACTTTGCGTGACGGGGCGCAGCAAGAGGGCATCAACCTGTCGGTGGCCGACAAGATGGCGATTGCCCCGCTGCTCGACGAGCTTGGCGTCGGGTACATCGAAGGTGGCTGGCCGGGGGCCGTGCCCAAGGACACCGAGTTCTTCAAGCTCGCAGCCAAAGAGCTGGACCTGCGCAACGCCGAGCTGTGCGCGTTCGGGGCGACCCGTAAAGCCGGGGCCCGCGCGGCCGACGACCCGCAGGTGCAGGCGTTGCTGGACGCTGAGACCCCCGTGGTGACGTTGGTGGCCAAATCCGATATCCGGCACGTCGAACGGGCGTTGAAGACCACCGGCGAGGAAAACCTCGCCATGATCACCGACACGGTGCGGTACCTGGTCGACCAGGGCCGGCGGGTGTTCTTGGACGCCGAGCACTTCTTCGACGGGTACCGGTTCGACGCCGCGTACACCCGCTCGTGCGTGCTGGCGGCCTACGAGGCCGGGGCTGAGGTCGTGGTGCTGTGCGACACCAACGGCGGGATGCTGCCGGACTGGGTGACGCGGATCGTCACCGAGATCCGCGCCGAGACCGGTGACAGCCTGCTGGGTATGCACGCGCACAACGACTCTGGGTGCGCGGTGGCCAACTCCCTGGCGGCGATCAACGCCGGGTGCCAGCACGTGCAGGGGACGGTCAACGGGTATGGCGAGCGCACCGGGAACGCCGACCTGCTGTCGGTCGTGGCGAACCTGGAGCTGAAGCTGGCGCGTCCTTCGCTGGCCAGCGCCGAGGCGACCGGGGGGCTGGCGGACATGACCCGTATCGCCCACGCCATCTCCGAGATCACCAACATCTCCCCGTTCGCGCGCCAGCCGTACGTGGGGGCGTCGGCGTTCGCGCACAAGGCGGGGCTGCACGCCTCGGCGATCAGGGTCGACCCGGACATGTACCAGCACACCGACCCGTCCAACGTCGGCAACGACATGCGCATGCTCGTCTCCGACATGGCCGGGCGGGCGTCGATCGAGCTCAAAGGCCGTGCGTTGGGCTTCGACCTTTCTGGCCAGCCCGAAGCCCTGGCCCGGATCACCAACCGTGTCAAAGACGCCGAAGCCGTCGGCTACACCTACGAAGCCGCCGACGCCAGCTTCGAGCTGTTGTTGCTGGAAGAGACCAACGGCGGGCGTCCGCGGTATTTCGCGGTCGAGTCGTGGCGCACGATCGTCGAACGTCCTGGTGGCCGCGGCACCCCCGCGGTGGCTGAGGCGACCGTCAAGCTCACCGCCGGGGGAGAGCGGATCGTGTCCACGGGGGAAGGCAACGGTCCGGTCAACGCTCTGGACTATGCCCTGCGCAAAGCCTTGGTGCAGGTGTACCCCGAGCTCGAAGAGTTCGAGCTCATCGACTACAAGGTGCGGATTCTGGACTCCCAGCACGGCACCGACGCCACCACCCGGGTGCTCATCGAGACCACCGACGGAAAGGTGAGCTGGAGCACTGTCGGTGTCGGGCCCAACCTCATCGAAGCGTCGTGGGAGGCGCTGTCCGAGTCGGCGGTGTGGGGGTTGCACCACCGGGGTGTCAAGCCGCTGTGACCTCGTGGGGCGACTGCGAGAGAGGGACACATCCGTCGTTGCCGCGCATCCCTGACCTGGACCTTTTGGTTCGGTTCGGTCGGTTCGTATACTGATCAGTATGTGGGAGCAGGAACCCCAAGACCCGTATGCCGCGCGGGTGCCACCTGCTGGGCCGTCGTACCCGCCAGCAGGTGTGCCTGCGCCACCAGGCGAACCTGTTCGAAGCAGGTATATGCTGCCCGACCCTGTGGTGCTCCCCCTGATGGAAAAGGGTATGAGAAACTATGCCCTCATCGCTGGGGGCTGCTGTGCCGTTGTCGGTGTGTTCCTCGCCGTCGTCGCAGGTGCCATCTTTGTCCAGGTTTTCCTGGGCAGGGCCGACCTCGAGGTGGGTGAGCGGGTCGGTGCGGGAGTCGCTGGGGTCGGCGGCGTGGCGCTCGTGGCGTTCGCGGGGTACGTCCTTCCCCGGGTCATCCGCCCGCTGTTCCTTTCCATCGGTTCGCAAGGAATCGACTACCACGCCAACAAGAAACTTTTGATACGCTGGGACGAGATCGCTTCTGTCGGTATCGGCGGCCGTATTCTCATACCTTCGGGAAGTGACCTCACGCTGGGAACGAAGGAAGACTGGTTGGCTGGGCGGGGTGAGGCTGCCGCAGCGGAGTCAGTGTCGCAGTGGATGTCTGCACCACCGGTGTGGACCGCGGACCACGCCCGTATCCGGATCGCCGGGACGGTGCCCGGTCTGCCGCACCGGCGAGACCTGGCTGTGTGGCGACGCACCACCTTGGAACCTGAGCCCTACACCCACATCTTCCCGCTGCCCCTGCGGGTACAGCTGCCGGAGACCCTGCCTGACGTCCCGGTGGAAGTCGCCGCTGCGGCGCTGGAGAAGTACGCCGGCCCGAGGTACACCGGTGTGGCGGGCTACGGCTCGCCGCCCTCGCTGCCATCAGGGCGCCCAACAGGAAAGACTATGGGATAACGTATGACGTACCCGCCACCAGATATGCCTGCGCCACCGGGCGAACCTGCGCGAAGCAGGTACATGCTGCCCGATCCTGTGGTGCTCCCCCTGATAGAAAAGGGTGACAGACGCTTTAGCCTCAACGTCGGAGGCTGCTGTGCTGTTGTCGGCGCGCTCCTCGCCGCCGGTGCGGGCCTCGCCTTCGTCAAGATTTTCCTGGGCGGGGCTGATGCTGAGGTGGGTGTGCTGGTCGGCGCCGGAGTCGCTGCGGTCGTCGGCCTGGCACTCCTGGCGGCCGCGTGGTACATCCTCCCGCGGGCGCTGCGTCCGGCGTTCCTTTCCATCGGTTCGCGAGGCATTGACTACCACGCCTACAAAAAGCACTTTGTACGCTGGGACGAGATCGCCGCCGTCGGTATCGGCGGCCATATTCTCACGCCATCGGGAAGCTCCCTCACGCTGGGAACGAAGGAGGACTGGTTGGCTGGGCGGGGTGAGGCTGTCGCAACAGAGTCAGTGTCGCAGTGGATGTCTGCCCCACCTGTGTGGACCGTGAACCACGCTCGTATCCGGATCGCCGGGACGGTGCCCGGTCTGCCGCGCCGACGAGACCTGGCTAGGTGGCGGCGCACCACCTTCGAACCTGAGCCCTACACCCACGTGTTCCCGCTGCCCGTCAGGGTGCAGCTGCCGGAGAGTCTGCCCGACATCCCGGTGGAAGTCGCCGCTGCGGCGCTGGAGAAGTACGCCGGCCCGAGGTACACCGGTATCGCCGGTCACGGTGCACCGCCCTCTTTGCCACCAGTGCGCCGACGCTAGTTGTTCTGGGAGCGCCACATCAAGACCAGCATGTTCTGGATGGTCTGACCGAGCCAGCGGTCCGGGGCCTGCTCCATCACGGCTTCCGGACACCATCCCTTTGTGCCGAAGCGGGTTCGGCAAGGCTCTGCTCCCGGGTAGGGTCAGGGGCGTGACGGACGTACCGATGCTCGGCAACGGGCGGGTCGTCGTGCTGGCCTCCGGTGCAGGCACGACGCTGGCCGCGCTGCTCGCCGCCCACGAACAGCCCGGCTATCCCGCTCGGATCGTCGGGGTGATCAGCGACCAGCCGACTGCCGCAGCCCTGGACCGGGCACGTGACGCCGGGGTGGCCACGGCTGTGGTCGCTCTCGCGGACTTCGACGACCGCGACGCGTGGAACGTGGCTGTGGCAGCGGCTATCGACGTGTTCAACCCCGACCTGGTGGTCCTCGCCGGGTTCATGCGGGTGCTCGGGTCACCGTTCGTCGAGCGGTGGGCCGGACGCTCCATCAACACCCACCCGTCGTTGCTGCCCGCCTTCCCCGGCGCCCACGGTGTGCGCGACGCCCTGGCCCACGGGGTGAAGGTCACCGGCTGCACCGTGCACCTGGTCGACGCGGGCCTGGACACCGGCCCGATCCTCTCCCAGGTCGCCGTGAGCGTCGAACCCGACGACGACGAAGCCACGTTGCACGAACGTATCAAGACCGTCGAACGTGACCTGCTGGTCGACACCGTCGCCCGTATGGTCACCGGCGGGGTCGCGATCGACGTCGTCAACAGCCGACGAGCCACCTTGCGCTGACGGTCCGCTAGGCTGGCCCTGGCCGTGACTGGCGAGGGTGGACGACCACCGGGGAGCGGCCGTGCACGTTCCTGTCGGCGCCGCCCGCCTGGGTGCCAGGGTCCCGCCCGCGCGGGCACCCCGCCCGCCGACCTGGAAGGCACCTGATGTCCCACCTGCTGCCCGAGCTGCCTGCTGTTGCTGACCCCGCCGACCCGTCGACCCGTCGTCCTGTTCGGCGGGCCCTGGTCAGCGTGTACGACAAGACCGGCGTCGTCGAGCTCGCCACTGCCCTGTGTGAGGCTGGGGTGGAGATCGTCTCGACCGGGTCGACCGCGTCGACCATCGCCGCCGCGGGTGTGCCGGTGTGCCGCGTCGAAGACCTCACAGGGTTCCCCGAGTGCCTGGACGGACGGGTCAAGACGTTGCACCCACGGGTGCACGCCGGGCTGCTCGCCGACACCCGTCGGCCTGAGCACCTGGCACAGCTCGACGAGCTGGGTGTGACGCCGTTCGAGCTTGTCGTGGTCAACCTGTACCCGTTCACCGCCACGGTCGCCTCAGGCGCCGGGCCGGACGAGTGCGTCGAGCTCATCGACATCGGCGGGCCGTCCATGGTGCGCGCCGCCGCCAAGAACCACCCGAGCGTGGCGGTCGTCGTCGACCCGGGTGGCTACGACGAGGCAGTGGCCGCGGCCACTGGTGGCGGGTTCACCCTGGCGCAGCGCCGGGAGCTGGCCGCGCAGGCGTTCGCCCACACTGCCGCGTATGACGCGGCCGTCGCCACCTGGTTCGCCGAGGTGTACGCCCCTGACGAGACCGCTGTGGCGTCCGGTGCGCCCGCTGTGGTCGCCTCGACCTGGACCCGCGGACCCGTCTTGCGGTACGGCGAGAACCCCCACCAGCGTGCCGCGGTCTACCTCGACGCTGATGGTGCGGCCGGGCGTGGACTGGCTGGTGCACGCCAGCTGGGCGGCAAAGAGATGAGCTTCAACAACTACACCGACGCCGACGCTGCGTGGCGTGCCGCCCACGACCACGGTGACGCCCCGACCGTCGCGGTCATCAAACACGCCAACCCGTGCGGTGTCGCCGTGGGCACCGACGTCGCCGACGCCCACGCCAAAGCCCACGCGTGCGACCCCGTGTCCGCCTACGGTGGGGTGATCGCGACGAACCAGCAGGTCACAGTGGCAATGGCCGAACAGGTCGCGCCTGTGTTCACCGAAGTCGTCGTCGCCCCCGGCTACGAACCACAGGCCCTGGAGATCCTCGCCAAGAAGAAGAACCTGCGCCTGCTCGTCGTGGAGCCAACCGCGAGCCGCACCGAACGCCGCCTGGTCTCCGGCGGCCTGCTCGTCCAGGACCGTGACAACCTCGACGCCGCCGGTGACGACCCGTCAGCCTGGAGGTTGGCCGCCGGTGAGCCAGCCGACGAGGCAACCCTGGCCGACCTGCTGTTCGCCTGGCGTGCTGTCCGCGCGACCAAGTCCAACGCCATCCTCCTGGCCCGTGACGGCGCCTCGGTCGGTGTGGGCATGGGCCAGGTCAACCGCGTCGACTCGTGCCGCCTGGCCGTCGAACGCGCCAACACCCTCGCCGACACCGAACGCGCCCAAGGCGCCGTCGCCGCCTCCGACGCCTTCTTCCCCTTCCCCGACGGCCCCCAGATCCTCATCGACGCCGGGGTGAAGGCCATCGTCCAGCCCGGCGGCTCCATCCGCGACGACGAGGTCGTCGCCGCAGCCCAAGCCGCAGGCGTCACCATGTACTTGACAGGAGCCCGCCACTTCTTCCACTGACAAGAGACAGTGGGGACGGTTCCTATGTCCTGCCTGGTCAGGTAGGGTCTATGCCGCGCATGTGAGCGTGACGCGGTGGTCGAGCTGGCGGCCCAAGGGGTCCCTGGGTTGTCGAGGGGTGTCCAGCTCTGGCGCCTGGTTCGTCCCGATAGAGCCTGGTCCGACCCGGGTACCATGACGAATTGACACTGACCTGGAGGAGACGGTGCTCATCACGGCAATCGTCGGCGGGGTGGGGTTGCTGTGGCTGTGGCGTTGGGTGTGCACTGGGCCCGGCGTCGGCGTGGGTGGGTCAAGGTGCAGGGAGTGGTTGTCAAGGTGCAGTGGATCGTCGTGGGGGTGCTGGTGACGTTCGACTACCCGGTCCCGGGCGGGTGGGCGCGGACGACGAAGAACTTCTTGCGCAACCACATGGGCACCGGATTCCTCGGGCCGATACAGGGTCGTCCGATCACCGTGCTGGTCGACCCGCGGAACCCGCAGTCTCCCCCGCAGTTGCTGGGGTTCGGCATTGACGGGGTGTTTGCCTTGGTACTGGGGGTGTTCGCTCTCGTGGCTCTCACGGGCGCCGGCATGTGGTGGGGGATGACGGGTATCATCGGGCAGCTGCCAACCATCACACCCAGCCCCTGAGACAACGGGGTCCTGGATAGTCGTGAGGATGCTGGTGACGTCACCCTCACCGCGGGCCTGTTGTTCGAGTCTGACCTCACTGAACCCGCCCGTACAGCACCGACCCGTACTCGTTGTTCAGTCACGACGGTCCAGAGCTACCCACTGAAAACGAGAACTCGGGCGCGGATACGCGATACCAGAATCGCGTATGTAGATATTGGGCTCTGGGGGCTGGTACATCGGTGCGAGGGACGAAGCGGCGCCCAGTTACGCTTCGACGACGTCGCAGCGCCAGGTCCTCGGCCCAGGTTGTGTCTTCAATGGCTGGTCTGAAGGCGATCCTGACGAGCAACGCCGTCAAACAGTCCAGAGTTACCCACTGAAGAGTGACATGAGCCTGAAGGTCTCTGTGATAACCTGGCGCTATGCAGATTCCTGAACCTCTGATCGGTCGCATCGGACATGTCGGCGGCATTGAACCACTCATTATTGATGGAACGATGTGGTTTTTTGGGTACGACTATTCCTTGGACGCCGTGCTTTCCCCGTTGATCGACGATCCGGTTGTCATGGCTAAATTTGCCGCGGAGTATATGGTACACAGAGACGGGAAACACGACGCGCCGTACTGGCTGGAGTGGGTCGGCTTTGCGCGGAATAAATCAATGCTAGCCGCTCACGAAGACCTAGAGTTCTCGACCGCTGATTTACGCGACGACCCCCATGCCATCACAGACCACCTCCGGTATCTAATTATGGCGGCACAGGGTTTATGTCTGGGTCCGTTGGCGGCGACCGCAGACATGGATTTCTCTGACCTCCCCGGCATCGGCGACGACCTGGTAGCGTTGGGGCTGGATGATGAAGATGAATACTGGTACGAGACCGCCTTGGAGTACCTCGAATTCTTCGATGAAGACTACGCGTATGATAAGTCCTACGAAGCCTCCGCAATGACCGCACGGCGGATCATCGATGCCTACAGGACCTGGGCGGCGCAGACTCTTCCCGCAAACTGGCCGATGCTGTTTGGTTACCCCCCGAGGGAGCAGAAATCTGGTCCGACATTATTATTGGGTCGGTCCGAGAAGATCTTCGACGCCAAGACACGTGTACCGTCGACCGCTGCAGAGGTGGCTGAGGTGTGCCGCCAGATAGCTGGCACTTCCTCGTCGACTGGCTCGTCGGTCCGGCTGAGCGGTATCGACTGGCGCGTGCTCGATATCGTCGTGCACGGCAGAGCGAGAAGGGCATTGCTTCTGTCCGACCCGGTGATAGGTCGTCACCCGTACCACAAGACCAATGAGGACATCACATGGGAACATTGCGACCTGCGCCGTTGGTTGAACAACGAGTTCTGCCAATCCCTGGGAGAGCCGTTGCTCTCTCGGGTCTTGGCGACGACGGTGCACAACGGTCTCAACCCGGCCTGGGGTACGCCCAGTGGTGACCACACAACCGACCAATTTTTCCTCCTCGGCATGAAAGAAGCGATCAAATATTTGTCCGGAGAAAGAAATATCGTATGGAAAAAACTTCGGTCGAGACCGTTTGAGTTCGGAAATCGAGGGGAGGCGCAGGACGAGGATGGGCGAAGTGCCTGGTGGTGGTTGCGATCTTCTGGCTCAAAGGCCGAGAAGACGGTCTTCATCGACAGCGGAGGAAAGCTCAAAGACGAAGGTTACCGTGTTTCTGCTGCAGGAGGCGTTCGTCCAGTTTTTTGGCTGAATTTTGGATCCTGAACGTCGAAGTTGTTCGATGTGGATACGAAGGCGGTTCAGATCGACTTTCTTGGACACGGAGATCCACTTTGATGTCGTGTCTTGTACGCAGATTCTGTACCCACCGTCGCGGACTCGAGAGACGACCGATAGGTGATGCAAGTTGTCCACAGAAGACACTGTCTCTTTTGACGACGGTTAATACCGACTGACGACGACTGGACTGTCGACTTCGGCTGACGACTGATCTTTGCCCACAGGCGAGAGCCGACGAGCTGAGTGCTTGTCTCATGATCATCTGGTGGTGAAGCGCGAAGGGCAGAAGGAGGACTCAGAACGGGGGCATGTGGGCCGCCAGGAGCTCTGCCCGGTCGACGATGGCTTTGGCGGCGACGACGGCCTGGGCAAGGTCGTCGCTGGTGGCGGATGGGCGGTCGATGTAGGGGTACTGGGTGTCGTTGCGGAGCCTGCGCATCCAGGAGAACTCGCGGAACTCCTGTTGTTTCGGCGGTTCGGTCTGCGCCAGCACGACGTCGAGCAACACTGCGTACCGCCGCCAGGGCGAGGCGGGCGGCGTCGTACGAGAGGATGAAGGCTCCTGCGGGGTCGCCATCTTCGATGAGCTCCACGACACCCAAACGAGTGCGGGCTGTGTTCAGGTACTGCGTCGCCAGGTCTCGGCTGGGTTGTACCCGCGTCAGCTGCCCCGCTGCGAGCAGTTCTTCGACAACCGCCCTGCCTTGGTCCCAGCGGACGACGCTGTGCACTTCACCTGTCATTGTTCCCCCTCATGGAGCGTGAGCTTGGTCAAAGGGCTCGAGCGGACCGTGACCAAGAACGGGTCCTGGCTGGTGCGCCAGGTCTCGGTGGTCACGACCCTCGGGTTCACCTCGCGTCGCAGGATACGTGATGCGTCGTCGGCGGCGTCGTGCAGCTCGGAGCGGGAGGGGTTGCCAACGACGAGGACGTCGATATCACGCGGGGGGCTGCCTGGTTCGCCTGCACGACGGGCGGCCCACGAGCCGTAGATGTACGCCTCGTCGATACCGTCGATGCCGCGCAGTGAGCGGGCGACCACCACGGCGGGGCCGTAGCTCATCAGGACCAGTTCGCGCAGTGGTGCTGCCGCAGGGCTGTCGGGGTTGGCGGTGACCTGGCGGTGCAGGCCCACCCGGGTCTGGGTCACCACCTGTGTGCGCAGCAGGCGTTCGACTTCCCGGTGGGTGCTGGCGTACGCCGTGCCGGTCCCGCGTGCCAGCTCGGCGACGGTGAACGCCTGGTCAGGGTTCAGCAGCACCAACGCGAGGATCGCACCTTGGGAGTCGGACCGGAACAACGGCGAGAGCTCGGGAGCAGAAGTGACCACATACACGATACTACCATCGCGTATGTAGATGTCAGATTCCGAGCCGGTAGGTCGGTGCGAGGGACGAAGCAACGTCCCTCGCGCCACAGTCCGTCCATCGGCACTTACGCGCGGTCTTGGACGAGCATGTTCATCACCAGCAGGCACAGCGGAACCAGACGCCCTCAGGCGACCTGTCGACGGACAGCACGACGTCGAGGTTGTGGTGCTCGACGTGGTCGACCTTGCTGTCGGTGGTAGTTGTCCCAGATGATGCGACAGTTGAGAACCCGGCGACTTCCTCGTGCTGGGCGCGGATGACGCACGTCATCGACGACGGCCATGTGCTGGTGTGGGGTCCGACACCGACGGACGTGACGGTGCCGTTACCAGGGGGCGACGGTGGTGATGTGGAGGGATACGGTGCCGGTGGAGGCTGTGGTGACCACGTCGATGGTGGCTTCTATGCGCCAGTCGTGGTCGTTGTCGGGGTCGTCGAGGGTCTGGCGGACGTGCCAGCGGGTGGCCGAGTCTTCGGTGACGTGGAACAACGCAGGGCCGCGGGCGGGCGGGCCGGTGAGGATCTGCGTGTGGTCGTCGTAGTAGGGGTCGAGGGCTTGTTCCCAGCGGTCGGCGGTCCACCCGGCGCCGTCGGGGTCGGTGTCGGCCAGGGCGGCCAGGTCGGTGTAGGCGTGGCGGGCGGCGAGCTCGACGCGGCGGAACAGTGCCTGGCGGACGAGGGCGCGGATCGCCCGGGGGCTCACTGGTGGGGCGTCGTCGCCGGAAGGAATGACTGTGGTCACGTCGGCACCTGAGGCGAGCAGCTCCCATTCTTCGAGGAGGGAGGAGTCGGTGCGGGCGATGACGTCGCCGAGCCAGTCGATGGTCTCGTCGAGGTCTTCGGTGCGGCGTTCGGCGGGGACCACCTGGCGCAGGGCACGGAAAGCGTCGGTCAGGTACCGCAGCAGGACGCCTTCGGTGCGTTGCAGCTGGTACGCGGCGACGTAGTCGCCGAAAGTCGCACCACGTTCGGCCATGTCGCGGACGACTGATTTGGGTGACGGGTGCAGGTCGGCGACCCACGGGTTGGTGCGCCGGTACGAGGCGAACGCGGCGGTGATGGGTTCGGCCAGGGGTTGGGGGTAGGTGATCTCGGCGAGGGCGTCCATACGCTCCTCGTACTCCATTCCTTCGGCTTTCATGGCAGCGACGGCTTCGCCTTTGGCACGTGATTCTTGGGCGGAGAGCACCTGGCGTGGGTCGTCCAGGGTCGACTCGATGATCGAGACGACGTCCATCGCGTAGCTGGGGTCGGCGGTGTCCGCCAGGTCCAAGGCGGCGTACGCGAAGGGGGACAGGGCCTGGTTGAGGGCGAACTCCTCAGGGATCTGGGCAGTGAGGCGGATACCCAGGCGGCGGCCATGAGGCGCGTCGGGGTCAGTGATCCAGGGGCGTTCGACGACACCACAGGCGCGTAACGACCGGTAGACCTCCACGGTGCGGCGCACCAGTTTGGCTTGGGACGCAGGTGGTTCGTGGTTGTCGAGAAGCAGGTGGCGCATCGCGGCGATGGGGTCGGCGCCGGTGCGGTCTTGACGTGCGAGCACGTTGAGCACCATGGCGTGGCTCACCTGGAAATGGCTGGTCAAAGGTTCGGGCGGGGCGTCGCGCAGACGTTCGAATGTGGCTTCGGTCCAGTTCACCTGGCCGGACGGGGCCTGTTTGCGCACGACTTTGCGCAGCTTCTTGGGGTCGTCACCGGCTTTGAGCAAGGCTTTGCGGTTGTCGATGACGTGCTCGGGTGCCATGACCAGCACTTCGCCTTCGGTGTCGAAACCGGCGCGTCCGGCCCGGCCGGCGATCTGGTGGAACTCGCGGGCGGTGAGATGCCTCGAACGTTGCCCGTCGTACTTGACCAGGCTTGTCAGCACGACGGTGCGGATCGGCACGTTGATCCCCACCCCGAGGGTGTCGGTGCCGCACACCACAGGCAGCAGACCGCGCTGGGTGAGCCGTTCGACGACCCGGCGGTACCGGGGCAGCATCCCCGCGTGGTGCACGCCGACGCCGTGGCGCAACAACCGGGACAGGGCCTGGCCGAACCCCCCGGCGAAACGGAACCCTCCGAGCTCAGCGGCGATAGCGTCACGGGCCTCGCGGCTGGTCAGCGCCGCAGAGACCAGGCCCTGGGCGCGTTCGACGGCGTCCTTCTGCGTGAAGTGGACGACGTAGACCGGGGCGCGGCGGGTGGTGACCAGCTCAGCGAGAGTGTCGGTCAACGGGTCGACCGAGTACGCGTAGGTCAGCGGTACCGGGCGTACAGCGTCGTCGACCACGGCGACGTCACGTCCGGTGCGCCGCGCCAGGTCTTCGGTGAAGAACGACACGTTGCCGAGGGTGGCGGACATGAGCACGAACTGGGCGCGGGTGAGCTCCAGCAGGGGGACTTGCCACGCCCAGCCGCGTTGTGGGTCGGCGTAGAAGTGGAACTCGTCGGCGACGACCTGCCCGACATCAGCGTCCACCCCGTCGCGCAGGGCGATATTCGCCAGGATCTCGGCGGTGCAGCACACGATAGGCGCGTCGGGGTTCACTGCGGAGTCGCCGGTGACCATCCCCACGGCATCAGCGCCGAACACGTCGACAAGGGCGAAAAACTTCTCCGACACCAAGGCTTTGAGCGGCGCTGTGTAGTACGACCGCTGCCCCCGGGCGAGAGCGGTGGCGTGGGCGGCGACCGCAACCAGCGACTTACCTGACCCGGTAGGAGTGGACACGATGACGTGCGCGTCTGTGACCAGCGCCAACAATGATTCTTCCTGGTGCGGGTACAGCCGTAGGCCCTGGTCGGCGACCCAGTCGACGAACGTCTCGACGAGGGCGTCAGGGTCAGCGGTGGACGGCAGACGGGCGCTCAGTGAGCCCCGCGGCAGGGATGGTGGCACAGCACGAATCCTGGCACGTTTCGTACTGGTTGCGCATAACGCTCCCGCGGAGCCGTCCGGGTTGCTACGGTTCGTCCCACCGACGCTGTGCGACGGATCACCACAGGAAACACCAACAGAGGCACGGATGCACGAGACAGTCGCCCACTATGTCCAGGCGGCCGCAGCCCACCGCGACGCGCTCAACCAGCTGCACACGATCCGTGCTGCGCTCGGTGAGGCAGACTGGTTGCCGATACCTGAGCGACACAAGCTGCTCGCCGAGATCCGTCGCCAGCACGCCGAGGTGCGCGGCTACGAGCAGGTGCTGGGTGTCGAACCGACAGCGACGTGCATGGCCCAAGCCCTGGTCGACGAGATCCTTGCCGACATGTGCCACGAAGACGTCCCGTCCAACCCTGAACAGCTGGCCGACGCTGTCGTCATGGTCCTGGCTCGTCCTGGCCACCCGCCGCTGCCCGACGACTACCCGGTCGGCATGATCCACCTGCCGTGCCTGGAGCCTTACCTGACCCGTGAGCTGGTGCACCACCTCGTCGCCGAGTCGTTTGCCCAGCAAGCTTCAGTGACAGGCGACCTCCAGTAACCTGGGGCGGTGCGTGTCGCCAGGTTCACCCAAGGTTCGGACCCTCGTTACGCGTTGGTCGAGGGAGACGGCGACGGCGCCGAGCTCGTCGTGATCAGCGGTGACCCCATCTACATGCCGGTGCAGCCCACGGGGGAGCGGGTACGGCTCGACGACGACGGGGTGCGTCTGCTCGCCCCGGTGATCCCACGGTCCAAAGTCGTCGCGGTCGCGCGCAACTACGTGGCCCACGCCGAAGAGATGCAGGTCGAGGTCCCCGAACGTCCTTTGCTGTTCTTCAAGCCGAACACGTCGGTCATCGGGCCGGACGACCCCATCGTCGTGCCTGAGTGGTCGCAACGGGTCGAGCACGAGGGCGAGCTCGCGGTGGTCATCGGCAAAGTCACCAAAGACGTCTCTCCAGAAGGCGCTCTGGCCCACGTGTTCGGGTACACCTGCTCCAACGACGTCACCGCCCGGGACGTGCAGCGCTCCGAGGTCCAGTGGGCACGGGCCAAAGGGTTCGACACGTCCTGCCCGCTCGGCCCGTGGATCGTCTTGGGCCTGGACGCCGAAGACCTCGAGGTGACCGTCCGTGTCAACGGCGAGCGCCGCCAGCACGGGAGCACCAGCCAGATGGTCTTCGACATCCCGTACCTCGTCTCGTACGTCTCCGAGGCGTTCACCTTGCTGCCCGGGGACGTCATCCTCACCGGCACCCCGGCGGGTACGGGCCCGTTGGTGCACCGCGACGTCGTCGAGGTCGAGGTCGAAGGTGTCGGCACCTTGCGCAACCCGGTGCTGCGTCGATGACCGGCGACGACGAACGCCCGCCTGTCGACATCTGGACCGACGGTGCGTGCAAAGGCAACCCCGGCCCCGGCGGCTGGGGCGTCTTGCTGCACGCTGGCACGCACACCAAAGAGCTTTTCGGCGGTGAGAGCGACACGACGAACAACCGCATGGAGCTCACCGCGGTCATCGAAGCCTTGCGTGCCCTCAACCGTCCTTGCCAGGTCGTGGCCCACGTCGACTCCACGTACGTCATGAAAGGTGTGACCCGCTGGATGGATGGCTGGCAACGCAAGGGCTGGAAGACCGCCTCAGGTTCGCCTGTCGCCAACCAAGACCTCTGGCAGCTGCTCAACACCGAGCTGGCCCGCCACACCGTCCGCTGGGTGTGGGTCAAAGGCCACGCTGGCGACCCCGGCAACGAACGCGCCGACGCCCTGGCGAACCAGGGGGTGCCGTCGTAGTCGGTAGGGTGGTTGCGTGCCCACAACCGCTGCGCCTGTCCGTGTCCGCTTCTGCCCTTCTCCGACGGGGACCCCGCATGTGGGGTTGATCCGCACATGCCTGTTCAACTGGGCGTACGCCCGGCACACTGGCGGGACGTTCGTGTTCAGGATCGAGGACACGGACGCGCTCAGGGACTCAGCAGAATCGTACGAGCAGCTGCTCGACGCCCTGCGGTGGCTGGGGCTGGACTGGGACGAAGGGGTGGAGGTAGGGGGCCCCTACGCGCCGTACCGGCAGTCGCAGCGGATGGATTTCTACGCCGAGGTCGTGGCCACGCTGGTGGCCGGGGGTTACGCGTACGAGTCGTTCTCCACCCCTGAAGAGATCGAGGCGCGGCACAAGGCTGGCGGACGCGACCCCAAGCTGGGGTACGACGGGTTCGACCGGGACCTGAGCGACGAGCAGAAAGCGGCCTACCGGGACGCCGGGCGCGCTCCGGTGCTGCGGATGCGGATGCCCGACACCGATGTGACGTTCCACGACCTGGTGCGTGGGCCGGTGACGTTCCGGGCGGGGTCGGTGCCCGACTACGTCATCGTCCGCGGCAACGGGGACCCGCTGTACACCTTGGTCAACCCCGTCGACGACGCAGCCATGAAGATCACCCACGTGCTGCGCGGCGAGGACCTGCTCTCGTCCACGCCGCGGCAGGTGGTGCTCTACCAGGCGCTGGTCGAGCTGGGGCTGGCTGACGTGGTGCCGCAGTTCGGCCACCTGCCGTACGTCATGGGGGAGGGCAACCGCAAGCTGAGCAAACGCGACCCGGAGTCGAACCTGTTCACGCACCGCGAGCGCGGGTTCGTCCCGCAGGGGCTGCTGAACTACCTGGCGTTGCTGGGCTGGTCCATCGCCCCCGACCGTGACGTGTTCACGCTGGACGAGCTGGTGGAGGCGTTCGACGTCGCCGACGTCAACCCCAACCCGGCGCGTTTCGACCTGAAGAAAGCCGAGGCGATCAACGCCTCGCACCTGCGGATGCTCGAACCTGACGACTTTCGGGACCGGCTCGTGCCGTACCTGCACGGCGCAGGTCTGGTGGGGGCCGCGTCGTACGCCCAGCTGGACGAGACGACGCAGGCCCGGCTCGACGCTGGTGCCACCCTCGTGCAAGAACGTATGACGCTGCTGGGCGAGGTTGTGGGGATGCTCGGCTTCCTGTTCGTCGCCGACGACGACCTGGTCGTCGACGAGGCGGCCCGCGCAGCGCTGCGCGACGAGGCCGCCACCGTGCTCGACGAGGCCACCCGTGTCTTGGCCGAGGTGCCGCAACCGTTCGCGCACAACGACACGCACGACGTCCTCAACGCCGCACTCGTGGAGAACCTGGGGATCAAACCCCGCTTCGCGTTCACACCGCTGCGGGTCGCGGTGACAGGCCGGCGCGTGTCGCCGCCGCTGTTCGAGTCCATGGAGCTGCTCGGCAAAGCGTCGGTCCTGGCCCGGATCGCGGCTCTGCGGGCGTCGCTGTGACCGGTTGGTCGACCACACCGCTGGACGGGGTGCTGCTCGATATCGACGACACCCTGGTCGACACCCACGCGGCGTTCGCCAGCGCCTTGCTGGTGGTCGCCCGCCAGTACCTGCCGCACCTGGACGAGACGGCCAAGTCCCAGCTGGTCGTGCGGTGGCGTGCTGACCCCAACGGCCACTACCGGCGTTTCACCAACGGTGAGGTGGATTACCTCACCCAACGCATGGACCGCGCCAACGACCTGCACGCCGAGTTCGGTGGCCCGCAGATGGACCGCGACGAGTACGTCGCGTGGAACACCATGTTCGACGAGGCGCTGGCTGTCGCCTGGACCCCGCACCCCGATGCCGGCCAGTTCCTGGCAGGTCTGGCCGACGCTGGTCTCCCGGTCGGCACGGTGACCAACGCGACGGTGAGGTACCAGGTGCGCAAGCTTGCCATCTGCGGTCTGTTAGACCTGCCCGTCCTTGTCGGCGTGGACACTCTCGGTGTGGGCAAACCCGATCCGCGTGTCTTCGCCGAAGGGTGCCGGTTGCTCGGCACCGACCCAGCGCGCACGCTCTACGTCGGCGACGAGCTCTACATCGACGCTGTCGGCGCCCGCACAGCCGGTCTGGTGGCCGTGTGGCTGGACCGTCCTGGAATCCGTCGTGTCCCGCTGCGCGACGCCGAGATTTTCGAGGCTGGCGTCGTCGTTGCCCACACCCTCGCCGACCTGCCTGCCATCTTGTGAACGGTTGGTCGTTCGCGGACGAGGGCGAAACGCCGCTGTGATGATCTCGTCCGGTCCCATCACTGTGGCTTTTGAGGCACCGCGTCAGAATCCTTGTGAACGGTGCTGCCGAGCCGACCGACGGTCTGACCGGGGGTTCTGCGGCAGAGATGGGACGGCGAAGTGACGGGTGCATGGCTGGGTCTCAACCGTGGGCCCGTGCGGCGCCGCGACGGCGAGATCGTCTCGGACAAACTGGCCAAACCGGACGACGAACTGCGGTACCATCACACCGGGTTGTGACCGAAGGACCAGGTCAGCGGCTTGTCGGCGTTCGGGTCCCGGTCTTGGCCCTGTTTGTCCCGGTCTCGACGGTCACCGGGAACGGCAGTGTTGGAAGAACCCACGGGTTGGGCCGACGTTCTTGGGCCAAACCGGAAGGGCCGTCATCCCTACGGGGATCTTCCGGCGAGCACAGGTGGTCAGTAGGCTCCATGCGAGATCTGGCCGCAATAGTCGCCTGGGGCTTGCCCCAGGGAAAGGGGTTTGAGGTGGTAGTGGACCGCGGGCGAGTCGCCAGCGCTGTGGGTACGGGAGCCCCGGCGCCGCGATACAAGATGCGTACGGCCAATGCGGTCGACAGCGACTGTCTCAAGCTCGACAGTTACCGGAAAGCCTTCGAGCTGATCGTGACGACGGCGGAGCCGCCGTCCACCGTGGGTCTGTTCGGTGCTGGCGGTTCGGGAAAGACGTCGTTCCTCCGGCGGGTCCAGGCGGACCTTCACGGTGCCGACAAGATGCCGAGCGGGGGAGCGGGCCGGGCTGCCAGGCGTGTGCGTGCCTCAGGTGATGCCGACGAGACGGGCCGTTTCCAGACCGTGTGGTTTGACCTGTGGGAGCACCAGCGGCACCCGGCTCCGGTCGTGGCGATGCTCAACGTCGCCCGTGAAGAGATCCTCTCCGAGCTTGCCGAGCGGATCAGGGCCCAGGAGAAAAGGGGGCCTCTGGCGCCGTTCTGGCTCAAGATGAAACGACGGCTCAGGGTGCTGGAGGAAGACACCCGGCTCGAAGAGCTCGGCGAGTCGCTCGTGTGGGGTCTGGCTGCCCCCGACCTCGACCCCGACGACGAGCGCCTGGAGGACTCGGTCAAACGTGCCGCTGCGAGCCGGACCCCCGTCCCTGGGGCCCTGGAACGTTCGCGTGAGCTGCACAAAGAACAGTTCCGGGTGCTCGAAGAGCAGAGCAAGCTGCGCAAAGACCTCAAAGACATCGTCGAACAGCTGATCAGCGCCTCGGAGAGAGAGGGGCAAGGACCAGACAGGCCGCCCCTGGTCGTCTTCATCGACGACGTGGACCGTTGTCCCGGTTCGGTGATCGTGGACCTGCTCGAGCAGATCCGGCTGTTCTTGGCGCTGGCGCGGTGCGTCTTCGTCATCGCTGTGGACGAGACTGTCGTGGCCCGTGCGGTCATCGACAAGAGCCCTGAGTTCACCGCGTGGCGCTCCGACGAGCCAGACCCCGCCGAGGAGGCGAAAGCCGAGTACGCCGAACGGTACCTGGAGAAGATCGTCCAGTTCCCGTTCACGCTGCCGCGGCTCGGCGAGGCGAAGGTCAAAGACTTCGCCCGGGACATCCTCGCTGAGGTTGGTTTTGTCGATGCCGAGCTGATCCAGGTCCACGGTGTTATCGGTCCGGTCCTCGACGAGCAGCGCGACGGGCTCACTTTGCGTTTCGTCGTCCGTCTGGCCAACGCGCTCCTGGTGAACCACATGATCACGCAAGGTGAGCTGGGTGACGGCTCGACGCGTTCCCAGGACTACGACCTGCGTGTCACCACGTTGGCGACGGTGGTCCAGCACGTCTACCCCGACGACTACAAGGCTGCGATGAGCCAGCCCGACGGGATCGACTACCTGTGGCGCCAGCTGGTCGGCGCGCCCGGAGCGCAGAACGACGTGCCGTTGTTCACCGACGGTGCCGTCCAGCTCAAGGCGTACGCACGCGAGCTCGCGGCCGAACAGTCGTTGCGGCTCGACGCCCAGCGTTTCGCCCAGTACCTGCGGTACGTGCAGCCGGTGAAAGTCACCGCGGGGCGTGCCGACGACGAGACCGTGCAGCTGTCCAGGCTCGGGACCGACGAGGAAGCGCCTGTCGAGGCGACCACGTCCGGCGAGTTCCGTGCCGTCACGGGAGAGATCGAGTGGGTCCCGGGGCCTCCTGAGGAACCCACCCTGGCGCTGCGCGGCCACAACGAGTGGTACTACGACAAGACGCCGCAGAAGGTGATCGACGACCACGTCAGGCGTGCCATCGACGGTTCGTTGATGGATGACGAGCAGACGATGTGGTGGATGGCCGACGAGGGTGCCAGCGCGGTCGGCGCCGTGGTGACGATCGGCGGTATTCCCTGGCGGGTTCTCCAGGTCGACTCCGGCAAGGGCAGGCGCCCCCAGGCCCTGCTGCTGGCCGAGTACGTGCAGGGCAGGTCGCAGTGGCACGACGACCGTGAGGCGTCGCTGTGGGGCGACGAGCCAGGCCCGTGGCTGCGCCGCGAGCTCAACGGCCGTTTCTTCGACGCCCTTCCCGAGCATGTCAGGGTGCGTATCCCAGACACGACCTGGCCCCAGGTGGACAACAAGCGGTACGGGACAAAAACGGAGTCCGTCAACGGCTGTATCTCGCTGCTGAGCATCGACGAGGTCGGCCGGTTCCTGCGCTCGGCCGACGCCCGGCGTGCTGTTGACCCATGGGGCAACGCGTCGTGGTGGTGGCTGCGTTCACCCGGCGTCGACCCTGCGTACGTCGACAGGGAAGGCAATATCGTCATCAGCGGCGGCAAGGTCTCCTCGTCGTCCGGTGGGGTGCGGCCCGTCCTGCGCCTGGCCCTCGACATGTAGCCAGGCCGGCGGCTCAGGTGTCGTGCTCGGGGTCACCGAGCAGCGCGGTGACGTGGTCAGGCACGTAGTTGGACAGGTCGCGCGGTGGCCGGACGTACCCTTTGGACACGGGAGGACGTTTCGGCAGGACGATCTTGCTGTTCGGGATGTCGGTGTAGGGCACGGTGGACAGCAGGTGCGCGATCATGTTCAGCCGGGCGTGCTTCTTGACATCAGACTCTACGACGTACCACGGGCTGGCCGGAGTGTCGGTGTGGACCATCATCTCGTCTTTGGCACGTGAGTAGTCTTCCCAACGAGCGATGGACTCCAGGTCCATGGGAGACAGCTTCCACTGCCGCACCGGGTCTTTGAGGCGAGAACGGAACCGGCGCAGCTGTTCAGCGTCAGACACCGAGAACCAGTACTTGCGCAGCAAGATTCCGTCGTCGATGAGCATCTGCTCGAACAAAGGTGTCTGGCGCAAGAACCGTGAGTACTCGGCAGGGGTGACGAAACCCATCACCTTTTCCACGCCGGCCCGGTTGTACCAGGAGCGGTCGAACAGCACGATCTCCCCAGCGGCGGGCAGGTGGGCGACATACCGCTGGAAATACCACTGGCCCATTTCGCGTTCGGTCGGGGCGGGCAGGGCGGCGATCCGCGCGACGCGTGGCGACAGGTATTGGGTGATCCGTTTGATCGCCCCGCCCTTGCCGGCCGCGTCACGGCCTTCGAAGACCACGACGACCCGCGCCCCGGTCGCCTGGGTCCAGCGCTGCATCTTGACCAGCTCGGACTGCAGGCGGAACAGCTCAGCCTCGTAGACGTCTTCGTCGATCTTCCCGGGCTTGTCCATGACGCGAACGTACCTCAGTCACCGCCATGGCGCCGGAGTCACAACCGGGCTGGCCGGGCTCACGCCCCGGCTGCCGGGCCTCACAGCTCGGCTGAGCCCATCTCGACGGGCACCTGTGCTGCGTGCCCCTCGGCGGTGAGCACGTCGCGCAACGCGGTCGCAGCGGCGTCCAGGGCGTCGGGGGTCGGGTTGTGGTCGGCCCTGGCGAACGACAGGTCGGCCTCCGAACGCGCCGGGACGACGTGCACGTGCAGGTGAGGCACCTCGAACCCGGCGACCAGCACTGTCGCCCGCGTGCTGGGCCACGCTTGCTCTTGGGCGCGGCCGATGGTCGCCGCGACTGTCGCCAGGTGGGCCAAGAGCGTGTCCTCGGCGGCGGTGAACCGTTCGACCTCGTCGCGTGTCACCACCAGCGTGTGGCCCGGTGCCAGGGGAGCGATGGTGAGGAAGGCCACGCACAGCTCGTCGGCCCATACGAACCGTCCGGGCAGCTGTCCGTCGATGATCTTCGTGAACACGGTTGTCATGGGGCTAACGTACCGTCGGGCGTGGTGGTACCCCTAGTGGAGCGTCATCGCAACACCCGCCCAGCACCACATGTGTTAGGCCGTGTTGCGAAAGTCCGTGCGCAGGCGAGGCGCGTCCGGGGCGTGCGCTCGCAAGGCGGAGGACGACAGTCGCAGCAGCGCTGCGGCCGAGGATCGACAACGCCGCGAGCGTGCGTGC
>WRET01000013.1 GCA_009779195.1 Micrococcales bacterium
CCATCGACATCACGCGCAGTGGGACCGCCGCCTCACCGACCGTTCCACGAGGGTCGCGATGCCGTCAACCCGAGCCTTGACCAGGCCGGATTCCCCCTGGTCAGAGCAGCATCGACGAGATGGCGCCAGTCGCCAGCGGTGCCTGCAAGACGTGGCTGGAACCGAGGGCAGCTTCGGCGCCATGCACCGCGTCGAACGTGGGGATGGCGTCCCGCGCTCAGACCCGGTGGACAGTGGCGTCGATTCCTCGGGTGTCGAGCAGGTGGGTCAGGTCACCAGGGTCGCTGGTGTGCACGATGTCGCCGGTGCCCATGATGACGGCGATGTGCGCGTCGGCCAGGTCGCTGGTGCCTGACGCGGCCAGCAGGTTCCCGACGAGACGGGCGTCGTGGGAAGTGAGGTCCCGCTCGTCGATGCCTTTGAGCTGGCGCGCGAGGTTGACCTGACCGCGCGAACGTCCCCCACGCCACACCTGCGCCACCACGGCGCTGGAGGTGACCAGGTCGATACCCCTGCGCTGGGCGACCAGGAGCACAGCGCCAAAGGCACGGTCACGTCGTTCGATGGCGATCAGCGCACCAGCGTCGAGGACCGCACTCACGCGCTGGCCTTGAACCGGGCTGCGTCGGCGGCGTCGAACAGCGCCTCGGCCGCAGCGACCTGCTCAGCAGTCGGGTAACCGTCTTCTTCGAACCACTGCGCCAGGGTCTGCCCCAGCACCTCGTTGCGCAGCCGCATCTGGGCCGCCCCGATCAGCCACGCCGACACAGACTCACCCGCCCCCGCCGCCGAGGAACGGATCAGAGCACCAAGATCGCCGCTGGGAGCCAGAGACAGACGGTCGACGTTCACCATGCACACCATGGTAGCGCACACATATGTATACCTGCGTCTACCTGGGCGTCAACCACTTGCGGAGCAGATCACTGAGCAGCACCGACGAGATGGCTTCAACCAGCCTGCGTGCTGTGTTCGCCGTCCTGGCTTTCCAACCACGCCTTGTAGGCAACTTCGGCTCCATGCGCAGCGTCGAACGTGGCGTACATCATGTCGTCCAACGGCACCCAACGGTAGTCGTCGCGCCCGGGCTGCACTCGCCAAAGCCTGCGCAGATCGTAGTCAATGAGGAACAGCGTGTCGCCAAGACCTTCCATTTTCGTTATCCCGTCGTGCAGCGCAGACAGGGGTGGCGGCAGTTGTCCCAGCTCGACCTCGAGCACCTTGACGGCCTGCCCAAGGCGTTTCGCATTCTCGCGAATGCCGTCCAGATCCTCGCGAGTCGGGTGATCCATCGGATCCTGCGAACGCCTGACATACAGACGGCTCTCCGCCTCGAACCTTCGGCGCGCGCCGTGCAGCTCCACTTCGACGGTCTCGTACGCGCGCTGTCCGGGACCGGGCGACGGAACCGCCGTCTCGGTGTGTTCCACGACCGACCAAGCCGCCTCAAGCGTCTGCCGGGCCAGCTCAGCGACTCGGGCCAGACGCGCCCCACGCCCTGGATCCACGGACCCCGTGCTCCAACTGTCGATCATCCTTGTCTCGCCCATTTTCGAAGACTCCAGCAACTACAACCGCCGCGTGCAATGAAGCACGGTCAAAACTCACGAACGACCTTCCGGCGCATGCCCCCCAGGCGACATTCTTCAGAGGGTGCACATATTCGCGAACGCCAGACAGCAGTTCCAGACCCTATGCTACCCCCTGCGCCGACGCAGGAAGAGCGGGAGAGCCCAGGGTGGCGGATGTGGCTCGCTCTCCGGCTACCAGGCGCACCCGTTGCTGGCAGCCAGTGTGAACGTGTAGCAGGTGCCTTGTGCTAGGCGACGGATGATGTACAGGATCGTTGAAGATTTTACGGAGATCGCCGTCATCCAAGACGATCTAGGATCCTTGCTGCCTCGGTTGCAGGTTCTCCCTGTCTCTGAACTATTGCCTCGAGAGTTTGACGCACATCGGCGTCATCTGCGCCGAGGATCTCGATGGCGGCCAACTGCTCGCGCTGCCCTGGCCAACTCTCCGCAGCCCGACCTGTGACCAACGAACGAAGAGCCGGATGCAGTCCTGGAGTTGGGTGCACCGCCCACGTCCGGATCAGTTCTTTTTTGGAATTCGCTGAGTCCCACGCCCTCTCGCACCACGATCCGTCGGCCGTCAACTCTGTCAAAGAACAAGCAACGAGGTACGGGCTATAGGCGCCCTCCATCGCCTCGGCGAGTGGTTGCACCGCCTCCGTGGCACCGCACGCTGCCAAGCCCCTGGCAGAGTGGATCGGCGCATACGGGATGGCAGCCAGCAACTCGGGGACAGCGGGTTGTGCTTCGGCTCCCCACGAGGCAACCAGGTCAGCCCAGTGCAAGACACCCCTGGAGGACCCAGCCCTCTGAGAAGCGATGGCAGCACGCAGGTGGCGGCGAGCCTGTTCGACCAGTGGCGGGATCGGCGGTGCACCTGCCCAGGCGAGGGCACCAGCCAAGGGTCCCTCGACCCCTCCGTTGTCGTATTCAACATAGTCAAGGCAAGGTGCATCGACCGCTTGGAGATGGCCCAGCAGACCGGGGAGTCAGCTTTGTGGTTCGCCCCCCGAATGAATCAGGTTGACGATGGCGGCTAATTTCTTCTTCGACAACTTTCCTCTGGTTTTACCGACCGCGCGTGTCCACAGCTCGACGGCAGCCGCCTCAGCGCCGAGCTCTTTCAGCACCTTTCCTGCGGCCTGCTTCAGAGTTGCCTCGCGTCGAACTCCGACCTTGCGTGCCAGGAGCATGACAGAATCAGTATCGACTAATCCCTTGTGGTGCAACACCTGCGCAACTTCCAAAGCACCCTCCGCTGCGGCTTCCGGCCCATCCGCCAGCCCAGTAACCACCGGCCAGGGGTCGTCTAGCTGGGCAAGCATAACAACCGGATCCTCCATGCGAGGCCATGTGTTGATATTGAGTTCCACCGTCGCTGCCCAGTTGTCTGCCAGAGCACGCAACGTAGACGAGTCCCGATTGCCAATACGAGCCAGCCCCCATGCCGCGACAAACCGGGTCGCGCGGTCCTTGTCACGTGCGCCCATCCGTGCGGTATCGGTGGTCAGGAGCCCCTGGCGCGCCAGACCAGCAAGGGCGGCGCGGCGCACGTCGCCTGTGGTCAAGTCATCGCTCAGTCGCAGCCAACGGCGCACCTCGAGTGCTCGCACCAGGCCCTGGGACACATCTGGGTCGGGAGTGTCCAGCCACTGGCAGGCACACACAGCATGGGCACGGACATCTTGATCCAGGTCGTCCAGCAGCGGCGCGATGATCCGCGTGCACTCCGCCAGTGCCGCGCGGCATGTCCGGTCGAACTCGGGACCAGCAATGCCGCTGTGCTGATCGTTCAGCGCCGTCTCGACGTCAACCTGCCCCCCGTAAAAGGCGATCATCTCGATGGCGACGAGCCGTCCGGCGTAGTCGGGGTCAAGCGCGAACCGCGCCACGATCGGCATGGCGACAGGAGTGGCCGGGTACAGGCTGCCCTGGTGGATCAAGACATTGCTGAGATCCCAGACTGCCTGGTCGTCCGTCCGGCCAGCCTCCATGAGCCCTGGCACATCACTTGCCGACCCATAGGCATGGGTCAACTGCGACCAGTCGACGTTCGATGAACGATCCATGTGCTTCGTGTCCTCATAATTCTGATTGGGAATTTCGTTGCCTTTGTTCTCTACTGCGTCGCCGTCAGCCAGGGTGCCGAGATGCACTCCGGGAAAAGTGACAACCTCGGGGCGACATCACGGCGCGGGGCTAGTGGGCCGCCGACCAGCAAATACGAATCCGTTCGCGGCACCCCACGCACGTATGGCCGTGACGTCGTCGACGTACTCGTCGCACTCATCAACCGCGTCCGCTCCGCTGTCGGTGGTGGCGGGCCCGTCAGGAGCGAGGTTCCCCTCGGGATCATCGACCGGGACTTCGTGGTTGGCGACGACCTGGTCGTCCGCCACCTGGGCGCCTGGGTCCTGCGCGTCGGCGTCGGGCTGCGGCTGCTGGCGCGCTGCCGAACGTTGGCTGGCGGGATCTTGCTTTGAATTCATCCTCTGGACTCGCTCTCCACGTATGTACCAGCATTGCCTATCTCAGGATGCCACGGGGGCACACCCAGACGACCCGGTTTCGTGTACTGATCTTGAAACATCTGTGTCTGCCTGAAACATCGTCACCGTTCCGGGCGAGCCAGTCGGTGTGCCCGGTATCACACGCCGACTGGGACTCTGAGGGCTGAGGCGAGGAAGCGGCCGGTGTGGCTGGACTCGATGGTGGCGACGTGTTCGGGGGTGCCTTCGGCGATGACGAGGCCGCCGCCGGAGCCGCCTTCGGGACCCATGTCGATGACCCAGTCGGCGTTCTTGATGACGTCGAGGTTGTGCTCGATGACGATGACGGTGTTGCCTTTGTCGGCCAGGGACTGCAGGACGCCGAGGAGCTTGCGGACGTCTTCGAAGTGCAGGCCTGTGGTGGGTTCGTCGAGGACGTAGACGGTCTTGCCGGTGGAGCGGCGCTGGAGCTCGGAGGCGAGCTTGACACGTTGGGCCTCTCCCCCGGACAAGGTGGGGGCGGGTTGGCCCAGGCGCACGTAGCCGAGCCCGACGTCGACGAGGGTCTTCAGGTGCCGGGAGATGGCGGGGACGGCGGCGAAGAACTCTGCGGCCTCGTCGATGGGCATGGCGAGCACGTCGGCGACGGTCTTGCCTTTGAAGTGGACTTCCAGGGTCTCGCGGTTGTAGCGGGCGCCGTGGCACACCTCGCACTGGACGTACACGTCGGGCAGGAAGTTCATCTCGATCTTGATCGTGCCGTCGCCTGAGCAGTTGTCGCAACGCCCGCCTTTGACGTTGAACGAGAACCGGCCGGGGGTGTACCCGCGGACTTTCGCCTCCGTCGTCTGCGCAAAAAGCTTGCGGACGTGGTCCCACACCCCGGTGTACGTCGCGGGGTTGGACCGGGGGGTGCGCCCGATCGGTCCCTGGTCGACGTGCACGACCTTGTCCACGTGGGCCAGGCCGGTGACCCGGCGGTGGCGTCCGGCGACCTGGCGGGCACCGTTGAGCTCGTTGGCCAGCACCTGGTACAAGATCGCGTTGACCAGCGTGGACTTACCCGACCCGGACACCCCTGTCACCGCGGTGAACACCCCGACAGGGAACGACACGTCGATGTCGCGCAGGTTGTGCTCGCGGGCGCCGACGACGGTGAGCACCTTCGAGCGGTTGACCGGACGGCGCACCGATGGCGACGGGATGACCCGCCGCCCGGCGAGGTACGCGCCGGTGACCGACTCTGAGTTGTCCAGCAAGCCGGGCAAGGTGCCTGAGTGCACCACCCGTCCGCCGTGCTCACCAGCGCCGGGGCCGATATCGACGATCCAGTCGGCGGTGCGGATGGTCTCCTCGTCGTGCTCGACGACGATCAACGTGTTGCCCAGGTCGCGCAGGCGCGTGAGGGTCTCGATGAGCCGCCGGTTGTCGCGCTGGTGCAGCCCGATCGACGGTTCGTCGAGCACGTACAGCACCCCGACCAGACCCGACCCGATCTGAGTGGCCAGGCGGATACGCTGCGCCTCCCCACCGGACAACGTCGCCGCCGGGCGCGACAACGACAGGTAGTCCAGGCCGACGTCGAGCAGGAACCCCAACCGCGCCTGGATCTCTTTGAGCACCTGACCAGCGATGACGCGTTCACGCACACCAAGGTCCAGGTGGTCCAGGAAGTTGCGGGCCTCCCCCACAGGCAAGCTGCACACCTCGGCGATCGACCGCCCGGCAACCTTGACAGCCAGCACCTCTGGTTTCAGCCGCGCCCCACCGCACGCCGGGCAGGGAACTTCGCGCATGTACGCCTCGTACTTGTCCTTGCTCCACTCCGAGTCGGTCTCCGAGTGCCGGCGCTGCAAGAACGCGATGACCCCTTCGAACCCGGTCGAGTAGTGCCGTTCGCGGCCCCAACGGTTGCGGTAACGCACCTGCACCTTGTAATCCTGCCCGTGCAGGACGGCTTCTTTCGCCCGTTCCGGCAGGCCACGCCAGGGGGTGTCCATGGAGAAACCCAGATCCGCGGACAACGCCGTGAGGACACGGTCGAAATACTCCGACGACGTCGACGACCACGGTGCGATAGCCCCGTCGGCCAGGCTCAGCTCGTCGTCGGGGACCACCAGGTCCGGGTCGACCTCCAGCCGCGACCCGATACCGGTGCACTCGGGGCACGCCCCGTAAGGAGCGTTGAACGAGAAGGTGCGCGGCTCGATCTCGTCCAGGGTCAGGGGGTGGTCGTTGGGGCAGGCCCGCTGCTCGGAGTACCGCCGCTCACGGTCGGGGTCGTCGGGGTCAGCGTCGACGAGGTCCACGACGAGCAGCCCCCCGGCCAACTTCAGCGCTGTCTCCACCGAGTCGGTGAGCCGGCGTTGCACCCCGTCGCGGGCCGCCAGCCGGTCCACGACCACCTCGATGTCATGTTTGAGCTTCTTCTCCAGCACCGGCGGCGTGCTGAGCTGGTGCACCTCGCCGTCGACCCGCACCCGGGCGAACCCTTTGGTCTGCAGCTCGGCGAACAGCTCGGAGTACTCGCCTTTGCGCCCACGCACCACCGGGGCGAGCACCTGGTACCGGGTCCCCTCGGGCAGCTCGAGCAGCCGGTCGACGATCTGCTGGGGGGTCTGGGCGGTGACTTTCTCGTCGCACACCGGGCAGTGCTGGGTACCCGCGCGGGAGAACAGCAGCCGCAGGTAGTCGTACACCTCGGTGATCGTGCCCACCGTGGACCGCGGGTTGCGGTTCGTCGACTTCTGGTCGATCGACACCGCCGGGGACAGTCCCTCGATGAAGTCCACGTCCGGTTTGTCCATCTGCCCCAAGAACTGGCGCGCGTACGCCGACAGCGACTCCACGTACCGCCGCTGCCCCTCAGCGAAGATCGTGTCGAACGCCAGCGACGACTTGCCCGACCCCGACAGCCCCGTGAACACCACCAGCCGGTTGCGCGGTATGTCCAGGTCCACATCGCGCAAGTTGTGCTCACGCGCACCACGCACCACCAGACGTTCGTCCACGACCCGTGAGTCTACGACGTCAGACCATCGCACACCAGTTCGACTCGCCAAGAGGCAAGGCGATCCCACGGTGCGACCTCCTGGTCCGTAGGATGGTCGTATGGCACCGGACCAGGCCCGCAAAAGGTTGCCCATCGGGATCCAGTCATTCCGCAAGATCCGTGAGGACGGGTGCTACTACGTGGACAAGACCGGGTATGCCGCACAGATGGTCGCCGAGGGCAAGACGTACTTCTTGTCCCGGCCGCGGCGGTTCGGCAAGTCGCTGTTCGTGGACACCCTGGCTCACATGTTCTCCGGGAACAAGTACCTGTTCGAAGGCCTGGCCTGCTACGACACCTGGGACTGGGACACGGTGCACCCGGTGGTCCGCATCGACTTCGCCGAACGGGCCCAACCATCGCTGGAGTGGATCGACCAACGCATCAACGAAGTCATCGCCGTCAACGAAGAACGGTTGGGGGTCCCGGGCACGACTGGGACCATCCCAGGGCGTTTTGGGGCGTTGATCCGTACCGGAGCAACGAGATCGCGAAGGCTGAGGGGTACTACTGCTCGGTGTTCTACGCATACTTCGCCTCCGCGGGGTTGACGACCATCGCTGAGGACACCTCCAACGCCGGGCGTCTGGACCTGGCCGTGCGCCACGCTGGCCAGGTCTTCTTGTTCGAGGTCAAGACCGACGCCCAACCACCCGGGGCAGCGCTAGCCCAGATCGAAGACCGCGGGTACGCCGACAAGTATCGCGCCGAAGGAGTCCCCATCCACCTCGTCGGCGTCGAGTTCTCCCGCGAGCAACGCACCCTGACCCGCCTGGAGGCCCGAACCATCCCCAGCTGAGCACCAGCGGTGACGAACCGCTGGTACTTCGGTGGCGAGCTGAACAAGTCACTGGACGGTACGGCGGTAGGAGCTCGGGGCGAGGCCGAGAACTTTGCGGAAATCGGCGTCGAGGTGGGCGTGGTCGGCGTACCCGAGGTCGGCAGCGGCTTGCGCGATACTCGTCGACGGGTCCAGGCGCAGCCGCTGGGCTGCCTCCTGGAGCCGGTAGCGGCGGATGACGGCTGCGGGCGACAGGCCTATGTAGCGTCGTGCGAGGCGTTGCACGGTGCGGGTCGAGACACCGAGGTGCCGCGCGACCTGGTCGACCCGTACGACCGTCCGGTCAGCAGAGATGAGGTCTTCCATCGCGTTGGCGAGCAGACCGGCCTCGTCGGGGACCATGTGCTCGGCTGCCCACGCGGCGAAAGCACCGACGGCGGCGTCCCGGGCTGCTGTCTCGTCGGCGCCCATCGAGTCCATCACCTTCTGGTGCAGGTCAGGGGCAACGAAGGGCACAGCGGTGTCGCGGACGTTCCACGGGTCGGCGCACAGCGACCCGAGCCCGGCCGGTCGTAGGAGGGCGCCCACGGCCCACCCGCTGCCCCGCAGCTCGCGGTACGACCCGCGGGTGGTGGGGCCGTAGAGCGACACCCCGTCGGGCTCGACCACGAGGTTGGACGCGGGGAACGGCAGCAGCTCCTGGCGTGAGGCTGCCCCCTCGGGTAGCTGCCACCGGGGGACCCAGAACCAGCGGACCACCCCTGCCAGGTGCGGGGCCGCCAGCTCGCGGTGGAACGACGGGAGCCGGGCCGGGTAGAGCACCCCGCGTGCGTCGTCGAGACCGACCACCGCACCTCCTTGCGAGAACTGTCGCGTATCTTCAAGCCGGGACCCCAGCAGCGTTCCTACGATCGTGCCATGAGCGACAACGACGCACCCCGGCTCGGGGTTTCTGGCATGTACACCACCGACGGTGTCCCCCACAGCTCGACGAGTATCACCCCGTTCCTGGCCGTCGAGGGAGCAGCGCAAGCCGTGCAGCTCTACGCGTCGGTGTTCGGTGCCCGGGTGGTCGACGTCACCGAGATCGGCGGTGTCGTGGTGCACGCAGAGCTCGACTTCGGGCACGGCAAGCTCCAGCTTGGTGAGCCCACACCCAGCTACGGGCTCGTCACCGGTCCTGGTGGGGACACCGCCTGCTACTCGATCGGCCTGTACTGCGCTGATGTCGATGCGCTCGTCGAACGTGCCGAACAGGCCGGGGCGGTCGTCCGCGAACCAGCGACCACGTTCGTCTCCGGTGATCGTTACGCCTCGGTCCGCGACCCGTTCGGCGTGCGCTGGTCGATCATGTCCCGTGTCGAAGACCTCTCCGAGGCCGACAGCGCACGCCGTGTCGCCGACTGGGCAGCGGCACAGGCCGCAGGCGACGCGTGACCGCCCGCCGTTCGCCGCTCAGCTTGACGTCGAACCAGCACCCCGGGTCGGGGTCTGTGGCATGTACCGCCCTGAGTATGCGTTCAGGGTTTGGGCGTGTTTGCCGCGAGTAGATCAAGAGCTGGCGTCGTCTGTGGTTTGTTTCTTGTTCTGGGAGCGACGGTGGCGTACTGAGCTGAGGAAAGACGAGAGGGCCGGTTTTTGGTGGGCGTCGTGAGCGGCCTGGCGGACCTGGTGCGCTCGGGCGGAACAGGCTGCCGCTTCTTCGTGGTGCCCGGTCCTGGCGAGCTGGGCCGCGCAGGCAGTCAGTGCGGCAACGAAGGCGTTGTCCCGGGTGGGCGGGTCGTCTTGGGCCAGGGTTTCCCACAGGACCGCAGCGCGGGCTGCGGTGTCCAGCGCTGCCTGGTGCTGTCCGGTCTCGGCCAGCGTCCGTACGCTGGCGGTCAGTGCGGCGGCGATGCCCGGATCGTGGGGGTGCAGGTCTGCGGCGGACGATTCCCAGAAGGTCACAGCATGTGCCGTACTGTCCCACTGTCGGTTCGGCAACAAGGTGGCGGCGTGGTCGACCAGCTCGTCGACAAGATCGGTGTTCGGGAAGTCGCGCGCAGCAAGCCGTTGCTGAAGCGTCGCAGCCCGTGCGCCAACCTTCCATGATTGACGACGCTCTCCCATCCGACCCAGCAGGTAGCTGTAGACCTCCAGGCTGGTGACCAGGTTGCGGTTGTGGGCAGGGTTGTGTGCTGCCAGCTCCTCCCACAGGTCAACGGCTCTGGATGCGGCTTCGACGGCTTCAGGGCCACGCCTGGTCGCGTACAGCCGTATGGCATGGTTGTTCAGCGCCGTGGCTGAACAGGGGGTGGGCGCAGCGTTGCAAGCAACCCGTTCTTCGTGGATCGCCACGGCACGGTGCGAGACCGCCAGGCTCTGCTCGAACTGCTGGTTCTCGGCCAACCGCCGGGAGTGGTTGGTCAACGCGGCGGCGAAGTCTGCGTCGTGGGTGCCGGGATCATGAGCGACCAGCGCCTCGCGCAGGGTCACAGACCGACCCGACGCCGCCAACGCTTCTTCCTGGCGTCCGGTGTCTGCGAGCAGGCACCCTTGGTTGTTCAGCTCCATGGCGAGGCCATGGTTGTGGGTCGGGTCGCTGGCCGCCAGCGGCTCCCAGAGGCTCACCGCGGTGGTGCACGTCTTGAGCGCGTCGTGCGTCTGCCCAACGTGTTCCAGCCGGACCGCGTAGCTGGAAAGAGCCTGGGCAAGGCCGAGACTGTGTGCTTCGGGATCCTTAGCGGCCAGCGCCTGGTGCTGGGCGGCATGCAGACCGACGACGACGAGCTCGGCTGCAGTGAGGTCCGCTGCCGCGAGCGTCGCGATCATGGTGCAGGTCGACTCGTGGTCGCCAGGTGGGTCGTGGCGCAACGTCTCGGCCACGATCTGGTCGACAGTCGCCCGACCGACACCGGCATAGTGGGCGCCGTCTGACCTGGTCATCGATCAACCATAAAGATGCACGTCAGAGCTTGTATACCGCCGTCGCTCGTTTGTACCAGCAGTGCTGCACGACCCGAAACCCGACCGGTGGAACTGGGCCGCCGGGTGGCGATGACGGTCTCTGCGGTCTTTCCGGAGACCGATGTAGACGGCCGGGTTGCGGTGAGCGAGGGGGTTCCCGGCTGGACCTGACATAGGGTCGCAGATATGCCAGGTGATGGTGGGAGGTGACTGTGCTGCTGTCGACGGTGCTTCCCTCGTGGGCGGCGCGGCTCTTGGGTATGCCAGGGGCCGTGTCGTTCAAGCGGCTGGAGCCGGTGGTGCGCGACGCTGGGTTGCTCGCTGCGCAGGTCGACGGGCTCAGTGACGAGCAGCTGTACGCCGACGTGCGGCGGCTTCTCCTCAGCACTGGGGGTGCACTGCCCCGTGCGGACACGGCGCGGTTTCTGGCTGTGGTCCGGGAGGTGGCGGCGCGGACGGTCGGGCTGAGGCCTTTTGACGTGCAGCTGCTCGCGTGCTGTGCGTTGATGCGCGGGGACACGGTCGAGCTGGACACGGGTGAGGGCAAGACGCTGGTGGGTGCGCTCGCCGCGGCAGGGCATGTGCTGGCGGGCCGACAGGTGCATGTGCTGTCGGTGAACGACTACCTGGCGCAGCGTGACGCGCAGTGGATGGGACCGTTCTTCGGGGCCCTGGGGGTCACGGTGGGCTGGCTGGGGCAGCACACGAACCACGCCGAGCGGCAACGCGTCTACAGGTGCGATGTTGTGTACGCACCGGTCAGCGAGGTCGGCTTCGACGTCTTGCGGGACCGCTTCGCGCTGGCGCCGGACGAACGTGCCGGTCCGTGCTTCGACGTCGCGATCGTCGACGAGGCGGACGCGGTGATGATCGACGAGGCGATGGTGCCGCTCGTGCTGGCTGGCCAGTCGCACCACCACGCCGAGGACTTTGCCGAGGCCACCAGGCTCGTCGGAGACCTGGACGAAGGGCGGGACTTCACCGTCGACGAGGCTGGAGCCGCAACCATCCTGACCGACAGCGGTCTGGACCGCATCGAAGCCCACCTGGGGGTGAACCTCTACGACGCTGAGAACCTCGAAGTGCTCACGAAGATCAACCTTGCCTTGCATGCCCGGGCGCTCGTGCAGCGTGACGTCGACTACCTCGTCGTCGACGGTGCGGTCACGCTCGTCAACACTGCTCGTGGCCGTGTTGCGCACCTGCAGCGTTGGCCAGACGGGCTGCACGCAGCCGTCGAGGCGAAAGAGGGCCTGGTGGCCAGCGCTCCGGGGGTCGTCCTCGACTCGGTCACCATCCAAGACCTGCTCCGGGGCTACCAGACGCTGTGCGGGATGAGCGGGACCATCATGGCCGTCGCCGAAGAGCTGTTCGAGTTCTACGAGCTGTCTGTTGGCCGGGTGGAGCCGAACACACCCAACCAGCGGGTCGACAACCCCGACGATGTGCTCTGCACGCAAACGTCCAAGCTGGCCGCCGTCGTGGCCGAGGTCCACCAACGGCACGCGACCGGTCAGCCGGTCCTTGTCGGTACCCAGAGCGTGGCCGAGTCTGAGAAGCTCGCCGCGCTGCTGGAAGCCGAAGGGATCGTCCCTCGGGTGCTCAACGCGAAGAACGACGCGCAGGAGGCTGCGATCATCGCCCGTGCCGGTGAGCACGCCGCGGTCACGATCTCCACCCAGATGTCCGGGCGCGGTACCGACATCCGCCTCGGCGGGCACGACGAGCACGACCGTCAACGCGTCGCCGATACTGGCGGCCTGGCTGTGGTCGCCACCAGCCGGTACCCCTCAGGCCGTCTCGACGCCCAGCTTCGTGGCCGCGCGGGCCGGCAGGGTGATCCGGGCACCAGCCTCACGTTCGCCAGCCTCGACGACGAGATCGTCCAGGCCAACACCCCCTCCTGGGTGCTCACCGACATCGACTGCGACGGTGAAGCAATGCCGGTGGCCCAACGGCGCAAGATCGTCGATGGCGCCCAGACCGCTTCTGAGGGTGTGCGTCGCGATCGTCACAGGGCGACGTGGGAGTACAGCAGAGCTATCGCCATGCAGCGCGACACCGTTCTCGCGCGGCGCCAAGAGGTCCTGGACACCGATGTTGCGACCGGAGTGCTGCGCGGGACCATCGGCAACCACCTCGACGTCCTGGAACAGGCGGCCGGTCCCGACGCCGTCGCCGCGATGGCCCGTGCGGTCACCGTGTTCTACCTGGACGAGCACTGGACTGACCACCTTGCCCACCTGCAGGAGATCAGAGACGGTATCTACCTGTGTGCCCTGGCTGGCCAACGACCTGCCGAGGAGTTCCGGCGCATCAGCCTGCGTGAGTTCCGTGGTTTCTTCGACACCGTCGACACCAGTGCCGCGCAGTTCCTGGCGGCTGTGACCCCGAGCGACCTGGAACGCGGGATCGACGACCTCGGTCTGCGCCGACCGTCGGCCACCTGGACCTACATGGTCACTGACGACCCCTTCGGCACCACTGGCGACCGTGCTGTCAGAACACTGACGAAGCGGTGGCGGACCACAGTGCTCCACAGCGAGTGACTCGTTCTGGCGATCACAGGTCGGGATCGGCGGGGGGCGCAGGCAGACGTAGGACATCCGCGCCGAACGTTTGCGCCTGGGACACGTCGTGAGTGATGAGCATCGTCGCCTGGCCGTCGAGACGGTCACGGAGCCAGGCTTCGGCCAGGGTTTTCGCGTCGGTGTCCAGGCTGGTGAAGGGTTCGTCGAGGACGAGGACGTCTGCACTGGCGAGCACGGCGCGCACCAGGGCCACCTTTCGGCGCTGGCCTCCCGACAAGGTCCGCACTGGTACGTGGAGCGACTGGGCGGGCAGCCCGAGAGCCACCAGCTCGTCGGCCACCGACTCGTCGCACCATGTGCGGCCGAGCACCAGGCGGACGTTGCGCACAGCGCTCAGGTGCGTCACGAGCCGGTCCTCCTGGAACACCGCTGAGCCCCGGCACTGTGCGGGACGGGTGATGGTCCCGGCCGACGGTACCTCCAGGCCCAGGACCAGCCGTCCCAGTGTCGTCTTGCCCGAGCCGTTCACCCCGAGCACCGCGGTGACGGACCCAGGCGCGAGCGTCAGCGACAGGTCGTGCAGGACGACACGAGACCCGAACACCTTGGTGACACCATCGAGGACGATCATGGGGCTACACCGTCCGACAGCCGGTGTTCCAGGCTGCGCAGTCCTGCCACCACGAGCTTCTCGCAGGTGAAAGCGAGCAGCACCACCACGACGGTCCACGCGAGCACGTCGCCCGTCTCCAAGAACAGCCGTCCTTGGTACAACCGCTCGCCGACTGTCCCCGACGGCAGGCCGATCACCTCGGCGGCGACACCGGCTTTCCACGCCAGCCCCACACCGGTCCGGCAAGCGGTGGTGAAGTACGGCAGCACGGCTGGTACGTCCAACGCCGCCAGACGCCGCCACCACGGCACGCCGAACACCACCGCCATCTCCGCCAGCGCCCGGTCACGCTGCCCGATCCCCTCCAGCACGGTGGTGTGGACGACCGGCAGCGCCATGAGGAACGACACGACCGTCGCCAGGTGCGCCACGTCCGTCCAGATCAGCACCAAGATGATGAACGAGACGACGGGTGTGGAGCGGACCGTCACGACCACCGGTGCTACGAGCGCAGCGGCCCAGCGAGACGCCGCCGCGGCGGTGGCGAGCAGCACTGCGACGAGTGCGGCGAGCAGGAAGCCGAGAGCAATCCTGGTGGTCGTGCGGGCGACTGTCGACCAGAACTCGGTCTGGGGCACCAGCTGTGCCAGCCGCACGACCAGCTGCCAAGGCCCGACGAGCAGCACAGCCGAACCCACGGCATGAGCCACCACCTGCCACAACGCCAACCAGAACGCGACAGCGACCAGCGGGCGCACCCGTCGCCAAGGATCACGGCCAGCCAGACCCCGCCGGGGGTCTGGGTGGGCCGCGGTGTCAGCCGGCGCGGAAGTAGAAGTCATCGCCTGGGACAGCCCCGCCGACCGACCGGGGGTCGGCGTCGAACAGCACCTGGAGGTATCCGCGCAGCGCGGTCTTCATGGGCTCACCGTCGATGTAGACGATGTGGCAGCCGCCGATCGCCGCCTGCGCGACCGCCGGGTCAGGCACGATACCGGCGTCGGCGATGAGCACCGCGGCACCGACCGGGTCGTCGTTGGTGTAGCGCACCGACGCCTGGTAGTCGGCCAAGAAGCTGGCAAGCTCGCGCGGGTGCTCACGGGCGAAAGCGGTGCGCACCACCAGGACTGCGGTGACCAGCCCGGACCCGTCGGCGACCTTGCTCCACTCGTCGGTGAGGTCCCAGACGGTGCGTACCGCGGGGTTCTTCTGCTCGACCATGGTGGTGTACGGCTGCGGGAGCACCGCGACCATGCCCGGGGTGGTCATCACACGCGAAGCCAGCGCTGTCGCCTCGCTCTCGAACTCGACCGTGACGTCACGGCCTGGGACGAGGCCGTTGCCGCGCAGCAGATAGTCCAGGACGTACTCGGGGGTGGTGCCCTTGCCGGTCGTGGTGATCGTGGCCCCTGCCAGGTCTGACCAGGTTCGCACAGTGTCGCCGTGCTCGACGAGCTGGAGGACTCCGAGCGTGGTGACTGCGACGACCTGGACCGCCGGACCGCTGTCGCTCCTGGTCTGGTGGTAGAGCACAGCAGCGAGGTTCGCCGGGAGCAGCGCAAGGTCGACCTTGCCCTGCACCAGCAGCGGCACGACCTGGTCAGGTGACCCGTGGACTGTCACCTCGTAGCCGTCCGACTCGTCCATCAGCTTGACCAGGCCCATCGTCGTGGGGCCTTTGAGCGACGCGACGGTGACGGTCGAACGACCAGACGACGGGCCCGCACAACCAGGCAGGAACATCGCGACCGCGACCAGTGCGGCCACCGGGCCCACGGCTCTCATGGCTCAGCGCTGGAAGGGGCGGTGGTCGGTGTGGAGCAGGCGATGGGCCAGCGGCGATCCCGGCTCACCGTAGAAGTCGTCGTAGAGCCGCAAGATGTCGGGGTTCGTCTGCGACGTGCGGTGCTGCGACGCCTGGTCGATACCGACGAGGACCTGCTCTCGTCCCTCGGCCTCACCGATCGCCAGGGCGGCCGGGTTCCCGGCCCCGTTGATACAGCCACCGGGGCACGCCATGACCTCAATGAGGTCGTACCCGACGTCCTCACCAGCCAGGACACGTTCGACCAGGGGCGTGGCACTGCCCAGCCCGGACACCACTGCGACACGGATGTCGCGGCCGCCGACGCTGACCGTCGTGCTGCGCACATGTTCGGTGCCTTCCAGGGTCTCGAGCCCGAAAGGTTCGTCCAGCGGTTTTCCCGACAGTTTTTCGGCGGCCATACGCATCGCGGCGACAGCCACACCACCGGAGGCGCCGAACAGCATCCCCGCGCCGGACACCTCGGCGTAGGGTGCGTCGAACGGACCCGGCTCGACGTCGTCGATCCGCACCCGCAGGGCCAGCACCATCTCGATCAGCTCGGTCGAGGTGACGACCGCGTCGACGTCCCTGATACCGCGGTGCTCCAGCTCGGGCCAGGCGGCCTCGGTCTTCTTGGCCATGCACGGGACGATCGACACGACGAACAGGTCGTCGAGCGCGAGACCTGACGTCTTGGCGAAGTGGCTCTTGACCGTCGCTCCCATCATCTGCTGTGGGCTGCGGCAGCTCGACAGGTGGTCGACCAACCCCGGGTACCGGCGTTTGACGAAGTTGACCCACCCCGGGCAGCAGCTGGTGAACTGCGGCATGAGACCGCCACGGTCGATACGCCCGAGGAACTCGGTCGCCTCTTCCACGACGGTCAGGTCTGCGGCGAAGGCGAAGTCGAACACCTTGTCGAAACCCACTTTGCGCATGAGCCCGGCGATGAAGGGGCTGACCTCGTCGGGCGACAGGCCGTAGGTAGCAGCGATGACGGTGCGCACAGCGGGTGCGACGAACCCGACGACAGTTTTCGACGGGTCGTTGATCGCCCGGTGCACCACACCACGTTCACGCCGGTAGTCCAGCGCGCCGCAGGGGCAGGCACGTACGCACTGGCCACAGCTGACGCAGTCGGTCAGCTCTAGCGGTTGGTCGTTGTGGGTGCCGACCCGCAGCTGGCCACCACTGAACTGGAAGGCCAGCACCCCGACGCCCTCGAGCTCGGCGCACGCGGCCACACAACGTCCGCAGGCGATGCACTTGTTGGAGTCGCGCATGATGAACGGGTGGTCGGTGGCGACCGGTGACGAGGGCCGTACGTGCAGCGGGGTCTCGAACACCAGCTCGTGGCGTGTCGCCTCGTCGCGCAAAGAGCAGTCGTAGCGTTTGTCGCAGCCGCAGCGCAGGCACCGTCTGGCTTCGGTGCGGGCCTCTGCCTCGCCCAGTCCTGACTCCACCTCGGCGAAGCTGGTGACGCGCTCGGCGATTTCGAGCTCGTCCAGACGTGCACGGGGCACGTGGGGCACGTCGAGCTCGTCGGGGCTGATGTCCTCAGCGGTGCGGCGGCAGGCATAGTCCACATGGCTGGGACGTACGTAGCCGCGGGTGACGAACTCGTCCATCGCCGATGCTGCGCGCCGCCCCGCAGCGACGGCCTCGATGACGGTCGCTGGCCCTGTGACGCAGTCGCCACCAGCGAAGACCTTGTGCTCTGAGGAGACCATCGTCGTGCCGTCCACGTCGATGTCGCCCCACTTGTTCAGGCGCACAGGCAGGTCGTTGTACAAGAACCCCGTATCGGTGCTCTGCCCGATCGCACCGATGAGCGTGTCGGCTTCGATCTCGAAGTCGCTGCCCTCGACCGGCACTGGCCGGCGGCGGCCAGAGCGGTCAGGTTCACCAAGGGCCATCCGCAAGCAGTGCAGGCGCAGACCACCACGTGACCCAGGTCGGATGTGGTTCGGAGCCGTCAGGTACATCGCCTCGACACCTTCGTCCAGCGCCGCGGCCACCTCGTACGGTTCGGCCGGCATCTCTTCACGGGTGCGCCGGTAGACGAGCGTGACGCCTTGGGCCCCGTTGCGCAGGGCTGTGCGGGCGCAGTCGATAGCCGTGTTGCCACCGCCGATGACCACGGTACGGCCCAGCGTGATCGTGTCGCCTTTGGTGACACGTTCGAGATAGGAGATCCCCAGCCACACCCCTGGGAGGTTGTCTCCGTCGATACGCAGCGGCACCGCACGCCACGAGCCGATCGCCAGGTACACCGCGTCGAAGTCGTGCTGGAGGTCTTCCAGGCGCAGGTGGACGCCCAGGGCCTTGCCGGTGACGATATGCACCCCCAACGCCTCGACCACCGCGATCTCACGGTCGAGAGCGGCCTTGGGCAGGCGGTAGTCGGGGATGCCGTAGCGCATCATCCCGCCGGCGTGCCGTTGCTTCTCGAACACCGTGACCTCGTGGCCGGCACGCGCGGCGTAGTACGCGGCGGACAGCCCTGACGGTCCGGCACCGACGACGGCGATGCGCATACCGGTCGGATCGGCGACGCTCGGGACCCACGGCGTGGGACGCGTCAGGTCCCAGTCGGCGGCGAACCGTTTGACGTGGTTGATGGCGACCGGCTCGTCGACGAGCTCACGCCGGCACACCGCCTCGCACGGGTGCGGGCAGACCCGTCCGCACACCGACGGGAACGGGTTGCGTTCTTTGATGACCCGCACCGCTGCCTCGAAGTTCCCGTCACCGATACGGCGCAGGTACGCCTGGACGTCCACGTTCGCCGGGCACGCCTGGACGCAGGGAGCCACACAGTCGGCGTTGTGGTCGCACAACAGCTGTTCGAGGCGGACGGTCCGGTAGGCGTCGAGGCGCTCGTCGTGGGAGGTGATCGTCATCCCGGCGCTGATCGGCGTCAGGCACGCCTTGACGTCACGCACAGTGCCGGTGCCGGTGCCTACCTCGACGACGCACAGCCCGCAGCTGCCGTTCGAACGTGCCAGGCGCGGGTCGTGGCACAGCGAAGGGATGTCGATCCCCTGCTGCGCCAGCGTCTGGAGGATGGTGCCTCCGGCGACCACCTGCCTCTCGTGCCCGTTCACTGTCACCGTGACGGTCTCGGCCTGTGCACTCACGTCTGGACCTTTCGTCGCGGGCAGCGACTGTCAACGTTGTCGTCTGCCCGGACCCAATCCACCACGACCCAGGCCCGACCGCCATCGCAGCGCCACACTGGTCCGGCGGTCCTGTGGGGCTCAGGCGACCTGTCAGCGCACCCGATCGCCAGGGGTCACTTGCGGTGCAGGGTGGACTCCTGGACCTTCCCGGCTGCGTCTGTCTGGGAGACGGTCAAGGTGTTGCCGGAGCAGGTGTACGAGGTCCACCTGCTCTCGTCTCCGGTTCCCCAGTGCTGGCTCGTGGAGTCACCCAACGTCTGGGAATGCTCTGTGGGGGTGAAGACGACCGCGTCACCGTCGAGGCGGTAGTTGCCGTCCTTGACGTCACGGAAGGGGATCTCTTGGGGGCCGGAGGCGTCAGTCCAGCTGAAGACGGCGTCCTTCGTGCTGGTGTAGTGGCGAGCCCGGGAGAGCTCGACGGTGGCGGTCCCGTCGACGGTGACGTCGGGGCTGTCCATCGCTTCGTCGATGGACTGTTGGTCGTCGGACGTGAGGAGGTCAGCGAGCTCGATCTCCCAGGTCCCGACCAGGCACGCCTCACCCTCGACAGCAGGGAGCTGCGGCGTCGACGCCCCGCCAGCCTTCGCGGTGTCTGGTGTCTGGGTGTCCTTGGTGATCGCGGACCAGGCCAGTGCTCCACCGACGAGCGCGATGCACACCAGCACGGCCGTCACAGCAACCCACAGCCCTGTTTTCGCCCGTCGCGGCGGTGGTGGGCCGACCATCACGGGAGGGGCCAGACCTCCTGGTGCCTGCGAGGACGTGAGCACCTGGGACTGGCCGACCGGATGCGTCGGTATTGACGCCAGGTTCGCTGCGGCGGTCGCGGCTGGCAAGACCAACGGGGCGGTGACCCTGCCCTGTGCGGTGGCGTGCAGGTGTGCACCAGCCTGTGCCAGGTCCAGCCGCAGGCGCGGGTCCGGGTGGCACAGACCCGCGATGACCGCGGCGACCTGCGCGCCCAGCGGACCGGTAGGCAGACCCGGTGGCAACCAGGTCGGGCCGTGCTGCGGCCCGGACGGCTGCCCCGTGAGCATCCACGCCAGCAAGCACCCCAAGTACCACGCGTCGGTGTAACGGCCCACCGACGGGTCGCCGGCGATCATCTCCGGCGGCAACGCGAACCCCCGGTTCCCGACGAGCTGGGTGTATGTCGACGTCTGCCCCTCACCCAGACCGTGGGCGATACCCCAGTCCGCCAGCCGCAACCGTCCTGAGTCGTCCACCAGGACGTTGTTCGGCGTGATGTCGCGGTGCACGATCCCCAGGTCCTCGTGCACCGCGTGCACCGTGGCCAGCACCGGCACGAACGCCGCCACCACTGCCGGCAGCGACCGGACCTCCCCGGTGGTCGAGCGGTGCCAGTCGTTCAGGTCGTGCGGGCACCAGGCCATCAGGTCGCACCACAGCTCGTACTCTGGCTCCGGCCCGGTCAGCGGCAGCTGTTCGCCGGGAACCACGAGCATGAACGACTCTGCCACCGGCAGCACCGCAGGGAACCGGTCTGGACGTTCTTTGGCCGCGCTGGCGACGGTCGTCATGTTGACCAGCCGCTCCATCTGGCGCGTCCTCTCCTGCTGGGAGGAGACGGTCTGCACCCGCAACGCCCACACGGCCCCGGCCTGGTCGACCGTCCGCGCCACCGCTGCCTGCCCGCCGTGCATCACCGGCAGACCCACCTGCACCGGACGAGAGTCGAGCGCGGCAGAGACCCGCAGCAACCCGCTACGGGTCAAAGCGATCTGCGACCCGACCACCACCGACCCGTTGCGGCGCTGCAACCACTGCGACAGCACGTCTCCGGACAGCACCACCGCATCGTACTTCGTCCTGTTCGGGCCATATGCACTGTTCGGCCCATCAACCCTCCAGAGGGAGGTTGCTGACATGATGGGCGCGTGGACGAGAACCTGGAGACGCTCGGGACGGTCCAGCTGCGCCAGACCGTGGTCGGCCCGCTCGCGACGAACGTCTACCTGCTGACCGACCCCACCACAGGCCGGCAGGTGCTCATCGACCCCGCCGACGAGCCTGAGGTGGTGCTCGCACTGGTCGCCTCGGGGTCGGCGACGCTGGACACTGTTGTGGTCACCCACCGCCACCGCGACCACCTGGAGGCTCTGGCACAGGTCGTCGCCGCGACAGGCGCCCAGGTCGTGGCCGGGGCTGACGACGCAGAGGCAATCACCGCTGCGACAGGTGTGGCGGTGGACCGGGCGCTGCACCATGGCGACCAGCTGGCGATCGGTTCGGTCACCGCTGACGTCCTCGCCCTGCGCGGGCACACACCTGGGCTGGTCGCCGTGGCGGTACCCGAAGAGCCCGGCGACGCGACAGCCCGCACCCACCTGTTCGTCGGCGACGCGCTGTTCCCTGGCGGGTTGGGCAGGACGACAACCTCCGAGCAGTTCAACCAGCTCTACGACGACCTCGTCGAGCGTGTCTTCGACGTCTACCCCGACGAGACCACCGTCCGTCCAGGCCATGGCCTGCCGACCACTGTCGGCGCAGAGCGCCCCTCCCTGCGTTGGTGGGGCCAGCGTCGTTGGTGACCGGCACCGACGGACGTGCTCCGGGTGCCGTCTACCCGGTCACATCCCTGGAGGTGGGTTTTCTTCGCGGCGCAGGACGTGCTCGCGCACGACCCGGCGCAAGACTTTGCCGACCTGGGAGCGGGGGAGCTCGGTGAGGACGACGAGCTGTTTGGGCAGGGCGTAGCGGGCGAGGCGCTGCTCACCCCAGGCGCGGACAGCCGCGAGGTCGACGGTGTGGCCGACCTTGAGGACGATCGCGGCGACGACCGACTCACCGCGCTCTTCTTCAGGGACACCGAAGACAGCGACGTCCTCGATACCCTCCAGGCCGCGCAGGTGGTCTTCGACCTGTGACGGGTACACCTTGAAACCGCCGGTGACGATAACTTCCTTGAGGCGGTCGACGAGGTAGAAGTAGCCGTCGTCGTCGCGCCGCACAAAGTCACCCGAGCGCAGCCAACCGTCGGGCAGCAGCTGTTGGGCGGTCTCCTCCGGGCCGTTCCAGTAGCCGGAGAACACCTGCGGGCCGCGGATCTGCAGCTCGCCGGGCTGGCCGGGCTCCACCTCACGGGTGGGGTCCTCAGGGTCGGTGAGGCGGACCTCGGTGGACGGGAAGGGGATACCCAGCGCACCAGGGCGCCGGTCTGGTGTGAACGTGTTGCCCAGGGCGACCGGCGAGGTCTCGGTCATGCCGTACCCCTCGATGACCAGGCCACCGGTCGTCTCTTCCCAGCGCCGCGCGGTCGCGGGGGGCAACGACATGGCCCCGGACATCGCGTACCGGAACGACGACAACGACATACCGGTGCGTTCGGAGGCGTCGACCAGGCGGTCGAGCATCGGCGGCACTGCGGGCAAGAACGTGCCCGGACGCCGGCCCAGGGCGGCGAGCACCTGGTCAGGGTCGAAGTTGGGGAACGCCACGAGGGTCGCGGCGATCTGGGTCGCGTACGACACGCACAGCGTCATACCGAACGCGTGGAAGAACGGCAGGACCCCGTAGACGGTCTCGCAGCCCCTGGCCATACCCGTCCACGCCTCGCCCTGGACGACGTTCGCGACAAGGTTGCGGTGGGTGAGCATGGCGCCGCGCGGGACACCGGTCGTACCGCCGGTGTACTGGAGCAGGGCGAGGTCGTCAGCGACAGGCGGGCGGTCGACCGCAGCGACCGGTTCGGCGGTGGCGACCAGCTTGTGCCACCACTGCACGTCCTTGGGGACCGGACCGCGCATCTTCGCAGCGGTGTCGCGGGCTTTTTGCACCGGCAGGCGCAGGGCGTAGCGGCTGGTCGTGGGCAGGTCGCGGGCCAGGTCGACGGCGACGACGGTGCGTACCTGGGTCCGCGGCTGGGCCTCCAGGACGTCGGGCACGGTTTTGCTCCACGCCACCACGACGCTCGCACCGGAGTCTTCGAGCTGGTGGGCCAGGGCGTCGACGGTGTACAGGGGGTTGTGCTCGACGACGACAGCGCCCAGGCGCAGCGCCGCCCAGAACGCCACGAGGTGGCTGGTGCAGTTCGGCAGGACGAGCGCCACCCGGTCTCCGTGCCGCACACCGAGGTTCTGCAGCGCACCGACCGCTTTGGAGACCTGCACCGACAGCTGGCGGTAGGTCAGCGTGCGTCCCATGAAGTCGACGGCGATGACTTTGGGGTGCTCGCGCACCGCGCGCCGCAAGACTTCGGTCAGCGGTTCGTCGGGGACGACGACCTCCATAGGGGGCCGGTGGTGCACGACGGTCTCGGTGACGATACTCACTCCGCCAGCCTAACTTACGGATACGTAGGTTACGTGGGCGTAGCCTGAGTTCACCCGAAGGACTGCGAATTGACCGTGCGGCGAAAGTCTGTGGACAACCATGGCGCCGGACTTTCGCAACGTGGCCTCGTCAGTCAGTAGCAGACCTCAGCTGGCGCAGCTCACGTTTGAGGTCGGCGATCTCGTCGCGCAACCGGGCGGCGAGCTCGAACTGGAGCTCTCCGGCAGCGGCGTGCATCTGGTCGGTCAGCTCGGTGATGAGGCTGGCCAGGTCCCCTGCCGCAGCGCCCACGAGCTGGCGGCGTTCGTCAGCAGGGACGGCGGTCCGTGCCGACGAGGTACCCCGGGTCGTCGTCCGGCCTGAGCCCAGCAAGGACGCAGTGTCGGCGTCTTCGCGGGCGAGCAGGTCGGTGATGTCGCCGATCTTCTTGCGCAACGGGGTCGGGTCGATCCCGTGTTCGGTGTTGAACGCGACCTGCTTGGCGCGGCGGCGGTTGGTCTCGTCGATGGCTTTGGCCATGGCGTCAGTGACCTTGTCGGCGTACATATGCACTTCGCCGGAAACGTGCCGTGCGGCGCGCCCGATCGTCTGGATCAACGACGTCCCCGAACGCAAGAACCCTTCTTTGTCTGCGTCGAGGATGGACACCAACGACACCTCGGGAAGGTCCAGCCCCTCACGCAGCAGGTTGATACCGACAAGCACGTCGTACTCGCCCATCCGCAGCTCGCGCAACAGCTCGACGCGGCGCAACGTGTCCACCTCGGAGTGCAGGTAACGCACCTGGATGTTCTTGTCGAGCAAGTAATCGGTGAGGTCTTCGGCCATCTTCTTGGTCAGTGTCGTGACCAGCACCCGTTCGTTGCGCGCGGCCCGGGTGCGGATCTGGTCGATGAGGTCGTCGATCTGGCCTTTGGTGGGTTTGACGACGACCTGTGGGTCGACCAGCCCGGTCGGGCGGATGATCTGCTCGACGACCCCGTCCGACATGGACAGCTCGTACGCGCCCGGGGTCGCCGACAGGTACACGGTCTGGCCGATCCGGTCGACGAACTCCTCCCAGCGCAACGGCCGGTTGTCGGCGGCCGACGGCAGGCGGAACCCGTGGTCGATCAGCTCGCGCTTGCGCGACGAGTCCCCTTCGAACATGGCTCCGATCTGCGGGACTGTCACGTGGGACTCGTCGACGACCAGCAGGAAGTCCTCGGGGAAGAAGTCCAGCAACGTGTTCGGCGGGGTGCCCGGGCCTCGCCCGTCGATATGGCGCGAGTAGTTCTCGATCCCTGCGCACGAACCGATCTGGCGCATCATCTCCACGTCGTAGGTGGTGCGCATCTGCAGACGTTGGGCCTCCAGCAGCTTGTTGTGACGGTTGAGGTCGTCGAGGCGGTCGGCGAGCTCGGTCTCGATGCTCTCGATCGCCTTTTCCATACGTTCGGGCCCGGCGACGTAGTGGCTGGCCGGGAAGATGTGCATCTGCTGCTCGGTGCGGACGACCTCGCCGGTCAGCGGGTGCAGCGTGGCGATGGCCTCGATCTCGTCGCCGAAGAACTCGATACGCACCGCGAGCTCTTCGTACATGGGGATGATCTCGACGGTGTCGCCGCGCACCCGGAACGTCCCGCGGGTGAACGCCATGTCGTTGCGCGTGTACTGCATGGCGACGAACTCGCGCAGCAGCCGGTCACGCTCGACGACGTCCCCCACGGTGACGGTGACCATCCGGTCCACGTACTCCTGCGGGGTCCCCAGCCCGTAGATACAGCTCACCGTCGCCACGACCACGACATCACGGCGGGTGAGCAACGCGCTGGTCGCCGCGTGCCGCAACCGCTCCACCTCGGCGTTGATCGACGAGTCTTTCTCGATATACGTGTCAGTCTGCGCGATATACGCCTCAGGCTGGAAGTAGTCGTAGTACGAGACGAAGTACTCCACCGCGTTGTTCGGCAGCATCTCACGCAGCTCGTTGGCCATCTGCGCGGCGAGGGTCTTGTTCGGCTCCATGACCAGCAACGGCCGTTGCACCTGCTCGACCAGCCACGCCGTCGTCGCCGACTTGCCCGTCCCTGTGGCGCCGAGCAGCACCATGTCCTTCTCCCCCGCCTGCACCCTCGCCGTCAGGTCAGCGATCGCCGTCGGCTGGTCCCCCGACGGCGTGTACTCGCTGACCACTTCGAACGGCGCGACAGTCCGCTGCAGCTCAGTCACAGGACGCATGGCACAACCGTACAACTGTTCGCTACTCGTCGTCCCCTGGCTCGCAGGGGTTCAGCTCCTCGTCTTACGGGCTGGCACGACGACGGGGACCAGCGGGCCGACCAGGTCGAAGTCCCGCGGGTTCAACGTGGCCAACGACGCCCCGAGCGCGTAGGCGTGCCCGGCCAGCATGATGTCTTTGGACCGTGCGTGCGCGGGCCGGGTCTGCCGCACAGCGGCTGCCACGACCCCGTACCCGTCGCCTGCTGCCCGGTCGAAGGGCAGCCACTCCCAGCCGAGGGAGTCCAAGAAGGCCAGGTGCGCACGTCGCGCCTGTGCCCTTTCTGGCGACCTGGCCACATGGAGACCGAACGCCAGCTCGGCGTAGGAGACTGCGCTGACACCCAGAGGCCCGTCCGGGACGTCGACATCGGGCAGCGCCAGGAGCACCGACGTGTCCAGGAGTATCACTGGTCGCCCCAGAGATCCGTGAAGTCCTCGACGTCGGGCACAGCAGCGATGTCGTCAGCCCACGCAGCACGTTCCTCAGGAAGCAGCCCGGCTGCGCCATCCATCCGTTCCCGCAGCTGGACCCCGGTCAAGGTACGGGTCGTTGCCGGACCGATCGGGACGATACGAGCAGCCGGCCGCCCCTGGACAGTGACCTCGACCGTCTCCCCCGCCTGAACCCGACGTATCACCTGGCTCGCCGACTGCCGCAGCTCTCTGATCCCAACCACACTCACACCAGCATCCTACCACCGAAGTAGCACATGTGCTACCCTCTCCTGAACCATGTGTACGTTGGTCCATACTGTCGCCATGGGGACATGGATCTACTACACCGCGACACGAGCCACAGCACTGTCAGACGACGAACGCGAGGTCCTCGACCGCATCGTCGCCGAGCAGAACGCTGGCTTTCCGTTTGACTACGAAGTCCTGTCCCTCTCCCCGGAGACTCCGCAAGACGTCCTGCTCCAGGGCTCCGTCAAGATCAAGATCACATCCGAGACGCTCGCTTCGATCGTCTACTGGTGCGCCGCCCTCAGCGAGATGCGCAGGACGCTTCCCGACGCACAGTGGTCGGTCAGGCTCGAAGAAGCCGAGATCCCGTGGACAGACGACGGCTACGGATTCCCGGAACTTGATGGCCTCACCGACAAGATGTTCGACCTCTAGAGCCCGACAATCAGACGGGGTCGGCTTCGGCGGTGCGTTCGTCGAGGAGGCGGGACCAGAGGGTGTCGACCTGGGCGATGAGGTCTTCGGCGGAGCCGGTGGAGTCGAGGACGACGTCGGCGGCGGCGAGGCGGTCGTCGTCGCTGGCTTGGGCGGCGATACGGGCGGCGGCCTCGTCGCGGTCCATGTGGCGCAAGGTGACGAGGCGGTCCAGACGTTGGGCGGCTGGGGCGTGCACGACGACGACGAGCTCGAACCTGTTGGCCTGGCCAGTCTCGATGAGCAGCGGGATGTCGTGGACGACGACTGCCTGGTGGTCACGGGCCGCCGCCGCGGCTTCCCGTTCGGCGCCCAGGCGGCGGACCTCTGGGTGCACGATCTGCTCCAGGCGCACCCGGGCCTGGGCGTCGGCGAACACCAGGTGCGCCAGGGCGGCCCGGTCGATCGTGCCGTCGGTGTCGACCACGTCCGGCCCGAACTCTTCGATCACCGCGTCGAAACCCACGGTCCCTGGGGCGACTGCCGCCCGGGCGAGGTCGTCAGCGTCGATGACCACCGCTCCCAGCTCGACCAGCCGTTGCGACACGACCGACTTGCCAGCCCCGATACCGCCTGTGAGCCCAATGCGCTGCATACCCCCATCATGACCCACCCCACCGTCACCCGCCTACCCTCGGCGCACACCAGACCAGCAGGCGAGACGGTCGACCCCCTCCCCCCAAGCCGTCCGCAGCCCACGTCCGCCAGCCCCAGCACCACGGCGACCTGCGCCCTGAACCGGGGCCTCGACACCAGGGGCGCACTGCCCGGTGGGCCGGTGCGCCCCCAACGCCGCACCGGCCCACCCGTCACCGGGTTGGGACGAAGACTGGGCCGGTCACGGGGGTGCCGGTGTACCGGAGCGAGTCGTCCTCGGTGGCGAAACGGTGGACGGCAGCCACTGATTCCCAGTAGTCGACGAGAGGGAAACAGAAGCCGTAGTTTCCGAACTCGACCGTGACGAGGTATCGCGTGTCGCCGGGCGAGGAAAAGGACTCCTTCGTGAGCCTGAACGTCAGGTCCTCGGCGCCTCGGTAGTCGGAGAGCATATCCATGACCAGCACCTCAACGTCGGCGGGGTAGCCACGGTTGTGGATGTCGGAGGGATCCAGCGGCGGGATGAGCTTGTCACGGTACACATCAGCAAGCACCGCTTCGATGGACACCTGGTCGGTGAACACGTCGTACCACGTGAACACCTCACCGGTGTCGAGACGGACGTTGAACGACGGGCCGACCACCGGCTTGGGCCACTCACCACCCATGACGTAGAAGGACATGACGTTGCCGTAGGTCTTGACGGTCAGCGGTTTGGCGTCCAGCTCGAAGCGGCCTCCTTCCTCCCACCACGTCCCGTCGCGCCAACACGTCTCGGCAGCGCACAACCAGGGTTCGAGCCCGGGGTGGGAGGCACGGAAACCGTCGACCGTCTTGGCGAAACCTGCGGTGATGGCCTCGGCGACCGCCTTGTCAGCCAGGCCGCCAACCTCCAGAGCGTCCACGCCGTCGCGGACGGTGTGGTTCACGGTGACCGGGTAGAGCGTCCAGGTCTCTTCCAAAGAGGTCACTGCGCACGGGGCTGAGGCCAGCGGCGGGGTGTACGGCAGCGGAGGGACGAGCTCGGCGACGTCGCCCACCGGCACGTACCCGGCCTGCTGGGCCACAGCCTGCCCGTGCGGAGAGAGCATCGCGTCGGCCACACGGCGCACCGTGGACCCGGCTGGCTCGTCAGCGCGGATGACGATGTAGTACGCGCTGGTCAACGGGTAGGTGCCGTCTTTGACCGTCTGGGGGGTGGGAGCCACCCCTTCGACGGAGAGCAGCTGGACGCCGTCTTGTTGCTGCCCGATGGCCAAAGGCCCGTACATCGCGGTGACGTAGTAGTAGTACGAGTACCCCAAGGTGCCTGTGCCGCCGTCGAAGTCGGCGACGACGTCGACGAGCCCGTCCATCGTCGATATCTGCATTCGCGGGGCTTTGACCATCGCGGTGCCCTTCATGACCAGGTCGAGCATCCCGGTCTGCGAACCGGAGTTCTCAGGGCGTTGGTACGCCAGGATCCGGCCGTCGGGGCCCCCGACCTGCTTCCAGCTCGTGATCTTCCCCGAGTAGATGTCGCGCAGCTGGTCGACGGTGAGGTCGGTGACCTCGTTTCCTGCGTTGGTCAGGAACACGAAGGCTTCGTTGACGACAGGGATGACTTCGAGCTCGACACCAGCCTGCTTCGCCGCGGCCAGCTCGTCTTGCGACGGGCTGGTCACCAAGATGATGTCAGTGTCTGCGGCGATGAGGTTGAGGTACGCCTGGTGCGTCTTGTTGAAAGGCACGTCCTGCGGGGTGAGGTTCGTCCCCGTGAACGACTCGACGAACCCCAGAGCCAGCGGCTGCGTCGCCGTCGAGCCATCGATACGCGGGAAGTCAGACAGGTCGACAGAAAACAGCTCACCGGGAGCTGAGGCGGCGACCCGGGCTGGGACCGGCGCCGGACCGCACCCCATGTGCGCGACGGTCGGCGACGGCGACGGCGACGGCGACGGGCCCGCGCTCGGGCTGGTGCAGCCGACGGCGACGACCAGGCTGGTGAGGAGCACTGTTGCCGCGGCTGTCAACCAACGGTACTGCCGTGCTGGTGAACCCATCAGTCCGTCCTTCCTCACGTGTAGAACTCGTCGAAAACACCGGAGACTGCGGGGGCGCCGGTGTACAGGGCGCCGTCACCCGAGGGACCAGCGCTGAACCGCTGGGCAATAGCCACAGACCTCCAGTAGTCCTTGAAACCCAGGTACACCGTCGGGCCGTCCAGCCACACCACGACCCCTGAGTACTGCACGATGAACGCTGGGTCTTTGGCTTTCTGGGCGTGCTTCCTCACGTCGGCGACCTGCGCTTCCACCTTGTCGTCCGTGGAGTCACCAGGCCGGGAATGGCTGTTCTGGCACACGTCGGCGAGGATCGCTTCGGTCGAGACGTCGTCAGCGAAGACGTCGGACAGCGTGAAGACCTCGCCGGTGTCCAGCCGGACGTTCAGCACGGTCCCGACCTCCGATTCGGCCCGTGGGTCGTAGAACCAGGACCCGTCGAATCTAGGGCTGTCAAAACGACCCCTGTCGGTGACAGCTTCTGGAGAGTCGAGGAATTTGTTCTCCCTCGTACCTTCGTAGAGCGAGATGACGTTGCCGAAGGCATACACGGTGGTCTGCGGGGTCGAGGCTGGATCCATGTCTTGGCCGTACACACTGGCGCGCCCGGACTCCACCCAGCAGTCCTGGGCGACGCACAGGTGTGTGGGTTCGAAGCCTGGGTGCGCGGCGCGGTAGTCGTCTTGCGCCTGCGCGAAACGGGTGTTGATCGCCTCGGCGACCGACTCGTCCACCAGGCCGCTGAGCGTCAGACGGCCTATCCCGTCCTGTGTGGTGTGGGTGACGGTGACGGGCCACAGCATCCATGTGCTGCTCTTGGCGTCCGGCTTCACCGCGTACGGGCCAGGACTTGTCGGTGCGGTGTAGGTCGCGGGGGCGCTCGGGCTACCAGAGCACCCCACAGCCACCGCCACGGTGGCAAGGGTCGCCACGAGCACTGTCGGCGCTTTGCGCATGGTGGCCTGGTCGTCCCGACGAGCGCTGGGGCGCACCGGTGTGAGACCCACTGTTGCCCCTTTCTGCGTGTGACGGGTCTGAGGTCTCCAGGCACCACAAATGTTCCGGTACCCCGAAGACGACGGGGCCGACCGGTGGACGTGGTGGGACAAGCGGCAGGCCCACAACCTGACGCGGCCGCCAGCCGCTTGTCTCACAGCTGGGGCAAGCGCGAACACAGACAGCACGACGACGGCCGACCACCTGGAAGGTGGTCGGCCGTCGAAGAGATGCGGTCAGTTGCCGGTGAGCTTTTCGCGCAGGGCGGCCAGGGCCTCGTCAGAGGCCAGGGTGCCGGTCGCGTCGTCGTCGGAGGACGAGTACGAGGCGGGAGTCTCCTCGGCTGCGGGGGCTCCGTCTTCGGACTCGGAGGCTTCGGTCTCGGCCTTGGCTGCGGCGGCGACCTGGGCGCGGTGGGCTTCCCAACGCTCGTGGGCGGAGGCGTACTGGGCCTCCCACTCTTCGCGCTGCTTCTCGAAACCGTCGAGCCACTCGTTGGTCTCCGGGTCGAAACCCTCGGGGTACTTGTAGTTGCCCTGCTCGTCGTATTCGGCAGCCATGCCGTACAGGGCCGGGTCGAAGTCTTCGGACTCGGGGTCGAAACCTTCGTTGGCCTGCTTGAGCGACAGCGAGATGCGGCGGCGCTCCAGGTCGATGTCGATGACCTTGACGAACACGTCCGAACCGACCTGGACGACCTGCTCGGGGATCTCCACGTGGCGCACAGCCAGCTCGGAGATATGCACCAGGCCCTCGATACCGTCCTCGACACGCACGAACGCGCCGAACGGCACCAGCTTGGTGACCTTGCCAGGCACGACCTGGCCGATGGCGTGGGTGCGCGCGAAGGTCTGCCACGGGTCTTCCTGCGTCGCCTTCAGCGACAACGAGACACGTTCGCGGTCGAAGTCCACGTCGAGGACCTCGACGGTGACCTCCTGGCCGACCTCGACGACCTCGCCGGGGTGGTCGATGTGCTTCCACGACAGCTCGGACACGTGGACCAGACCGTCCACACCTGTGCCAGTCCCGCGCTCACCGAGGTCGACGAACGCACCGAAGTTGACGATGGACGAGACCACGCCAGAGCGCACCTGCCCCTTCTGCAAGGTCTGCAGGAAGGTCGAGCGCACCTCCGACTGGGTCTGCTCCAGCCAGGCACGGCGGGACAGGACCACGTTGTTGCGGTTCTTGTCCAGCTCGATGATCTTCGCTTCGATCTCACGGCTCACGTACGGGGCGAGGTCACGCACACGGCGCATCTCCACCAAGGACGCCGGCAGGAAGCCACGCAGGCCGATGTCGAGGATCAGGCCGCCCTTGACCACCTCGATAACCGTCCCGGTGACCACACCGTCTTCTTCTTTGATCTTCTCGATCGTGCCCCAGGCGCGCTCGTACTGGGCGCGCTTCTTGGACAAGATGAGCCGGCCTTCCTTGTCCTCCTTCTGGAGCACCAAGGCCTCGACCTCGTCACCGAGGTGGACCACCTCTGAGGGGTCGATGTCGTGCTTGATGGACAGCTCGCGTGAGGGAATGACGCCCTCGGTCTTGTAGCCGATGTCGAGGAGGACCTCGTCTCGGTCTACCTTGACGACGGTTCCGGAGACGATGTCACCGTCGTTGAAGTATTTGATCGTGGCGTCGATTGCCGCGATGAGGTCCTCGGACGAACCGATGTCGTTGACCGTGACCTGAGACGTTGTCGTCCTCGCGGGGGTGGTGATGCTCATGAACCAGTGGGCTCCGATGCGGACAGGAAGTTGTGCGGACAGGGGCGGTACGTGCGTTGCGCCACCTGCCAGGCTTGGACTGTCACGAACACAGGACGACACCGGGAAAGTCGACGGTGCACAGCACCGCGCGTGATCCTAGTCACCGGCGCAAGGTCGGTCAAAACGAACCGTAACGGCGGCTGGCCAGAACGAGGGCTGACCGTGACCTGCTCAGGCGAGCGCCTTGGCCACCGCGATGAGGTCGTCAGGGACCTGCTTGACCTTGCCGGCGATCTCGGTGATCGGCACCAGCTCGACCACCTCGCCGTGCAGGGCGGTCATGACGTTGTTCTTCTTGGCGCTGACCGCGTCGATAGCGAGCATCCCGAACCGTGACGCCAGGATCCGGTCCGCAGCCGTGGGGCTGCCGCCGCGCTGGACGTGACCGAGCACTGTCACCCGGGTGTCGAACCCGGTGCGTGCGGCGATCTCGGTACGCACCCTCTCCCCTGTCGCACCAGCGACGATCTCGCCGAACTCGCCGATCTCCGTCTCGAACTGCATCGACGTGTTCTTCGCCGGCACGGCACCCTCGGCGACCACGACGATCGAAAAGTTCGCGTGCGCACGGTGCCGGTGCTTGAGGAACTTCGTGACAGCGTCGATGTCGAACGGTTCTTCGGGCGCCAGGACGATCTCGGCACCGCCAGCGATACCCGAGGTCACCGCGATCCACCCGGCAGAACGTCCCATGACTTCTACGATCATGACACGGTTGTGGCTCTCAGCGGTGGTGTGGATCCGGTCGATAGCCTCGGTGACGATCGTGACCGCCGTGTCGAAACCGATAGACGCGTCCGTGCCCCACACGTCGTTGTCGATGGTCTTGGGGATCCCGACGACAGGCACGCCCTCCTCAGCGACCTTGCTCGCCGCGTGCAGCGTCCCGTCCCCGCCGATACAGATCAACGCGTCGATCCGCTCGTCCTCCAAGGTGCCCAGCACCGCTTCCATCCCGCCTTCGTTGCGGTGGGGGTGCCAGCGTGCCGTGCCCAGCAAGGTGCCGCCGGTGGCCAGCACGTTGCGCAGGTTGTGACGTCCCAGGTGGACGACGTCGCCCTCGGAGACCCCTTTCCACCCGTTGCGGAACCCGATGACCTGGTGGCCGTGCTCCCCCTCTCCACGTTTGACCACGGCCCGGATCGCCGCGTTGAGACCAGGGACGTCGCCCCCGCCAGTGAGGATCCCGACTCGCACAGCACTACCTTTCCCTCGACTGCTTGCCCTGGGCCAGCGAACGCCCCCGCTCGGCGAACGACGAGCACGACGAGCAACACAGTAACCGTACCCAGGTGCGTGACCACAACCCACGTCGCGGCTGGCGCGCACCAGACGACGTGGGCTCCCCCAAGCGAAAGGGGCCGGGAACTGCAACGATGGGCCGGTGGACACGCTCGCTGAGTTCCGGACTGTCTCCGCCGATGTCGCGGTACGTGCCGCCCGCACGTGGTGGGACACCAACGCCGCCGCCTACCAGGCCGAACACACTGCCGACCTGGGGGCCGCCAAGTTCTTGTGGTGCCCCGAAGGGGTGGACGAAGCCGACGCGGGCCTGCTCGGGGACGTGCACGGGGCGACCGTCCTGGAGGTCGGCGCAGGCGCAGCGCAGTGCTCACGCTGGCTGGCGGGCACAGGGGTCAAGGTGCTCGCCACCGACGTCTCCGCAGGGATGCTCGCCGCCGCCGCCAAGCTCAACGACGTCACCGGCGTGAACGTGCCGCTGGTCCAGGCCGACGCCCGCGAGCTGCCCCTGCCCGACGAGTGTGTGGATGTGGTGTTCACCGCCTTCGGGGCGCTGCCGTTCGTCGCCGACGCGCCGGCTGTGCACCAAGAAGCCGCGCGGGTGCTCAAACCCGGTGGACGCTGGGTGTTCTCACTCACCCACCCTGTGCGCTGGGCGTTCCCCGACGACCCGGGGCTGGCAGGCCTGACCGCCTTCCACTCGTACTTCGACCGGCGCCCCTACACCGAGACTGACGAGACCGGCACAGTCGTGTACACCGAGCACCACCGCACCCTCGGCGACCTGGTCTGCGACGTGGTCGCCGCAGGGTTCGTCCTCGACGCCCTGGTCGAACCGGAGTGGCCCGACGACCTGGACCGCGCCTGGGGCGGCTGGGGCCCGGTCCGCGGAGCCCTGCTGCCAGGCACCCTCATCGTCCAGGCGCACCTGCCTGCGTAGGTCTGGCTCTAGTGGGCCGCGTCACGCCACGACCCACCGGTGCCCACCGACACGTCGAGGGGGACGTCCAGAGGACCGTCGGGCAGGCCGTCTCCAGCAGCAGCCATCTGGGTGCGGACGAGGGACTCGACCTCGTCGCTCTCGCCAGGGGCAACCTCGAGGACCAGCTCGTCGTGGACCTGCAGGAGCATCCGTGAGCGCAGGCCACGGCGTGCCAGCTCGGCGTCGACGCCGAGCATGGACAGCTTGATCAGGTCAGCGGCGGTGCCCTGGATGGGGGCGTTGAGAGCCATACGCTCTGCGGCTTCGCGTTTGATGCGCTGGTCGCTGGTCAGGTCTGGCAGGTACCGGCGGCGGCCCAGCAGGGTCTGGGTGTACCCGGTCTTGCGGGCCTGGGCCACGACACCAGACAGGTAGGCCCGCACCCCGCCGAACCGCTCGAAGTAGTCCTCGCGCAACGTGGACGCCTCGTGCACGTCGATGCCGAGCTGTTGCGAGAGCCCATAGGACGACAACCCGTACGCCAGGCCATAGCTCATGGCTTTGATCTTGGAGCGCTGGGCACCGGTGACCTGGTCCGTCGGCACGCCGAAAACCCGCGAGCCGACATAAGAGTGCAAGTCTTCGCCAGACCGGAACGCTTCGATGAGACCGGCGTCACCAGACAGGTGCGCCATGATCCGCATCTCGATCTGCGAGTAGTCCGCGGTCAACAACGTGGCGTACCCCTCGCCCACGACGAACGCCGCACGGATCTGGCGGCCCTCGTCGGTGCGCACAGGGATGTTCTGCAGGTTCGGGTCCGCCGAGGAGATCCTCCCCGTCGAAGCGATGGTCTGCTGGAACGTGGTGTGGATACGTCCGTCAGCCAGGACCGAACGGCGCAGGCCCTCGACGGTCTGGCGCATCTTCGCCGCGTCACGGTGGGCCAGCAGGTGCGCGAGGAACGGGTGCTCGGTGCGCACGAACAGGTCAGCCAGGGCCGCGGCGTCCGTGGTGTACCCGGTCTTGATCTTCTTGGTCTTGGGCATCAAGAGCTCGTCGAACAAGATGGCCTGGAGCTGTTTGGGCGAACCGAGGTTCACCTCCCGTCCGATCACCTCGTACGCCTGCTCGGCAGCCTGGCGCACCTGGCCGTCGAACCCGGCCTCCAAAGCGGCCAGGCATGCGTCGTCCACAGCGACACCAGCGGTCTCCATCGCAGCGAGCACCAGCTGCAGCGGCAGCTCGACGTCATGCAACAGGTCGCACGCCTCACGTTCGGCCAGGGCCGCGTCAAGCACCTCCACCAGGTCCACGACAGTCTGGGCGCGCACGGCACGGTCCATGCCGGGCCCGTCCAGCTCAAGGTCCAACGTGCCCTGGTTACCCTCGTCCACCGTCCCCAGCTCACGGCGCAACCATGTGACCGACACTTCGCCGAGGTCGTAGCCGCGCCGGTCCGGCTGGCACAGGTACGCAGCCAGCTCGGTGTCGAACGCCACATGGGCCAGGTCCAGACCGCGCCCTGCCAGGGCGTGGCGAGCAGCCTTGGCACCGTGGACCGCTTTGGGGCACGGACCTGACAACCACGTGGCCAAGGTCTGCTCGTCCGCGGGGTCGCAGGACGTCGGGTCGAGCACCACCGCCGAACCTGACCGGTCCGCCAAGGCCAGCTCCCAGGCGTCACCAGCACCTGGACGACCAGTGCCACGCACGTCGAGCCCGAGCAAGGTGCACCGGGACAACCAGGTGCCCAGACCACCAGGGGCCAGGTCCACCAGGTCCAGCGCAACAGCTTGCGTCGCGGCCGGGGCGCTGTCGGGCATCATGGCCAACAACCTGTCGCGCAGGGTGCGGAACTCCAACGCGTCCATCACCTCGTGCAGCGCCTGGCGGTCCCACGGCGCCACAGCCAGGGCGTCAGGAGCCAACGGCAGCTCCAGGTCGGTGACCAAGGCGTTCAGCTCACGGTTGAGCCGCACCTGCTCCTCACGCTCGGACAACGACGCCGCGGCCTTGCCGGGGATCTTGCCGGCCTGGGCCGCAGCGAGCACCCCAGCGAGGTCACCGTGGGCCGTGAGCCATTTCGCAGCGGTCTTCGGCCCGACACCCGGCACCCCAGGCAGGTTGTCGGAGTCCTCGCCGACAAGCGCCGCCAGGTCCGGGTACCGCGCCGGAGGCACCCCGTAGCGTCCGAAGACCTCGCTCGGGGTCATACGGCGCAGCTCAGAGACCCCGCGCACCGGGTACAGCACAGTGACCTGGTCGTTGACGAGCTGGAACGTGTCGCGGTCACCCGAGCACACCAGCACCGCCATCCCCTGGGCGGCAGCCTGAGAGGCCAACGTCGCCATGATGTCGTCAGCCTCGAAGTCTTCTTTGGTCAGCACCGGGACGGCCATCGCCGCCAGGACCTCTTCGATGAGCCCGACCTGGCCACGGAACGGCTCAGGGGTCTCGCTGCGCGTCGCCTTGTACTCGGGGTACCGCTCGGTGCGGAACGTGGTGCGGCCCACGTCGAAGGCCACAGCCAGGTGCGTGGGCTGCTCGTCGCGCAGCAACCCGGCAAGCATGGACACGAAGCCGTAGACCGCGTTGGTCGGGACTCCGGCGGACGTGGCGAAGTTCTCCACAGGCAGCGCGTAGAACGCACGATAAGCCATGGAGTGGCCGTCGATGAGGAGCAGACGGGGCTGTGCCGGAGGCTGGGGAGATGACGAAGGCTGGCTCACGGTGACAACCTATCCGTCATGGCGACCGTGATGCCCGACGCAGCCGGACCTCTTGCCCGACGGATGGGGATCGAGGTGCACGAGCTGTCCGCGGAACGTGCCACCGGCACCATGCCGGTCGACGGCAACACCCAGCCCGCAGGGCTGCTGCACGGAGGGGCTTCGGTGGTCCTCGCCGAGACGCTGGGGTCCATGGCTGCGGTGGTGCACGCCGGACCAGGACGCACCGCCGTGGGGATAGAAGTCAGCGCTACCCACCACCGCGCCGTGCGCGAAGGGCACGTCACCGCCACCGCCACAGCGCTGCACCTGGGGCGCTCCGTCGCGTCCTACGAGGTGGAAGTAGCCGACCGTGCAGGCAGACGGGTCGCCACAGTACGGCTGACCTGCCTGGTCGTCTCGTCCTGACCAGAATCGACAGCCGGCATCTCGCCAGTGGCCAAAGTGTGGCGGCGAAGCTCGACCAGCCGGGCGATACCACTGGTGACAGGCCGGGCGATAGCACCCGTGACAGGCCGGAGCGCCTGGTCCAGCCTGCGGCGCAACGCCGCGACGCCCGCGACCCGGCAGCCCGCGACAGCCTGGAACCCGGCACGGGCCAAGAACCTCTGCACACCACGTGCACCCGGCAACGGTGCGGCAACCACCTCGGCAGCCCCCGCCGCCTCAGCCACCGAGACAAGCCCGACGAGCAGCGCATGGCCCACCCCCCGGCGACGAGCCGACGCACGCACATACAGCACCTGCAGATCCACGACGACAGAGTCGGAGAACAGCGTCGGGCCGCCCGTACGCCCGGCCGCGAACCCCTCGATCTGGTCACCGTGGCCTGCGACCAGCACAAACGCCCCAGGGAGACCAAGCATCGTCGTCATGTGCTCAGCGAGACGGCCGTCGTCCTCAGTGCACAACGCCGACCCGGTGCCCGCCTCGGCACGAGCAGCCAAGCACAGCTCCACCAGGTCAGGCACATCCAGGTTCGTGGCGGCCCGGGCGGTTGTTCGATGAGGCATGCGCAAACTCCTCCTAGCGGGCCAGACAACGCGGCCTGGACGCTGTGCCCCCACGTCGCGGCACGAGGTCAAGAGTGCCACGAGAACCCGCGCGGCGCGCCGAAACAGCAAGATCCATGAGGGTGAGCTCAACTCAGTTCTGTCCGCCGACCTGCTCGATCACCGCATCAGCCACTTCACGCATGGTCAGGCGCCGGTCCATAGAGGTCTTCTGGATCCACCTGAACGACTCCGGCTCGCTCAGGCCCATCTTCGTCATGAGCAGACCCTTGGCCCGGTCGACCCGTTTGCGGGTCTCGAACCGTTCGGTCAGGTCCGCGACCTCAGCCTCCAGCGCAGCGATCTGGGCGTGGCGGCCCAAGGCGATCTCCACCGCCGGCAACAAGTCTGCGGGGCTGAACGGCTTGACGACATAGGCCATCGCGCCAGCGTCACGGGCACGTTGGACCAGATCAGCCTGGGAGAACGCGGTGAGCAGCACCACAGGGGCGATATGGGCGGCACCGATACGGTCTGCGGCGCTGATCCCGTCAAGGACCGGCATCTTCACATCCATCACGACGATGTCGGGCCGCAGGTCCGTGGCCAGCCGCACAGCCTCTTCCCCGTCAGCTGCCTCGCCGACCACGTCGAACCCTGCGTCGCGCAGGATCTCCACGACATCCATGCGGATGAGGGCCTCGTCCTCGGCAACCACGGCACGGCGGGCCGTCAGCCCCGCGAATCCTGGTCCGTCGTCGGTCACTTCCCCAGACTAACGGGCGCCTCACGGGGGGGAACTCTCAGATCGCCACTACACTGGTGCCCGCAGCACTGCGGCCCCGATAGCCCAACTGGCAGAGGCGTTCGGCTCAAACCCGATCCAGTGCGGGTTCGAATCCCGCTCGGGGCACTCGCAGAAGTTTCCCTCGTGTGAACAAGGTTGCACGTCATCCTATGCTTGACGACTTTGTCACGCCCCGGGGTCACGGACACCGCGGACGGTCGCTCCACGAGCGCGAGAACATTTCGGGCCCCTCTCCCACCCCCATCACGCCCCCCAGAGAGCCCTCAGAGCACCTCTCAGCAAAACATGTGATATTTCTCACAGTCGGTTGCTTGCGACCGATACGTCCAATAACGCACGGCTCCCAGGGCCTTTGCCGCTCTCGTCGTCGCCCGACCACCGAACGTGGCGAACACCTGGTGTCACGGCCGGAGCAGACAACTACGGCCATCGTCCCCGATGCGGTGCACCAAGACCGTGTTCGTCGTCCCCGGCTGGCAAGGGTAGCCAGCCACCACCACAACACGATCCCCGACCTCGACAAGCCCGTTGGCCTGCAACGTCGAATCCACCAACCGCACCATGGCGTCAGTAGAACCCACCTGTGGCACCAGGAACGTCTGGGCGCCCCACGACAACGACAACATGTTGCGGGTGTGCTCGACGGGCGTCAGAGCCAGCAAGGGCGTCTGCGGCCGCAGACGCGAGACCCGACGGGCCGTGGCCCCTGACTGCGTGAAAGTGACCAAGTACTTGACCTGCAAGTCTGCGGCAACCTGCACAGCCGCCGCAGCGATCGCACTACCGTGCGACGGCGAGACAGGCCCCAGCGGGACGATCCGCTCACGACCCAACGACTCAGTGGTCTCGATGATCCGGGCCATCGTCCGCACCGCCTCGACCGGGAACTGCCCGACACTCGTCTCCCCCGACAACATCACCGCGTCAGCACCGTCAAGCACCGCGTTCGCACAGTCCGACACCTCCGCCCTGGTCGGGCGCGGAGAAGCCATCATGGACTCCAGCACCTGGGTCGCCACGACCACCGGTTTGGCCGCACGCCGGGCCAAGCAGACCGCGTCCTTCTGCACCAAGGGGACACGGTCCAAGGCAAGCTCGACACCCAGGTCACCACGGGCCACCATGATGGCGTCGAAGGCACGCACCACATCAGCCAGGCTGTCCACTGCCTGTGGCTTTTCGATCTTGGCGATCACCGGGACCACACGGCCCGCAGCATCCATGACACGACGCACCTCGTCGTAGTCCGCGGCGCTCCGCACGAACGACAACGCGACCACGTCGGCGCCGATGTCCAACGCCCAACGCAGGTCCCGTTCGTCCTTCTCGGTCAACGCGGGGACCGAGACGGGGGTGCCGGGCAGGTTCATGCCTTTGTTGTCGGAGATCGTGCCGGGGACCTCCACGCATGTTTCGACTTCGGTGCCGTGAACGGCGGTTACCCTGACCTGCACTTTTCCGTCGTCGATGAGGACGAGGTCACCGGGAGAGACGTCTTGGGGCAGGCGGGGGTATGTCGTCGAGACGCGGTCTTTGGTGCCTGGTACGTCTTGTGTGGTGATCGTCAGGGTGTCGCCTGGGGCCAGGTGGTGCGGGGGGGTGGCGAACGTGCCCAGACGGATCTTGGGGCCTTGGAGGTCTACCAGGACTGCTACGGGGCGGGCTGAGGCTTGGGCGGCGGCTCGGATGTTGTTGTAGGCACGGGTGTGGGAGTCGTCGGTGCCGTGGCTGCGGTTGAGCCTTGCTACGTCCATGCCGGCGTCTACTAGGGACTGGATCTGGGGGCGGGTTTCGGTGGCGGGGCCGATCGTGCATACGATCCTTGCTCTGCGCATGGCTTGAGCGTAGTGGGGTCTGGTGGGGGGGCTGGGTTGGGCCGCGGGGTGGGGTGCCTGTCCGCCGCGTAGTCCCCCGACCGGCTGTCGCCGGTCTTCCCGCCAAACCCGATGCCAACGCGGCGGACAGGCACCCCACCCCGCTTGTAGGAATCCTCCACCCACGAGGGGGAGGTCTTCGGGTATCTCGTCCGGCTTCGCCGAACATCGGCCAGATGGGGGGGTGGGTGCCTCGTTCGGCTTCGCCGAACATCGGCGTGGTCTTAGGGGAGGGTTTTGGTGTCCTCGTTGGGGACGTCACTTGTTCCGTCGGAGACGTCGCTGGTTCCGTCAGGGAGATCGGTGGTTCCGTCGGAAACGTCGGTGGTCCCGTCAGGGAGATCGGTGGTTTCGTCGGAGACGTCGGTGGTTCCGTCGGGGGCGGTGGGCTCGTGGGGGGGCGTGGGGTTGTCTGCGGGAGGGTGGGGGACGACGCGGACTTCGGTTTCTCGGGTGGGGTGGCGGAGGGTGAGGAGGATGAAGACGACTATGGAGGTCAGGCCTACCAGGAGGGCGGTCCAGACGTTGAGGCGGAGGCCTAGGACGTGTTCGGCGGGGTCTATGCGGAGGGTTTCGATCCAGAGGCGGCCGGTGCAGTAGGAGGCTACGTAGAGGGCGAAGACCCGGCCGTGGCCTAGGCGGAAGCGGCGGTCTGCCCAGACCAGGAAGGCGGCGGCGGCCAGGTTCCAGAGGGCTTCGTAAGCGAAGGTGGGGTGGAAGGCGGTGTCGGGAGGGTACAGGGGGAGGTGGTCTTCGCCGCGGGGGCGGTGGGCGTTGTCGACGGTCAGGCCCCAGGGCAGGGTGGTGGGGCGGCCGAAAAGCTCTTGGTTGAACCAGTTGCCTAGGCGGCCTATGGCTTGGGCGACGAGAAGACCGGGGGCGACGGCGTCGGCGAAGGGGGCCAGGCGGATGCCTTGGCGGCGGACAGCGATCCACGCGCCCACGCCGCCTAGGGCGATGGCGCCCCAGATGCCCAGGCCGCCTTCCCAGATGCGCAGGGCTTTGAGGGGATCGCCACCGGCGCCGAAGTAGTCCGACGGGGAGGTGATGACGTGGTACAGGCGTCCGCCGATGATGCCGGCAGGGACAGCCCAGAAGGCGATCTCCAGCACGTCGTCGGGCGAACCACCGCGTGCCACCCAGCGGCGTTGGGTGATGAACACGGCGGCGATGATCCCTGCGAGGATGGCCAGGGCGTAGGCGCGCAGGGGGAAAGGGCCGACGTACCACACCGACTGCGGTGGGCTGGGGATGGTCGCAGCCAGGGCGGTGGCGGCGCTCATGGCGGTCATGAGGCCGACCGGGCGCGGCTGACGCCTGCCGCGAGCTGGGAAGTCACCTGGGCCAAGGCGTCCAGGCCGTCGTTGGTGGTGGGGGCGTCGAGCAGGGTGCGGACCAGCGCTGAACCGACGATCACCCCGTCAGCGTAGGCGCCGACCTCGGCGGCCTGCTCGCCTGTGGAGACCCCCAGGCCGACGCACACGTGCTGGGCACCGGCGTCGCGGGTCCTGGTGACGAGAGTCTCGGCGTGGGTGCCGACACTCGAGCGGACCCCGGTCACGCCCATGGTCGAGGCTGCGTAGACAAAACCGCGGGACGAGCGGGCCACGAGCTCCAGACGTTCGGGAGTACAGCTGGGGGCGACGAGGAACACCCGGTCCAGACCGTGGGCGTCGGACGCTGCGATCCACTCGTCGGCCTCGTCAGGGATGAGGTCGGCGGTGACCAGGCCCGCTCCCCCGGCGGCTGCCAGGTCACGGGCGTACGCGTCGACGCCGTAGCGCAGCACGACGTTCCAGTAGGTCATGACCAGGACCGGCGCGCCGAGCCCGGCGACCTGCTCGACGACGGCGAGGCTGTCACGCACCCGTGCGCCACGGCGCAGCGCCAGGTCCACGGCACGTTGGATGACCGGGCCGTCCATGACCGGGTCGGTGTAGGGGACGCCGAGCTCGACGACGTCAGCCCCTGCGTCGATGGCTGTGCGCACCGCGTCGACCGAACCGGGGACGGAGGGGAAACCCACGGGCAGGTAGGCGACCAGGGCGGGGCGTCCTTGCGCGGCGAGGGCGTCCAGGTGCCGGGCTGTGGAGCTCATCACCCTTGCCCGTCGTCGAGGAGGCCGAACCACCGGGCAGCGGTGTCGACGTCTTTGTCGCCGCGGCCAGACAGGTTGACCAGAAGGATGGGGTTGTCGGTGGTGGCCCAGGCGGACCGGTCAGCGCCGAGGCGCAGGGCACCGGCCAGGGCGTGGGCAGACTCGATCGCGGGGATGATGCCCTCCGTGCGGCACAACAGGCGGAAAGCGTCCATGGCTTCGGCGTCGCTGACCGGCGCGTAGGTGACGCGTCCGGCGTCGTGGAGCCAGGCGTGCTGGGGTCCGACGCTGGGGTAGTCCAGGCCAGCGGACACCGAGTGCGAGCCGAGGGTCTGGCCGTCGTCGTCCTGGAGCAGGTACGAACGGGCACCGTGGAGGACGCCTGGGTCACCAGCGGCGAAACGTGCGGCGTGGTGACCAGGATCCAGGTCGGTGCCGCCGGCTTCGAAGCCGTACAGGCTCACCGACGGTTCGTCGAGGAAAGCGTTGAACACACCCATGGCGTTGGAACCACCGCCGACGCACGCGGCGACAGCGTCGGGCAGACGGCCGGTCTCTTGCGCGAGCTGGGCGCGGGCCTCTTCGCCGATGATCGACTGGAAATCACGCACCATCTGCGGGAACGGGTGCGGACCGGTGACCGTGCCGAGCAGGTAGTGGGTGGTGTCGACATGGGCGACCCAGTCACGCAGGGCCTCGTTGATCGCGTCTTTGAGGGTGCGTGTGCCGACTTTCACCGCGACGACCTCGGCGCCGAGCAGACGCATACGTGCGACGTTCAACGCTTGGCGGACGGTGTCGACCTCGCCCATGTACACCGTGCACTCCAGGCCCAGCAGGGCGGCGGCGGTGGCCGTGGCCACACCGTGCTGGCCTGCGCCGGTCTCGGCGACCAGGCGGGTCTTGCCCATACGGGCCACGAGCAGGCCCTGGCCCAGGACGTTGTTGATCTTGTGGGAACCGGTGTGGTTGAGGTCTTCGCGTTTGCAGAACACCTGGACCCCGTCGCCCACGTGCGCGGCGAACCGGGGCACGGGGGTCAGCGGAGACGGACGGCCAGAGTAGACCTGGTGCAGACGTCGCAGCTCGGCGGTGAACACCGGGTCGACGATGGCTTTGTGGTAGACGTCGTCCAGCTCGTCCAGGGCTGCGACGAGAGGTTCGGGGACGAAACGTCCACCGTAAGCTCCGAAGTACGGTCCGGGGGCGGTGGCCAGCGGGCCGTCTGCGGGGACTGTCACCGCCGGACCGCCCGCAACGCCGGGTGGGTACCTGCGGCGACGAGCTCAGCGACGGCCTGGCGCGGGTCGTCACCGGTGACCAGGGCCTCGCCGACGAGCACCGCGTCGGCCCCGGAGCGGGCGTACTCCACCACGTCGTGCGGTCCACGGACCCCTGACTCGGCGACCGCGACGACACCTGCCGGTATCGCCGGGGCGACCTGTGCGAACGTCGAGCGTTCCACCTGCAGCGTCGTCAGGTCGCGGGCGTTGACGCCCACGACGCGCGCCCCGGCGTCCACGGCACGGCCGACCTCAGCCACGTCGTGCACCTCGACCAGGGCGGTCATACCCAGCGAGTGCACCCGTTCCACCAAGGAGATGAGCACGGTCTGCTCCAGTGCGGCGACGATGAGCAGCACCATGTCGGCGCCGTGCGCACGGGCCTCCCACACCTGGTAGGGCTCGACGACGAAGTCTTTGCGAAGCACCGGCACGTCGACGCGTGCCCGCACCTGGTCCAGGTCGGTCAAGGTGCCACCGAAACGGCGCTGCTCTGTCAGCACCGACACCGCCGCAGCCCCGCCGGACTCGTACTCGGCGGCCAGGGCAGCCGGGTTGCCGATCTGCGCCAGCTGGCCGCGCGACGGGCTGGACCGTTTGACCTCGGCGATGATCGTCACCGCGTCGGCGACGTGCAGGTGCGCGACAGCGTCGACCGCTGACGGCCTCTTCGCCGCCGCGGCTTTCAGGTCGTCGAGCGACGTGGTCGCCTGACGTGCAGCGAGGTCCGCGCGGACTCCCGCGACGATCTCGTCCAGCACCGTCACGTCGTTCGCCTCCTCAACGGGACTCATCGTCGTGAACAAGCATCTGACCCATGGTAGGGGCGGTCGAGCAGTGCGGCCGACCACAGTCCGCCTGTCAGCTAGGTACCAACGGGAACCCCGGAAGGTTGCGCACGACCCCGAACAGCACAAACACGACGCCGAACACGATCCACACCCATGTCGGCACCCGCCAGGCCAAAGGCCGACCACGCCCGGTCTGCACCAGCCACACCGCCCACACCGCCACCAGCACCGGGGCGAGGACGAACCAGAACGGGTTGTCGGCCCACGCCCCGGCCAGGTCGCCGTGCAGCATAGAAGCGGTGCCACGCAGACCCCCACAGGCTGGGCAGTACATCCCCGTGGTGATGTGCATCCAGCAGAACCCCCACGACCCTGACTGGTGCGGGTCGCGCATGAGCAGGGCCACAGCACCAGCGCCGGCACCTGCCGCGCAGACCAGAGGCCAACGCATCCTGGACAGAGCCACCAGCGCACCTGCGCGAGGAACGACATCAACGGCCATGGTCACCTGCCGGGCGTAGGCGCGATGCGAGCTGGACGGCACGGACCGCAGCAGCGGCTTTGGCGCGGGCCTCTGCCCATTCGGCCGATGGCACCGAATCCGCCACGATCCCTGCCCCAGCCTGCACGTACGCTGTGCCCTCGCGGATCATGGCGGTGCGGATCGCGATGGCCGTGTCGAGGTTCCCTGCGAAGTCGAAATACCCCACGGCGCCGCCGTAGACCCCGCGCCGGGCTGGTTCGAGCTCGTCGACCAGTGCGATGGCCCGAGGTTTGGGCGCCCCGGACAGCGTGCCGGCCGGGAACGTGGCCACGAGAGCGTCCAGCGCCACGGCGTGCGGAGCCAGGTCCCCGACGACCCGCGAGCAGATATGCATGATGTGACTGTAGCGACGCACTGCCATGAACTCGACGACATCGACCGAACCGGCTGTGCAGACTTTGCACAGGTCGTTGCGCGCGAGGTCGACGAGCATGAGGTGCTCGGCACGTTCTTTGGGGTCGGCGAGCAGCTCGGCGGCCAGACCGGCGTCGGCCTCACGGGTGGCGCCCCGGGGCCGCGACCCAGCGATGGGGAGGGTCTCGACCTGGTGGTCTTGGACTTTGACCAACGTCTCCGGGCTGGACCCGACCACGGCGAACGGCCGGCCGGACAGGTCAGCCAACGACAGGTAGTACATGTACGGGCTGGGGTTGAGGGTGCGCAGAGCACGGTAGACGTCCAGCGGGTCGGCGGGGCAGTCCACGTCCACGCGCTGCGAGAGCACCACCTGGAAGACCTCCCCGTCGACGATGGCCTCCAGGCCGCGGGCCACAGCCTGCTCGAACTCGTCCTGGGTGGAACGGAAGGTCATCTGCGGGACAACAGCATCCGGGTCGAGCCTGAGCGGCGGCGCGGGGGCCGCACCGGCCAGCGCCAGCTCCATCCGGTCGAGGCGGGCGACAGCGTCGGCCCATGCCTCGTCCACGCGTTCGTCGGTGCCGTCGGCGTTGACAGCGTTGGCGACCAGCCACACCGAACCGTCGGTGTGGTCCACGCACGCCAGGTCGGTGGCCAGCGCCACGACCACCTCGGGCACGTCCAGCTCGTCAGGGGCATGGGCAGGCAAGGTGGGCTCCCAGTGCCGTACGACGTCCCACCCCAGCACCCCCACCAGGCCACCAGTCAGGGGCGGCAGACCCGGTTCGGGCTCGGTGGCCAAGACAGCCAGAGTCCCACGCAGCACGTCGAGCACGTCTCCGCTGGTCGGCACCCCGACAGGGACGTCACCGGTCCAGCGGCCCTGCCCGTCGACGGATGTGAGCACCGCCCGCGCGGCCACCCCGACGAACGACCAGCGTCCCCACGTGCCGTCGGAGGTGGCCGACTCCAAGACGAACGTCCCCGGCCGTCCGGCGGCCAGCGTCTGGTACAGGCCGACCGGTGTCACGTCGGCGAGCAGACGGCGCACCACAGGGATGACCCGGGCATCGGTGGCACGAGAGCGGAAAGCATCCAGCGTCGGCCAGGTCTGGCCGAAGTCGAGGTTCACGACGGTTCTCCGACCACCGCGTCCAGTGGTCCCCCGGCCTCGAAACAGGTGCGTGAACCGGTGTGGCAGGCAGGCCCGACCTGGTCGACCTGGACGAGCAGCGCGTCACCGTCGCAGTCCAGCGACACCGACCGCACCCACTGCACGTTCCCGGAGGTGTCCCCCTTGCGCCAGTACTCACCACGCGACCGGCTCCAGAACCACACCCTGCCGGTCGTCAACGTGCGGTGCAGCGCCTCGTCGTCCATCCACGCCACCATGAGCACCTCGCCGGTGTCGTGCTGCTGCACGACCGCAGCGACCAACCCACCCGCGTCACGTACGAGGCGTGCAGCGATCACCGGGTCCAGAGGCATACCTGCATCATCGCATACAGGTCGTCAGCGGACGGTGAGACCAGCCTCACGGAGGGCGTCTTTGACCTGGCCGACGGTCAGGGTGCCGAAGTGGAAGACGGAGGCTGCCAGGACAGCGTCGGCACCAGCCTGGGCAGCGGCGACAAAGTGCTCGGCTGTGCCGGCGCCGCCGGAGGCGATGAGGGGGACGGAAACCTCGCGGCGGACGTCGGCGAGCATCTCCAGGTCGAAACCTTCGGTGGTGCCGTCAGCGTCCATGGAGTTGAGCAAGATCTCCCCGGCACCGAGCTCGGCACCGCGCCGGGCCCACTCGACCGCGTCGATACCGGTGCTGCGCTGGCCACCGTGGGTGGTGACCTCGTAGCCGGAGTCAGTGTGCACGTCGCCAGTGACGCGCCGGGCGTCGACCGACAGCACCAGCACCTGCGAGCCGAACCGCTGGGCGATCTGGGCGATGAGGTCAGGGTTGCCGATGGCGGCGGTGTTCACCCCGACCTTGTCGGCCCCGGCGCGCAGCAGACGGTCCACGTCTTCGACCGAACGCACCCCGCCGCCGACGGTCAGGGGCACGAACACCTCCACCGCGGTTCGTTCGACCACCTCGACCATGGTCGCGCGGCCCTCGACCGACGCCGACACGTCGAGGAAAGTGATCTCGTCGGCACCTTCGGCGCCATAGCGCCGCGCCAGCTCGACAGGGTCACCAGCGTCACGCAGGTCGGCGAAGTTCACCCCCTTGACCACACGGCCAGCGTTCACGTCCAGGCATGCGATCACACGCAACGCCACACTCATCGTCATGCTCCTCTGGGGGGTCGGGTGGACAAGATGTCCACGACCAGCACCAACGTCTGGTCTTTGTACTCCTCGGACTGCCTGATCTTCAACGGCTCGCCTGGCGGCACGATCAGCTCGAACTGGCTGCCGACAGGTTGGTCGGTGAACCAGTCTGAGAACGTCGCGGGCAGGTCCTCCAGCGGCTGGCTCTCGGGCTGGTTGCGCTCCCACGACGACTCGACGGCCTCACCGTCCCAGGTGAACATCGTGTACTGGAACGTCACGGTGTCGCGGGTGCCGACCGGCGTGCCGGTGCCGCGGATCAGCGGCTGCGACACAACCTTCGACGGCGGTTCGTCGCCTGTGGGCGTGATCGACGGGGCGCCGTCACGCGCGAGCGTCACCGTGGGGAACTCCACGTCCGTGCGCGGCGCGATCGTCTCACCCTGGGCACGTAACGGCAGCACGTCGATGACGGTGACCGACGGGAAACGGTCGGAGCCGGAACCTGACGCCGGGGCGACCTGGAGCAGCCGGGCACCGGCACGGTGCCCCCGCAACGTCTGGAACAAGTCCTCGCCGAGGGTCTCGCGGGACAGCTCGTGCGTCACCGGCCGTGGCCCGCACGCCGGTGCCCGCCCACCGACCGTGACCATGTAGCAACCAGGCCCGTGGTCGTAGGTCTGGCGCACGATACTCGCGTCCCTGGCGTTCTCCTGGTAGAAGTCGAACAGCACCGGCCTGTCCTCGACCAGCAGCGGTCCGGTGCCTTCCCAGATCACCGTGCGGTACGTCGAGGAGACGTCCAGCGGCGCGACGTAGGTGACCACTGGCTTGACCCCCGCCTCCCCAGCGACTTCGACCGACACCCCACCGGCAGGGTCGCAGCCTGTGAGGGCGACCAGGGCGAGCACCAGCGCAAGACCCGCAGCCCACCAGCGACGCGACACATCCACGTTCGCAACCCTAACCTGCCGGTGGTGGTTCGCGGAGGCAGATCGGCATCACATCGACTCGATCAGACGCTCGACACGCTCGTCCACGGCCCGGAAGGGGTCTTTGCACAAGACTGTGCGCTGCGCCTGGTCGTTGAGCTTGAGGTGGACCCAGTCGACGGTGTAGTCGCGCCGGGCCTCCTGGGCGGCCCGCACGAAGTCTCCGCGCAGCTTCGCCCTGGTCGTCTGCGGCGGGACGACTGTCGCCTCGAACACCTCCAGGTCGTTGGTCACACGGTCGACCAGGCCCCGTTCGGCCATGAGGTTCGCCAGACCCTCGGTGCGGGAGATGTCGTGGTAGGCCAGGTCCAGCCGCAGCACCCGCGGGTCGCCCAGGTCCAGGCCGTGCTTGGCCCGGTACCGCTCGATGAGCCGGTGCTTGGCCACCCAGTCCACCTCGCGGTCCACCAGGGACAGGTCGTCGGTGCGCACCGCGCGCAACACCCTCTCCCACAGGTCCAGCACGGCCTTGACCTGCGGCCCGAGGTCCGTCTCGCGTTCGGCGTAGTCCCGGGCACGCGTGAGGTACTCCTCCTGCATGTCCAAGGCTGTGGTCGTCGAGCCGTTGGCCAGGTGCACGACGTGCTGGCCGGTCAGGTCCTGGCTGATCTCGCGGATCGCCCGGATCGGGTTCTCCAGCACCATGTCACGGGTGGCCATCCCCGCTTCGACCACACGCAGCACCAGGTCCGTCGCCCCGACCTTGAGCCTCGTCGTCGGTTCAGCCATCGACGAGTCCCCGACGATGACGTGCAGGCGACGGAACTGCTCAGGGTCGGCGTGGGGCTCGTCGCGGGTGTTGATGATGGGCCGTGAACGGGTCGTGGCGCTGGAGACTGCCTCCCAGATGTGCTCAGCCCTCTGCGACAGCGCGTACGTCGAACCGTGGGCGGTGGTGTGCACCTTGCCCGCCCCGGTGATGAGCTGGCGGGTGATGAGGAACGGCACGAGCACGTCGGCGACCTTGCTGAAGTCGCCGGTACGCCGGATGAGGTAGTTCTCGTGGCAGCCGTAAGAGTTGCCCACCGAGTCGGTGTTGTTCTTGAACAGGTGGATGGTGCCGGGCAGGCCCTCGGCTTCCAGGCGTTGCTGGCCGTCGGCGACCAGGGACTCCAAGATCCGCTCCCCCGCCCGGTCGTGCACGACGAGCTGGTGCCAGTCGTCGCACTCGGCGGTGGCGTACTCCGGGTGGGAGCCGACGTCCAGGTACAGCCGCGACCCGTTGCGCAAGAACACGTTCGACGAACGCCCCCAGGCCACGACCTTGCGGAACAGGTACCGGGCGACCTCGTCGGCGCCCAGGGTGCGTCCGTCGCCCCCGGCGCACGTCACCCCGTACTCGGTCTCCAGGCCGAAGATCCGCCGTTCCATGCTCACGCCGTCGGCGGGTCGGCCAGCAGGTCCTCCAGCGCCTTGCCGACGACACGGCGGAACGCCCGGCGCTCACGGGTGCGGTCCAAGACCGCGACCTCCAGACCGGCGGGCTCCACGACGCGCGGCGCGGCGTCGTCGTCGGCTGGGGCGCTGAGCACGGCCTCAGCCAGGCGCAGCGCGTCGCGCAGGGGCATACCGGGGGTGTACCGGTCCGCCAGGAGCGCACCGAGCCGGTCGGCCTGCCCGCCCATGACGACGTAGCCGCGCTCGTCGGCGACCGAACCGTCGTAGGTGAGACGGTAGATCTGGTCGTCGGCGGCCTGGCGGCCCACCTCAGCGACGACGAGCTCGACCTCCAGGGGTTTGGACTCGGTGGTGAACACCGTCCCGAGGGTCTGGGCATAGGCGTTGGCCAGCCCGCGGGCTGTGACGTCCACCCGGTCGTAGGAGTAGCCGCGCAGGTCGGCGTACCGCACACCTGCGACGCGCAGGTTCTCGAACTCGTTGTACTTGCCGACCGCGGCGAAAGCGATCCGGTCGTAGATCTCGGAGATCTTGTGCAGCGCCCGCGACGGGTTCTCGGTGGCGAAGCAGATGCCCTCGTCGTAGGCGAGCACGACGACCGACCGTCCCCGGGCGATGCCTTTGCGGGCGTAGTCCGCCCGGTCTTTCATCAGCTGTTCAGGCGAGACGTAGAACGGCATGCTCACTGGGACTCACCTCCCCCGGTGGTCTTCTTGGCCGACCTGGAGCCGGTGGGTTTCGTGGCTGGTTTGGTGGCGGACCTGGTGCGGGCCGGTTTCGCGGCCGGTCTCGCCGCTGGCACGACAGTCCGGTCGGTCTCGATCTGCATGGCGACCGCTGCGACCTGGTCGTCGCTGACACGCTCGTACCCGGCGGCGGTGATCGTGGCGACCACCGGGTAGATCGCCCGGACCCGGTCTGGACCACCGGTCGCGGCGTCGTCGTCGGCGGCGTCGACGAGGGCCTCGACCGCGACAGCCACAGCGTCGGCCAGCGGCAGGCCCGGCGACCAGCGTTTCTTCAACGACCCGCGTGCGAACACCGAACCAGAGCCGACCGCGTGGTGGTCGTGCTCTTCGTACCGGCCGCCGGTGATGTCGTAGGAGAAGATCCTGCCCAGCTGGCGTTCGGTGTCGAACCCGGCGAACAACGGCACGACCGCCAGGCCCTGCAGGGCCAGCGGCAGGTTGCCGCGCAAGATCGTGGCCAGACGGTTGGCCTTACCTTCCAGCGACAGCGGCATCCCCTCGATCTTCTCGAAGTGTTCCAGCTCGAGCTGGAACAGCCGGACCAGCTCCACAGCCAGCCCCGCCGACCCTGCGATACCGATGGCTGAGTGCCCGTCCGCGGGGTGCACCTTCTCGATATGCCGTGAGGCGATCATCGGCCCAGCGGTGGCACGACGGTCCCCAGCCATGACCACACCCCCTTCGCACACCCCGGCGACGATCGTCGTACCGTGCGGGACGAGCTCAGGTGGCACCGTCCCAGCGCCGGCACGCCCAGGCAGGAGGTCCGGTGCCACCTGGGAGACGAACTCCACGAACGACGACGACCCAGGTGTGGTGAACGCGACAGGCAGGCGCCCCGACGGTTCGGCGCTCATTGCCCACCTTTCTGCACGAACCCGCGGACGAACTGCTCGGCGTTCTCCTCCAAGACGTCGTCGATCTCGTCCAGCAAGGCGTCGACCTCAGCGTCCCGCACACCAGGCGCCGGGACCGGCGCCGGACCGTCGTCGTTCTCCTCGTCGCGACGAGAGCGACCGACCTGCTCCTGACCCGCCATAACGCACCTCCCACACGTGGCAACGGCACCACCCTAGCGCGGACCGGTCGAACCCAGCCCCGTCACCAGCACCCAGCCAACCTCCCACCCATGTGCGGGCGGAGCATCTCAGTGGACCTCAGGCACCCGGACGGCGTTGAGCCGGGGTTCGACGTAGTCGCCGACGGGCTGGCGCTCGCCGAACACCACCGGTTCGCGTGGCGGCGCGCTGTACGGCAGCAACGACAACAGGTGGGTGATGGCATTGAGCCGGGCGCGGCGCTGGTCGGTGGAGTCCACGACGTACCACGGCGCCCAGTCGGTGTGCGTGGCGGCGAACATGGCGTCGCGGGCACGTGAGTACTCGTAGTACTTGCCGAACGACTGCACGTCGATATCCGACAGCTTCCACGTCTTGCGCGGGTCGTCGACCCGGGCGCGCAGACGCTCCTCCTGCTCGGTCTCACCGACCTCCAACCAGTACTTGACCAGGATGATCCCAGCGTCCACCAGGTATTTCTCCACCGCTGGGGTGGTTGCCAAGAACTCGTCGACCTGCTCGGACGTCGCGAACCCCATGACCCGCTCCACCCCGGCGCGGTTGTACCAGGACCGGTCGAACACCGTCACCTCCCCCGCCGCCGGGAAGTGCGCCAGGTACCGCTGCATGTACAGCTGGGTCTTCTCCTTCTCCGTCGGCGTCGGCAGCGCCACCGTGCGGAACACCCGGGGGCTGACCCGTTCGGTCAGCGCGTCGATCACCCCACCCTTGCCCGCCGAGTCTCTGCCCTCGAACACCACCACCAGGCGCGTCCCCGATGCCTTCACCCACTCCTGCAACGCCACCAGCTCGCCCTGCAGGGGCTTGAGCAGCTTGTCGTACTGCTTACGCTTCATCGCCTTGTCCACTCCATCTGGTCTCATCGGTCCCGTGTGACGAACGTAGCGGCACCGCTACCACGTGGGCAGGTTCTGCGTGTCGGACGGGTCAGCGAGGAAGCCGGCGAGCACCGTCTGGTACACCGGCAGGTCCGCCGTGGTGTAACGACCGTCGCTGCTGGTGGCAAGACCAAGGCTGGTCATGGCCACGTAGTCGGCCACGATCTCGCCTTGCTGCTCCATGTCGTAGTCGGCGAGCGAGCCCGTCGCGTCGAGCTCGTAGTCGTAGCGCAACGACCCGTGGTCCATACCGCGCCCTGCGACCGGGTAGCCGAGCTGGAACTGCCACACGTGCACCATCTCGTGCACGAACCACCGGGCGTTGGCCGGCGAGTCAGCGGTGAAGTCGTCCAGGTGGCTCGGCGCCGGGAAGTACATCTCGCCGTTCGGCGTCACCGCAGTGTCGTCGGGCTGGTAGCCGCCGAACAGCGGGTACGTGTGGTTGTGCACCAGCACCATCGAGTAGTCGACGCTGTCACCGAAAACGGTCCGCGCCAGACCGACCTCGCCTGGGGTCAGCGGCCGTTCGTGCGGTGGTCGCGACTCGGTCGGGCTCGCCGCGGGGCTCGACGTGGTCGACGAGCCGAGCCACGACAAGTCCGCATCTGCCGAACACCCGGCGACCAGCAGCACCGCTGCTGCGACCCACACGCCCTTGCGCCACACAACCCCATTATCTCTCCGAGACGGGGCGCAGTCAGCCCCCAGGGCCGCGGCCGACGAACCAATCGGCACCGACGGACCGCTGGGCTGGGTCGTCGCCCTCGGACAGGACCACCTCGCCGGGGTGGGCGCAGACCCGGCCTTTGCGCAGGCAGTAGCCCATCGCGTCGGGTTTGACGTCCGTGGACTCCCCGGGGCCGACGGTGCCGTCCTCCCAGGCTGCGAATGTGGGCGTCTTCAGGTCTGTGCCGCAGACCAGGAACCACCCGCCGTCCCACGTGGACAACGACAACGGCACTGTGTTGGCCACGCACGGCTTCACCGCCACCTGCGCAAACCCGACCGGTCCGGTGCTGGCGGACCACCCCGTGGCGGCCCACGTCCCGCCCGCCGTGGACACCAGACCCCCACCCAGACCGACTGCCAACACTGTCCCGTCTTTGCACGTGACGGTCCAGCCCCACGCGGCGAACGTCAGGTCCGTCGCAGCCAACTCCTTGCCCTGGTGCCGGGCAGTCACCTGGAAATCGGTGCCAGACCCGCACACCAGCACCAGCCCACCTGGGTACCGGCTCCCGCCGACGATCTGCATACCCGATGGGCACGGCCCGAGACCTTCGGGGACCTTGCCCTCCTGCTGTCCGGTGTCAGGGTCGGGAACCAGGAGCGCCACGGTGTTGTCGGCGCTGGCGACGACCGAGCCTTGATCTCTGGCTCCGGGCCCGGCAACACGGTAGCTGGTCGGTGTGGCCTCCCCGCTGGCAACGTCGATCAACCATGACCCTGCGGGAGAGGCGACCCAGATCGTTCCTTCGTCGACGAAACCGACGGACGCGGATTGGACCAGCCACCCTTCCGAGTCAATGATGACCTCCAGACCAGGGTTCGACTCCCACACGAAGTTTTCGGCACCCATGTCGACGAGCGCGACACCACTGTCTGCTCCGACGACCACGAACCTGTCAGCACCATCCCACGCAGCAGCCACAGTGGCACGGTACTGATAGGGCAGTTCGACCGTCCGGGCGACCTGGCGGTCCGAGTCGAACTGCCTGAGCGTCACACGGTCGAGATCACTTCCCTCGGTGTTGTCGTCCCAGACGACAAAACTGTTGGGAGCATCCCCAGCAAGCGAGAGGGGAAAACCGTCGTCGCCGACGACGAACCGTGTGGCAGTACGCCCGCCGGAAAGATCCAGGGTGTCAGACCAGGTTTCGCCGGAAACCATGCGGCACACCAGACGGTTGCCGCCGAAGAGGACCGGGATGAAGCAGTCGCCCTCCAGGCCCGGCGACGTGAGCCGCCGACCGTCACCCTTGTCGTAGACCGTGCTGCAGTACGTGAGCAGGTCGTCCCGCACCTCCCAGACTGTCCTCCACAGGTCGCCGACGCAGTCGCGCGATTCCTGCGGCACTGTCCACACCGGACGACCACGGCTGTCCCAACGGCTCAGCTCTTCCGCAGCTCCCGAAGGATCTCTGGCCACTGTGTACAGCGAGTCTCCGGAGACAAAAACATCGATGACATCCCAGCCGGCCGTGCTGGCATCGGCAGGGGACTCCTTTCCGGTGCCTGTGTCGTACAAGACCGCCGTCCACGGCATGTACAAGTGCTTGCAGACGACCTGTGCCTGCCACACACCAGCGGCGCAGGAAAGAGATCCTGGCTCCCCGGAGAACTCCTGGGTCCAGCGTTCTTTCCCCGTGTCCGGCTCCAGGCCGACGAGAGCCAGCCCATCCGGTTGTGTCTTCTCTACGACCACAACCGAAGGATCTACGAAAACCGTGGTCGCCTCGGGGTAGCTCCACTCCTCTTTGATCCCCGATATCACGAGGGTCGACCGGGCCACCGGGGCGAACTCGGGCCCGTGCACGGTCAGTCCGGTGGGCCCCGAGCTGCTCTCACCCCCGAACAACCGGTCCCGCAAGGCGAACACCGTCACACCCAAGACCAGGACCACCACCAGCGCCGCAGCCATGACCACGACCGGTGTTCTCGACCGTTTCGGCGGCGGCCCAGACGGCTGCCCCGTGACCCCCATGGGCGCCGGTGGGGCCGTGCCCTCCGTCGGCGCGACCAGAGGCGTCGGCGGAGCCTGGCCCTCTGCGGGCCCGAGCGAAGAATGGGCATCGACCGGGCCAGGTGCCGACAAGTCGCCTGCCGCGACAGAAGGTGCCACGACCGGTCCAGGCGCCGCCACCTCAGGGGCAGCTCGAGGCGCACCAGGCTCCGGCTCGGGAGCAGGTGTCACGTCGGCCGACACCTGGGCGCCGGGTGGCTCCTCCACCAAAACCACCTCGCCAGAAGCACCAGACTCCGGCTCCGGGCCGTCGATAGTCGCCCCGACGGGCGCCGCAGGTTCGTCGTCTTTCGGCTCATGGGACGCAGGTGGGGCTGCGTCGCGGTCACGGCGCGCGGCAACGGCCGCCGCGACCTGCGGCCCGCCATAGGTCTCCAACCACTCCAGCAAACCTGGATAGGTGTTCGGGTGCCCCGCGACCTGTGCACGCAACGTCGCGTGCGTATAGGCGATCACAGCCAGGTCAGCCGCGGCAGTCGCCGCAACCTCCAAGGCCCGTCCTGCAACACCAGGGTCCGAATAGTCCCTCATGCCAGCACTCTGGCAGACCCATCCGCCCAGGTCAACGGCCTCACTGTGAACCTGTGGCCACCAGATCGCGGCGTCAGTCGCCGGTCTCGTCGCCGACGAGGGCGTCGAGCAGGGACCCAGCGTCGGGGCAGGCGTCGAGGAGGGCGCCGACGTGGGCCAGGGTGCCGCGCAGGGGGTCGCGCATGGGGACGCGTTGGAGGGTGTCTCGGCCGGGGACGTCGAAGATCACCGAGTCCCAGCTCGCGGCGGAGACCTGGCCGCAGTAGCGGGCCATGGCCTCTCCGCGGAAGTAGGCACGGGTGTCGGCCGGTGGGTGGGCGGCAGCGCGGCGCACCTGCTCGTCAGTGACGATGGTGTCGACGGCCCCGGCGGCGAGCACACGGTGGTACAGGCCGCGTTCGGGGCGCAGGTCCGACCACTGCAGGTCGACTGCGGCGAGCTTGGCGTGGTCCCAGCCCAGGTGCTCACGCCGGCGCAGACCCTCGAGCAGGCGCAGCTTGGCGACCCACTCGACGTCGCGGGCGCAGGTGGCCGGGTCGTCGGCGAGACGGGCCAGCACATCAGCCCAGCGGGCGAGGATGTCAGCGGTCGCCTCGTCGTGGGCTCCGCAAGCGGCGAGCACCTGGTCCAGGTACCAGCGCTGGACCTCGATCGCTGTGCTGCGGCGACCGTCGGCCAGCTCCAGGGACGCGCTCACGGTCGTGTCTCGGCTCACCTGGTGGAACGCACCCACCGGGTCACGCAGCACCACCGGCGGGGGCTCCAGCTCGTCACCGCGGGCCACGGCCTGCTCGACGAGCCACAGCACCAGCGACGTCGTGCCAGCACGCAGGTAGGTCACTGGTTCGAGCATGGTCGCGTCCCCGACGATGACGTGCAGACGCCGCCAGAGCGTCGCGTCAGCGTGCGGTTCGTCGCGGGTGTTGATGATGGGGCGGCGCAGAGTCGTCTCGAGCCCCACCTCGGCTTCGACGTAGTCGGCGCGCTGGGACAGCTGGAACCCGGCTTCCTCACCGCGCTGGCCCAGCCCGACGCGTCCCGCGCCGCAGAACACCTGCCGGGTGACCAGGAACGGGGTGAGCCACGCGACGATACCGGCGAACGGAACGTCCCGGTTGACCAGGTAGTTCTCGTGCGTGCCGTACGTGGCACCCTTACCGTCGACGTTGTTCTTGTACAAGGTCACGTCCGGCAGGCCAGGGTTGGCGGCCAGGGCCCGCACACACTCGAGCACCACCAGCTCACCAGCCCGGTCCCAGACCACCAGGTCGTACGGGTTGGTCACCTCCGGGGACGAGTACTCCGGGTGCGCATGGTCGACATACAGCCGCGCGCCGTTGGTGAGGATGACGTTGGCAGTCCCCGGGTCGTCGTACTCCTCGGGCAGACGGGGCAGCGCCTGGAGCGAGTCGTCAGCCGAACCGGCAGGGTGCGAAGGGTCGTCGGTCAGCTGCGAGGGCAACGCCGACGCCCGTTCCAGGTGGAACCCCCGCGCGTCGTGCAGCGGGTCCTCGTCGTCATAGTCCCAGCGTGCCCGGACCGTCCCAGCCTCGCGCACCTGTTCTTGCAGCGCCACCTGCACCCCCACCACATGGCTGGACAGCAGCATCGGGTTCGCCTCGGGCCGCCCCGGCGCGACCACTCCGTACTCCGTCTCGATCCCCATGACCCGGCGCACGCTCACCGGTCCACCTTAGGGCGTGTTGGCACGACCGCCGTGCGTCGCCAGAAGCCCGGCACGTGCTCGTCGCTCAAAAACCCCAGGTCAGCGTGAGGTTGTCCGGGTCGGACAGGTTGACCTTGGGCCGCCCGATCGGAAAGACCGTGTCCATGCTGCCGGAGATCTCACGACCGTCGAGCACGCCGTGGACGAACACCTTCACCCCGACCACCCCGAACTCCGGCGCCTCGACGGTGGCGAAGGCAGGGTTGTCGGCGTCCAGCGTGGGCTCCAACGCGTCCAGCCATGTCTGCGTCTGTGGCGTGGCCGTACGTTCGACCGTCCCCTCGACGAGCTCGGTGCCGTCGTTCAAGGTCGAGCCCATCTGCAAGATCGTGCAGTCCATGTGGATGGTCTTCGCCGCCACACACGCGTCGACCGCTTCGCGGATGGCCTGGGTGACCGCGGCCGAGCCCTCGTCGGTCAGCGTCGCGGTGACATCACCGACCTCGGTAGAACCCAGGTCGGTGACGACGAAAGTGTTGTCGCTCAAGGTGACGTACCGCGTGGTCGTGGTCAGCGTGTAGCTGCCCGGGAACAGCACGGCCTCGACTGTCGGCTTTGCCTCGTCTTCGGTGGGCGCCGGCACCTTCAGCGGGGTGCCGTTGACCGCCAGCGGCAGGCTGCCGGTGCCGACATTGGTCAGGTCGACCGTGGCCGTCGCGCCGACGAGCTTCCAGACCTTGTCGACCTTGCGGACGGTGAGGGTCTGCTTCACGGCCTGGCCGCCCATCGTGTAGCTGACCGCGACCTGCGCCTCATCATCGGACGACGAGGCAACAGTCGTGGTGACACCGGTGATCGGAGCGTCCTTTGCGGACGCGGCGAGCACGTCGTCGGTCAGCAGCGCGGTCGAGGCCGGCTTGGTGTCGAGCAGAGCCAGGGCCCCAGCCGCGTCACCGTCAGCGAGCGCCTGGTAGAACTGCTGGACCGGCTCGTCAGGCGCAGCCTTCTCCTCACCTTTCAGCACCAGGAAGTACCCGGCGGCAGCACCTCCGGCAAGCAGGAGGACCACGATGATGGCGACCCACAGCCACACCCGCCCCTTCTTCTTTTTCACCGGAGGCGCATCCTGCGGGCCAGGGGCGTACGGCTGCGTCCCGGGACCCTGCGGACCGTAGGGCGGCGTGCCGTACGCAGCTGGTTGGGCCTCGGGCGCCGGATAGGTGACCTCGGCGGCCTGGGATTCTGTCCCTGGATCTGGCACCTCCGCCGGAACAGGCTCCGGGCCGGGCGGGACCAGTGCGCTCGTCGCCGTCTCAGGGGCTGGAGGCACCGATCCCGCCGCATCTGGAGGTATGGGTCCTGGAGGTGACGGCTCAGCAGGTGCCTCGGGAGCACTTGGTGCGACAGGTCCCGGAGGCACCGGCGCTGGAGGCAGCGGCGGAACCGGACCAGGGGGAACCGGAGCGGGACCAGGCACCACAGGGGCACCTGGCGACACAGGCACAGGCGGACCCGGCGGCAACGGCACACCAGGGGGAACCGGACCCGGACCAGGCACCACAGGAGCACCCGGCGACACAGGCACAGGCGGACCAGGCGGCAACGGCACACCGGGCGGAACCGGACCCGGACCAGGCACCACAGGAGCACCCGGCGACACAGGCACAGGCGGACCAGGCGGCAACGGCACACCGGGCGGA
>WRET01000014.1 GCA_009779195.1 Micrococcales bacterium
AACCGGACCCGGACCAGGCACCACAGGAGCACCCGGCGACACAGGCACAGGCGGACCAGGCGGCAACGGCACACCGGGCGGAACCGGGGCAGGACCAGGCACCACAGGAGCACCCGGCGACACAGGCACAGGCGGACCAGGCGGCAACGGCACACCGGGCGGAACCGGGGCAGGACCAGGCACCGCAGGGGCACCTGGCGGCAGCGGCGGAGCAGGCGGAATCGGACCCGGCGCCGGAGGGGGCGCTTGGGGAGCGGCAACGAAGACTTCGGGGGTGCCGGGTGGGACAGGTCCGGGAGGCACAAGCGCTGCGGGTCCCGGCGGGACCGGCCCAGGCAGGACCGGCCCAGGCGGGACGGGCGGCGCGAACCCACCAGGCGGAACGGGCGGCGCGAACCCACCAGGCGGAACGGGCGGCGCGAACCCAGCAGGCGGAACCGTGCCAGGCAAGTCCGCACTGGCGGGCACCACTGGTTGCTCGGGAAGCGGTGCCTGGACAGGAGCCTCAGCAGACACCGGCTCCTGCGCCACTGCCACGCTCGGCTCCGACTCGTCTGGGACAGCAGCCATGGGTGGCTCCGCGGCGTGGGCGGCGTCCTCCGCCTGACCTTCAGCAGCGTCGGCGGAAGCCGTCTGGGCATCCGGTGCTACCACACTGTCGTCTGCTTGGCCCTCAACAGCGACGGCAGGCGGCTCTTGGTCTTGGAGTGCAGCCACGGCGTCGTCCGCCTGACCCTCAGCAGCCTCGGACGGAACCTCTTGGTCGTCCGGAGCTGCCACGGAGTCGTCTGCTTGGCCCTCGGGAGCCGCGGAAGCGGACTCTTGGTCTTCTGGTGCAGTCATAGCCGTCCCCTCGTGACATGCGGCGCCGTCAGTCTAGACGTCTGGTTGAACCAGCGACCAGGCAAGACAAGCGAGTCGTGAGCCGTGTCGACCCACCAGGAGCCCTCGGCACCTGGGAGGACGCGCAGGGGCGGGAGCCACGACAGCACCCGAATGGACACGCGTCGTGGCGCGGCTCCGGCTGGATGACGGACCCACGGGCGTCGGCTCAATTCTGGTCCCTGTGCCCGTGCACGTCCGGCTCGGGGCCACCTGCCGTCGCCGAGCCATCAGAACCAGTCAGCATGGCCCGTCCGGCGGATCGCGGCCGCGTCTGCCGCTGTTCCACGAGGGATCGTCCGTACAGGCCAGGGGCGGACCTGCGCGGGGTGCTGGTCCTGGGTCGAAGGGGACAGCGGTGCGAAGGGGTGGGCGACCTGCTCGGCACCAGCACGCACGGGCTCTGCCGGCACGGACACCCCGGTGCGGTCGTCCTCGAAGCGCTGAGCTGGCATCGTCGTCTCCTTCGTTTATCCCCCTAAACTACCACTTCCGCAGGGTCTCGCACCTTTTGGGGCCACGAGCCGACAGATCCCGCGCTAAGTTGGCGTCGAGGTGCCTAAACTACCTCCGTGCTTGAGCCCGACGAGTTCGCAGGGGTGCGACGCGACCCCGACCCGGTCAGCAGGGCCCGCCGGGCCACGGCGCTGCTGTCGGTGTACCAACAACGGTCCACCGAGCTGGCCCGGCTGCGACGTGTGGCAGTCGAAGAAGCCCACCGCAACGGCATGGCCTACGTGAAGATCGCCGACGAGATCGGCCTGACCAAGGGACGGATCACACAGATCCGCTCCAGCGCCCCAGGCCCCGAGCGTGCGCTGTTCGGCGTCGGGCCCGTGACAGTCGTCGTGCCGTACCGACGCGGCCACGAACGCCTGCTCCTGGCGGCCGAAGACGTCGCGGCAGGCGACCACGCCACCCGGATGCTGGACCGCTTCGGGTTCACCACCACGACGTTCCAGCTGGAACCGACGGCGCAGACCCTGCCCGCCGGGGACCTGTTCGTCATCTGCGGACCCAAGTCGGCCCCCGCCGCCGCGCACCTGGTCGAGCAAGACCCGCTGCTGACGGTCGACACCGACGGCCAGCGCTGGCACATCACCGAACGTGCCACCGGGGTGGCGTCGTACTCACCGATGGACGACGGCCGGCCCGAACCAGCCGACGTGGCCTACGTCTCGCGGCGCACCGACGGCCAACGTGTGGTCACCCACGTCGCCGGCCTGCACGCCATCGGGTCCCTGGGGGCGGTGCAGCACCTGGCCGAGCACGCCGCCGAGATCTACCAGGCCACCGGTGAGACGTCGTTCTCCCTCGTCGTGGCCAGCACCCACGACGGCCTGGAGATCACCAGCACCACCAGCGACGACGGCCCGCAACCCTGGCCTGCCCCGTGAAGGTCGCCTGGGCGACTCTGCCAGGAGCCGACCAGTGCTACGACCGGGTGTTCGTCACCGACGACGCCGTGGTTGTCCTCGACGGCGCGTCGGCTTTCACCCCGGACTCAGCGCCACCGTCGCAGTACGTCGACACCCTGGGCGAGTGCCTGGCCACCGACCTGGCCCAGGCCCCCGAACCCCTCGCCCAGGTGCTCGCCGGGTGCATCGCCCGCACCGCCGCACAGCTGGACCTGCGCCCAGGCGCCTCGCCGTCGAGCACCGTCGCCATCGTGCGCACGTGCGACGACGGCACGGCGGACCTGCTCGTCCTCGGAGACTGCCAGATCACCACACCGCTGGGGACCTACCGCGACGACCGCATCCGCCACGTCGCGCTCGCCCAGCGCGCCGCCTACCGCGAACGCCTGTCAGCCGGGCACGGCTACGACCACACCCACCAGGGAATGCTGCGCGACCTCCAGGCCGAAGAGGCCCGCCACCGCAACACCCCCCACGGCTTCTGGATCGCCGAAGCAGACCACACCGCCGCCGCCCACGCCGTCACCACCCACCTGCCCGCTGTGGCGTGGCTCGTCGTAGCCACCGACGGCGCCTACCGCCCCATGCAGCACCTGCACCGCGACGACTGGGCAAACCTTGCCACCGCCACATCCGACGACCTGGCAACACTCCTCGCCGACCTCCACCGCTGGGAGACCGACACCGACCCCACCGGCTACCTGCGCCCCCGCGCCAAACAGCACGACGACAAGACCCTGGCGGTCGTCACCTGAACCCTGGGCCACGCCGCCCTCGCCCTTCGGCATGAGACTCTTTTGCGACAATCTTTAGAAATTGTCGAACATCAACATTTGTGGCGCTCCCAGGACAAGATGAACGCCGTCTGCGGCGTGCATCTTGTCCTGGGATCGCAATAACCATTCTGGGTAGAATGGTTCCGCATTTTGGCCTGTGGGCGCGGCTCCGGTGGCCTATCCAGATTGACGGCGATAGTTTCTTCGGTCTTTCAGACTGAGGTACTCGAAGACGAGGAAGTAGGCGTTCGTCGTGGTCAAGCACCAGTGTCTCTTCGTACACCTCGCACACGTCGATGATGGTGACTAACTCATAGGTCGTTCGGGCCATGTCGGGTCGGTGTACGATGCGGCCAGGGAGGTCGCCATGCTCGAGCACAAGACCTGGAGGGTGCGTAAGTACATGCACACCCTCGACAGGCTCGCTCTGGTGGTGCGCGAAGAACGCGAGGCCACCACGATGACCGTCGCCGAGCTCGCCCGCAGCGCTGGTGTCGACGAGTCGTTGGTCCGTGACGTCGAGTCCGGGCACGGTCATGACCTGCGTGGTGTCGGGCAGATCCTCGACGCGCTCGGGGTGAAGCCTCTGGCGCTTCCTGGAGACCTGGCCCGAGTCCGATGAAGGTCCTGGAGGCTTGGCTCGAAGGCCGTCATGTCGGCCGGTTCTGGCAGACCGACGGCATAAGGACCGCCTTCGAGTACGACGAACCGAACGGTCTGCTGATTTCGGCGTCCCTGGCGCGCGACGGCAGCTGGTCCGCGCAGGCTCCAGCCCGGTTCCTGGACAACCTGCTGCCCGACCGTGCCGAGACCAGAAGACGCATGGCGTACGACACCGGTGCCAGCTCTGCCGACGTCTTCGACCTGCTCGAGAAAGTCGGGACGGACGTGGCCGGAGGTCTGGTGCTCACACCAGAAGGCGTCGAACCTTTTGTCGAGGACACCCCGCTCGTGCGGGCGACCGACGACGAGATCGCTTACCGCATCGACCAGCTCAAACGTGACCAGGACATGTGGCTCGACCCCGAGGTCAAGGCCCGGTTCTCCCTCGCCGGAGCACAGGCGAAGTTCGCGCTAGCCCGCGTGGCCGACGAATGGTACTGGTCGTCGGCGAACCTCCCGTCGACGCATATCCTCAAACCCGGGTCGCCCCGCACACCCGATGCCGAGCAGATCGAGGTCGCCTCGATGCGTCTGTCACGGTCGGTCGGTATCCCGACGCCCCACGCCTCGGTGCTCGAGGTGTACGGCCAGTCTGCGTACATGGTCGCCCGGTTCGACCGCGAACCAGACGGCGACACCGTCCGCCGTATCCACACCGAAGACTTCGCCCAGGCCGCAGGGCAGGGCCCTGACGCCAAGTACGCCATGGCCGCGCACCAAGCAGTCAAGCTGCTCAGGACGGTCGACCTGTCTGACACGCTCGGCTACCAGTTCGTCAACCGCCTTGCCTTCAGCACGTCGATCGCCAACGCAGACGCCCACGCAAAGAACTACTCGCTCATGATCCGCCCAGAAGGCGTGACGCTGGCCCCCGCCTACGACGTGCTGGTCACCACCTACTGGGACTACGTGGACGAACGCCTCGCGATGAGGATCGGCGGCGCGTCCCGCTCAGCAGAGGTCACGGCGCACCACTGGGCAAAACTGGCCCGCAGTTCTGGCCTCGACGAAGACCGTGTCGTCCACATTGCCGTCGAGATGTCCGCCGCAGTCGTCGACCTTCTCGACGACGCGACCTCCGACCTGCCGTCCCAGACCCGCGACAAGGTCCGTTCCATCGTCCGCCAGGCCAACACCGGGATGAGCCGCAGGAGAGCGCACGACAACGACCCTGCCACCAGCGAGACGCCCTCGTCGCGGGGCACGCAGGACGGTGTCTCGTAGAACCACAGGCTCACCGGTCGATCGTGTCCGACGCGAGGTCGGCCACTACTGGGTCACCGACGGAGACGAACCAGTCACGTTCGCGCGCCTCGACGTCCAGCTAGGTCATCAGCGAGGGGGATGGAGCCTCGCCAAGGCGGTTCAGGGCCTGCTCGTACGCCTGGCACAGGTCGATGATCGTGACGACATAGTCGACGTCTGCCTGACAGTCCGCGTCCCACGGGGCCGGGCCGACTGGTCCAGAGGCCACGGCCGCCCGGAGACGACGCCTGTCAGCATGGGCGACCCCATAGAGGTCGCGGTCGTGCTCGACGTCCTTGAACACACCACGCAGCACCCCCTGGCCGAGCGGCGTTGCGGTCTCGAGCACAGCCAGGGCTGCGTCAAGCCAGCGGTGGTCCGCGTCGTCGGAGTCCTCCAGGACATCGACGACAGCGCAGAACAGCATGTTGTGCGCTGCCAGCACCACAGGTGGCACCTGCTCCACCTCGTCGAACGGTAACCGGAACGCCCGCTGGACGTACGCCACACCCCGGGCACGGTCGTCGTGCCACACCTTGCGCGCCTTGGCCAGGAGGTTGTCCGCCGACCGCCTCCCGACCACGCGATGAGGGAGCATGTGGACGCCCGCCCCTGCAAGCCCGAACGTGTCCATCGAACTGGTCCGTCGTGCGAACTCGTCAGCCACACCTGTGATCGTAGTGCCGTCGCGGCCGAAGGACGAGGCTACCTGAAGGGTGGTGCTCGACGAGGTGCTGGAAAAGGTCCGCCAGGCAGTCGCCGACGGCTTGACCCCTCAGCGCTGGACATGCCAGGCGTGTGTTCTATGGCTGCCCGCGCGGGTTCGTCCCACGCGGTGAAGGCGGCTCGTGCCGTTGTCAGCCAGCTGAGTGCATGACCAGCCCGACTCCGGGCACTCCACTGCTGCCCCGGGCGCGGGAAAGGTCCCGGCACCGAGCTCGGCATCCAGCTCAGGTACTTGTCAGTATCCAGGTAGAAGGACGTATGTCGCAACGTCCGATGTCATTCTGCTTCGGGCTCGTGGACAGCCGCCCAGTACTCGTCGGAACAATAGGACACCGACAGGGGCTTCTCGTCGTGAAAACTCACGAGAACTCCGTAGCAGTCAGAAGCCGGGAAGTCGCACTCGAGAAGCTGAATGCTCCAGTCGCGAGATTCGTCAAACACGAAGAGCGGGTTGCGCACCGGAGAGTCTCGGCTGTTGAGATATGAGATCACATTGTCTGGGAGGTCGGTGCTGGCGTAGAGGTCAGCGGCCTCGTGAGTCAGACCAAAGTACCCTGGGCGTGATTTCACCTCTAATCGCAGGTACTCGAGCGCGGCGAGAACATGTACCTGCCATTCTTCCACGATCGTCCCGACGAAACACAGATCAACCAGCTCCAGGTCCGGCCGGTCCAGCAGGATGAAGAACCCACCGTCGCTGGAGTCCAGTCCCTCAAACGTCCCCGACCACACGTGACCGCATTCGCCAGAGCTCTGATACGAATAGCTAAGCCGTTCCAGAACTCGATTCTGGAGGTGTTTCTTGGAGGCTTCCATCACCTTTTCCTTCCGCTCGAAGAGGCAAAGCCGCTTGCGTCTGGGGTCTGGGCGTGTGAAGGTGCGGCGCCCGTCGAGAACTGCCTGGACTGGGCGCGCCCACCAGGTCCTGCCCTCGGTGCGGACCCCGGCAACCTCGCTGTGGTCGAACGGCACGAACGCGACATGGTCATGGTGACGCTCGGCTGATGCAACAGACCCGTCACTGCCAATGTGGCACGCATGAGGGCATGACCCGGCGGTTCACCCGTGGAGGGTGTGCAGGTCGCGCAGGATCTCTGAGACGGTGATGGGATCGAGCCTGGGCCCAGTGTCCCTCTTCCACCCGTACCTGTCCTTGACAGTCGCCACCAGGTCGGACGGGTGGAGGGTCTGCTCTTCGAAACACATGGGCGCACCGACGATGAACCCTGGGTCCAGGCCCAGCTCCCACACGAACCCGCCTGGGACGGGACGGTCCATGGACACCTGTCCCCCACCGTCGCTGGGAAGGCTGCGTTGCCAACCCCGCTTCTCCAGGCCCAGGACCTTTCCAGACGGGACGGTCAGGCCGTGGAACCCGCTGATCTGGTCGGCGGTGTACGTGTCTCGGCCCAGCTGGGGGAACGGCTGGAGAATCTCGTAGTCAGCCAGCAGGGCCGCCCAGGTGGGGGCTTGGTCGCCAAGGTTCAGCTGGTGAGCCAGGCGGACAGTGCCGTGCAGGGTGAGCGTCTCGTCTCGTCGTCGACGTCAGCGAAGGTCTTGTCCTCAGCGACGCGGAAGAAACCGTTGTCGGCTTGCCAGACCAGGCGACGGGTCAGGTGCCACACCAGCGGGTGGTCCACCAGGTATGTGGTGAACTCGGCCAAGGTCCACCCTCGCTGGGTGGCCATCGCGCCCTCCAGCCGACGCAGCTGCAGGTCAGCAAGCGCGCGCACGTCCTTTTTCAGCGCGGCGAACGTCTTCGCCGACGACACGCCAGGTTCCGTGGTGGTCTTCGGCAAGGTCTTGCGGACCTTGCCCTGGGCATCGACGACCGTCGGACGCAGCTGTTCGTCGAAACCGACGGTGAACGTCTTGTCACCGAAGTCCAGAACCATCGTCCCGTCGGGGGCCAAGCCCAGGTCAGGCACCAAACGGTCTTCCAGCTGTGCAGGCTCCAGACCCAGGCGGTCGGCGAGGGCGTCGATGCGCTTTTGGGCCTGGCCCTTGATCCCTTTGAACTTGACCTTCTGGGAGATCGAGTACAGCTGCATCAAAGCCACGTCCGAACCGATGGCCAGCAGCACGTCCAACCCTTTGACCGCCCGGCCGTGGGCCGACTCCCCCGGCCACACCCGTACGAGCGGGGCCAGACGACGGGCCGTGTCGTCGTCGCCGAGCACACCGAGAGCGTCGAGCACCCAACCTCCCGAAGCCGGGTATCCCGCGAGCTGCCACTGCTCGAACAACCCCCACGCGAACGCTGCCGACGACCGGCCAGTGCATTCGGACCGGACCACCGTGACATCCGCGTGCGGTTTCTTCAGGGACGATTTCACGAGCATGGTCACAAGGTTCCGCACCGCCGTCTCAGGCAGGGCGCCCGCACCGTTGGACAGCTGGACCTGCGGCAAGGCCTTGACCGCCACCCACGGTGGTACTGCGGCCTTGCGACCCTTCGGCAAGGAAGCAAGTGCACCAGGGACTGCCGAGATCTGCGCCACCGGGCCATCTGGCCCCTTGGCATGGGTTTCGATGATGGCCCAGTCTTCGGCGGAGAACTCGTCGCGGTGTTCGGCCAGGTCGACCAGCGAGATCATTCCCAGCAGCGTCCTGCTCCGGGAGTTGGCGGCTGCCGACGCGGCGAGCACAGGCGCAGCGACCCGTGGCCACCGCAGCGCATGGCCGACGGCGGCAGCAGCAGCGTCCCGGTTGACGTCTGCGGCCTTGAGCAACACCCGGAAAGCAGTCGAGGTGGGAATCTCAGACAGGACGTCGGTGGGGAGGGTGGGAGGCAGCGAGTACTCGTTGGCTACGTCGACGGCCCCCGACTCGACGGCAGCCTCGACGACCTCCGCCAGGTCGGTACCGACAGCGTCGAGCGCTGTCGGCCACGCAGGGTGCGGCCTGGCCCATCCCCAGTCGTCGTGGTGCAGCTGGGTGAACGCCATCAACTCATCGACGTTCTGCGCTGAGATCAGAAGGTCGACGAAACGCCCACGGTCTGCAGCCAAATACCAGTCTCGCCGTTGAGGGACCAGCGCCGACATCACCAGACGCGCACCACCCCCGAGCGCAGCCAAAGGTTCGAGCGCCTCTTCGACGCCCTCCCACCGTGAGGCTGCCAGCCGCAGCCGTAGCCGCACATCATGAAAGCTCACGATGGAGTATTCCCACGTCCAGTAGCCCCCTACCGAAGCGTCGTCAGTGTTGTGTTCGTCACGCCGGACGAACCCTGCCAGGCGTTCACTAGAGCGACCAGCCCTCCGCGTCCCAGGAGGAGCCCAAGGTGTGGTGTATGTCGACACTGGCTTCCAGATCCCGGCATAGTCCTCCAGTTTCTCTACCAGGACCCCTGTGCCCGCCCACCAGACGGCCACCTGGGCAGCGGCGACCGCTCCGATCGCTGCGACAGCGGAGTCGGCCCACGACTGTGCTGGGTCACGCTTGCCTTGCAGCTTGCCCTGCGGGTCACCCCAGGTGCCCAGGTGCAGTGCCATCGCCGCCCAAGCTGGTGACGACTCGTCTGCCGCAGCGGCGGCGAGGTCTGGGTCAGTCTGGTCAGAGGCCAACAACTCGTTGACCTTGTCACACACGGCGTACAGCCGCTTCCACCACTGGTCGGCTGCGTCCTTGGCGAACGGAGGCTGGGGAACCTCCACACCACCGGGGCGGGGTAGCACGTCCTTGACAAAGCGCTGGGGGAAGACGAACTCGTACGGCGAAGGGCTGGTCATGGCCGTGAATCTACCTTCACGCACCGTGCCAGGGGCGCGCTTTGGTGCACGGATCTTGAAACATATATGTCAGACCGACACATCCTTGTCAGGCTGAAACACCGCTCTCAGCCGCAGAGCAGGTGCAGGTCCCGCAAGATCTCCGAGCAGGTGATGGGGTCCAGGCCGTCCAGGGCGGCGGGGTGGAGGGTCTGCTCTTCGAAGAACAGGGGTTCGCCCATGACAAAACCTGGTTCCAGGGCCAGCTCCCACGTGGTTCCGGGCAGGGGACGCACGATGGACCACTGCCGGCCGCTGTCTCGGACCGGGCCGCGCCACCAACCGCGTCTCTCCAGGCCGAGGACCTTCCCGGAATAGACGACCAGGCCATCAAAAGCGGTGATCTGGTCGGCAGTGTATGTGTCTCTGCCCACCTGGGCGAACGGCTGGAGAATCTCGTAGTCGGCCAGCACAGCCATCCACGTGGGGGCTTGGTCGCCCAGGTTCAGCTGGTGGGCCACCCGGACAGTGCCGACAGGGGCGAACACCTCGTCGTCGGCATCTGCGAACGTCTTGTCCTCGGCGGCGCGGAAGAAACCGTTGTCGGCTTGCCAGACCAGGCGACGGGTCAGGTGCCACACCAGCGGGTGGTCGACCAGGTGCGTGGTGAACTCGGCCACGGTCCACCCTCGCTGGGTGACCATCGCCTCCTCCAGCCGACGTCGCTGCAGGTCCCCCACGACACGGACGTCCTTCTTCAGCGCCGTGAACGTCTTGGCGCACGACACGCCCGGTTCGGCGGTTGCCTTCGGCAGCGTCTTACGGGGCTTTCCGTCCGCGTCGGTGACGACCGGGCGCAGGTGCTCGTCGAAACTGACGGTGAAGGTCTTGTCGCCGTAGTCCAAGACCATCGTCCCGTCGGCACTGAGGCCCAGGTCGGGCAGGTTCCCGATGTCAGCGCCCCTGATCAGTGCCTGGTCGATATCCCGCGCGATCCGGGCAGCTTTCTTCTTCACCCCCGCGTGCCGGGTCGCCACACCAGCGGCGCGGACCGCCTGGGCGAGAGCGACCGTCGGTCTGGCCATGATGCGGCGGGTCAGGGCGTAGAAGACAGCCTGGGAGGGGACCGAGCGGGCCTGCGGGCCCGGCGGCACGACTGTTGCGACCACCAACGCGGAGACCACCTGGTCGACCCACTGGCTGTCCGCAGCCATCAGCACGTCCACAGCCAACTCCAGGACGGGCACGTCCTGCTGGTCGAACGCCCGGTCAGCGACGTACGGGACAGAACCGTCGGCGATGTCACGCAAACGTGCGCCAGCGGTCTCCACCACGGCGCGCGCCGCCGCACAGTACGTCTCGTCCGCGGCGAGCTCAGCCAGCCACGCCTCGATCCGCTCCCTCCAGCGGGAGCGTTCGAGCTCTTCGGCGGCCTCCGGATCGTCAGACGCCAGACGGGCGGCGGTGATCGCAACCGTTGCGTCGCCAATCAGCCCCCACGGCGAATGGACTGCCCGCAGCTGTGCGATGGTCTGGCGCACCGGCCCGGGAAGATTGTGCTCGATGGCTACCAGGACTGGAGCGTCGGTCATGACTGTGAACCTAACACCGTGACCGAGCACAACGCGGCTGGTCAGCGGCTCTCGGCAGCGACGGTCAGCCAGACCATGGCGTCAACCCAGGCGGTCGGGCTGGTGGGGGCTTGGGCGACGGCTGTGGCCATGGTGGTCAGGCCGCACTGGGCGAGGGTGTCGGAGGCTTCGGTGACACGGTCGAGGGCTGCGGGGCCCGGAGCGGACAAGCCACGGTGGGCCAGGGCCGCGAGGGCTGCCAAGCCGGAGGTGATGGCCTCGTCCAAGCGGTCGGCTGGGGCGGGTGCACCCAGGGCCAGGTCGAGGACGGAATTGGTGGTCACGAGGTCGACGGCCACAGCACCCGACGGCGACCAGAGGGCGGTGGGGCGCACGACGAGGCGTCCGTCACGGCGGGAGGTGTGGCCTGCGACCCAGCGTAGGGCTGGGTCGTTCAGGAGGCCGGCGACGGCGTCGAGACCGGCCGGGGACGCAGGGTTGTGGTCACACACCGCCAGCGCGCACATACCGTGGGCGTCGACCAGCTGTGCGGTCAGACGCTGGGCGCCGGGGTGGTAGACCACGTCGCCGACCTCGGCGACTTCCAGGACGCGGACCAGCTCGGCAGCGACACGTGGGCGCACGTACCGCGGTGGCAGTGCGGCCAGACGGTCGGCGAATGCGGCGTAGTCGCCGACCAGGAGGCTCGGGGGCAAGGTTCCCCAGACGTCGCCCAGGGGCAGCACTGACGTGGGGGCAATACGAGAACGGGCCAGGCGCAGCATCCGCCGAGCCGAGCGGTGCGCCGACTCGGTGACGACATTGCTCAACGCCAGGGCACCCAACGTGCTCGTGGCGACCCGGCGCAGGGATGGGACTGTCTCGGGGGTTCCGGTCCAGTGGTGCGCAAGCACGAGCACCAGGCCAGACGCTAACTCAGCCAGGTACACATGGCCGTCGAACTCGACCGAACCGTCTGCGGACGGCGTTGCCCGCACACGCGCCCCCAGGCCCACGAGCCGCAGACGGGCACAAGCGGTGGAGGAGGCGACCTCGGTGCCCAGGACGTCAGGGACGATAGCGTTGCTGGTGCCGCTGGTGACGGCGCGGTGCCGTGCGTACAGCTCGGCGAGGAGGTCGGCGGTGCGCAGCTCGTCGTGGGTGGCGTGGCGGCGCTGGTAGGCGTCCACCTGCTCGGCCAGGTCGTCCAGGCCGTCGGTCGGCCACTGGAGCCCGGCCAACCCGCGGCGCAGGGCTGCCCAACCAAAACCGGTGCCGAGGTGCATCACCCCGGTAGCCAGCAGGCGGTCCAGGTGTTCGACGACCTGTGGGTAGCCCGTCTCCCCAGCTCCGGCGCTGGTTGGACGGACCTCGACACGTACCCGGTCGGCGGACGGGTCTTGCTCGGCGGCTGCCCGGCACGCCCACACGGCCAGGGCGACCAGCCGGAGGTCGGTGGCGTCGCTGGCTGTGTACGCCAGGTCGTGGGGCACGAGGAAACGTACTGACGCCGTGGGCAGCTCGACCCAAGGGCTCGCGCCCCGGTGGACTGTCGCGGCCAGCCCCCCAGCGGCCATGGTGCGGGCCCCGGTCATCATCCGGGTGCCGAGCAGGTCGACCAGCTGGGCGTCGGTGAACTCCGCTGGGTCCCAGACCTCGGAGGGCGCCGGTTCGGCCTGGTGGCCAGCCTGGTAGGCCAAGACTGTCGCCACCCGGTGCCGACACACACCGGGAGCGGGGCACGTGCAGGTGGTGCGTTCCAGGGGCACCCCCGGTGGCAAGGTGACTGTCGCGTCGTCGGTGGTGCCGGTGACGGTGCCGTCATCAGCCACGGTGACCTGCACTGACGCCGCCAGCCGTGAGGCGCGGGCGACCAGGCCCTTGGTGGCCAGGGACACCAGCACAGCCTCGTTGAGGGCGAGCAGGTCGTCGCGGGTCACCGGCCCACCGCCTCGGCGACGAACTCGGCGAGCTCGCCGGGTGTCATCGCCCCGACGTGCGCCCCGACGTTGGCCAGGCGCTGGGCAGTGGCGCGGTCGTAGGCAGGGTTGGCGTCGGCGTCCAAGGCCGCCAGCCCCAAGACCAGCAAACCTCCGTTGACCAGGCCTGAGACCTGCTGGACAAGGTCGTGTTCGTCACCACCTTCGTAGAAGTCGGTGATGAGGGCGACGATGGTCCGGCGTGGGTTCTCCACGAGCGTGGCCGCGTAGCGCACGGCCCTGGCGATGTCGGTGCCGCCGCCAAGCTGGACTTTCATCAACAGCTCGACGGGGTCTTCCACGTCGCTGGTCAGGTCCACGACCTCCGTGTCGAAGGCGACCAGGTGCGTCTTCAGGCCCGGCAGGCCCCACAGGCAGGCAGCGGTCACGGCTGAGTGGATCACCGAGTCGGTCATGGACCCGGACTGGTCCACGAGCAAGATCACCTGCCAGCGTTCGACATGGCGGCGGGTCCGGGAGGTGAAGTACGGCGTCTCGATGGTCAGGCGGCCCGTCGCCGGGTCGTACCGGCCCAGGTTCGCCCGCACGGTGCGGCGGATGTCAAAATCTGCGGCGCGGGGCACGACCGACCGCCGCGGCGAACGGGTGCCGAAGAACGAGCGTCGGACCTCGGTGGCCATCTTCTTGACCAGGTCATCGACGACGCGGGCCACCAGGGTGCGGGCGAGGGCCAGGACCTGCGGATCCATGAGGTGCTTGGTGTGCAGCACCGCTTTGAGCAGCGTCTGGTTCGGGGTGACCCGGCGCAGCACATCAGGGTTCGTGACGATGTCGGTGATACCGAACCGCTCGATCGCCTCACGTTCGAGACGTTCGACCGTCTCCTGAGGGAACAACCGGTGGACCTGGCCGAGCCAGTCCACGGCAGCGACGACCGAGCCTCCGGGGCCCCCCGCGCGGGTGGTAGGACGCACACCACGAGAGGCTGCCTCACCGTCGTGGGAGTACAGCCAGTCCAGCGCCGCGTCCTGGGCCATGGCCTCGTCGGACATGCACTCACCCAAGGCTTCGCCGGCCTCGCCGAGCACCAGCCGCCAACGTTCCAGGTCAGCACGCAGCAGGTCGGGCTGCACAGGGGAAGGCTGACCGGATGCTGGGAGGGTTTGGTCGCTCATCGCGGCTCCCACAGACCAGCATCGACGAGAACCCGTCCGACCCGCTCTTCCAGCTCGGCACCGGCAGCAGCCTGCGCCGGGTCGGTGTGCAGACGCAGGAACGCACGACCTGACCCGACCAACCCGCGGACGGCCATGAGCTGTTCGGCGATCCGGGCACGTTCACGAGGTGGCAGGTAGGCGAAAGCACCACGCAGGGCAGGCAGGGCGGTGAGGAACTGGTGCGGGTCGTACCCGGCGAGCACGTGGTCCAGCTCGTCAAGCAGCAGGTCAGCGACATCATCACGAGCAACGGCGAACAACCCCGCCAACCAGTCGCCGGCTGTCGTCGGACCGGCCATGGCCCGCAGGGTCGTCACCGGGTCGGTGCTGTGCTCACCGAGCGAGACCAGCACACCGAGCCCGGCTCCGCGCAGGTCCGGTGGGACGGCTCTGTCATTGGCGAGCCGACCCATGGACGCGACCACCTCGGCCCTCAGCGGGGCGTTGGCCGTTCTCAGCCTGGTGGCGTCACGCAGAGCGACCACGGCGGCCAGACGCTGGGGGTCTGCCGGGCCTGGACCGCCACGCACCCCTTCGACGAGCCACACCAGCCGTCCTGCGGTCTGGTCGACGAGGGCCTCCAGCGCCGCGGAGTCGCGCACGCCGTACTGGTCGCCGTAGCGCCACAACATGAGGGCGACAGCAAGCATCTGGCCTGTCTCGGCCACGTTCGTCAGGTGCCCCACGCACGCGCCCAACCTGGTGAGCAACGACCCGGTCAGCGACTGCGCCCCGATGAGCACCGCATCGACGAGCACCGTCGCCGGGGCGGTCTGGCCCAGGCGTTCTTCCAGCGCTGCGGTCGCAGCGGCCAGCAGGTCGTGGCCATAGGTACCAGCCTCGATGAGGGCGACGAGGACGTCCTGAGCGGGTTCGCCACCGACGAGGGGACCGTCGACATCCCAGACCTCGTCGAGCGTCTCGGCGGACGGGTCGGAGCCCAGCAGCGGGCCAGAGCACCAGGTGAACCGGGGAACACCCAGCACACGGGCCTGGTGGCACACCCGTGACCGTGCGATGTCGCACCTGAGCTCGAGCTTGACGGGTCCGACCGTGTCGAGGCCTTGGTCGCGCCAGGCGCCGACAGCGGCACCCACCAGCGCAGGCAGCGTGGTCCCTGGGGCCAGGCGGCCCACACGGTCGCCGGACAACGCCGCGACCATCTCCACGACGACAGGGTCTGTGCCTGCCCGCAGCGTGCCGCGCGACGCCCACGGCAGCGGGACGTCGAGCGCCTCGGTGACCAAGGTGGAGGCCAGAGCGTCGAGGACGTCGCCGCGGGTGGGCACCTGGTGCCCGCGGAGCATGGCCAGGCCGGCGGTCGTGGTGCGGGCAGCCACGAGGTTCGCTGTGGAGACCTGCTGGCGGGCGCCACGCAGGCGTGAGGCGACCCGTTCGACCAGACGGTCGGCGGCGACCTGCGCCCCGACGTCCCACACGTCCTGGTAGTAGGCCGGCGACGGCATACCCGACTGGTAGCCGGTGAACGCGTCCAGACGCCGGAACGAGTACGGGACCAGGTACGACGTTGCACGGTTGCCGTGGACGTCGGTCGGGGCGGGCGGGACCGTGGGCCAGCACGCCTCGCCACCTTGGCCAGCCAGACGCACGAGGGCTGCGCGGTGGAAACCGCCGGTGACGACCACCACCGGACCGTCGTCGCGTGCCACCGCAGCGGCGACCCACTGGGCCATGTACTCCTCGCGGGCAGTGTCGTGCTCGTCGGCTTCGGCATCACCTCGCAGCAGGTCGAAGTACGTGTCGAGGCGTTGGCCCAGGTCGTGAGGCTCAGCGATCTCGAACAGGTGGTCCCACAGTGCGTCTGGGGTGTCGATGCTGAGCTCACGGCTCAAGGTGTCCAGGGCGCGGGCGTAGCGGGTGTCAGCGTCGGAGTACCGGTTCTCACGCCCGTGCAGGGCCCGGTGCCAGGCAGGCAGGTCGATGAACCGCAGCTGGGCGCGGACCTGTCGACCGGTGCGCAGGGCAACCCACTCGGGGCTGTACTCGCACAACGGCGCCCATGACCGCACCACACCGTCGTCGCTGGTGAACGAGCTGAACACGGCGATGGGCAGCTGGTGGTCGGCAAGCAGGCCGTCGATCTGGTCGTTGACGTCTGATGGTCCCTCGACGAGCACCCACGCGGGCCGCAACGCCCTGATCACCTGCTGGACGTACCGTGCGCACGCAGGTGAGTGGTGGCGGACCCCGACGTAGGTGACCGGGCTGCTCATCGACGTGATCAGCCCAGGCGGTGCCGCGCGGCGTACACCGAACGCCAGGCTGGTCCGCTGCGACGCCCGTGGTGGTCGAAGTAGCGGCGCAGGCGGGCCATGTCGTCGGGGTTGTCCTTGGCTGCCGTGCCGGCCAGGCACTCGACGAAGTCGACCCCGTCGGAAGCACCCTGGCGCAGGTACCACCCACGCAACCCCACAGCGTGGGCGACAGACACGGCTTCGGCAGTCGACAGGACCGTGGACATGGAGTCGAGGGACTCACCGCGGCTGGTGGTCCCAGTACGCAGCTCGCGGAACGTGGTGACCAGCACCTCCAGCAGGTCCCGCGGCACCGGGCGGGTCACCCCTGAGCGTTCCAGCAGCCGCGTGGACTCACGTTCGACCAGGTCCAGCTCGACGACAGGATCAGCGATGGGGAACACCGTCTCGAAGCTGAACCGGCGTTTGAGCGCAGCAGACATCTCGTTGACGCCACGGTCGCGGGTGTTCGCGGTGGCAATGACCGCGAACCCCTGGCGGGCGAAGGTCATCGCGTCGGGGGCACCAAGCTCAGGGATCGCCACGGCGCGCTCGGACAGCAGCGACAGCACACCGTCTTGCACCTCCAACGGGCACCGGGTGATCTCCTCGAACCTGACGGTTTTCCCTTCGCTCATCCCCCGCAACATAGGCGCGGGCACCAGGGCACGCCGCGAAGGCCCTTCGGCGACCAGCAGGGCGTAGTTCCACGAGTACTTGATCTGGTCTTCTGTGGTCGCCGCACCACCCTGGATGGTCAGCGTCGAGTCCCCCGACACGGCCGCCGCCAACAGCTCGGACAGCAGCGACTTGGCCGTCCCAGGTTCGCCGATGAGCAGCAGCCCCCGCTGGGTCGCCAACGTCACCAGCGCACGTTCGACCAGCGCAGTGTCGCCGACGAACTTCGGGCTGACACCCGCCTTCGCATCACCCATGACGAACCGTCGGGCGGCTGTCAGCGACAGCGCCCACCCCGGCGGAACCGGGTCGGTGTCGTCCTGACGCAACCGGCGTAGCTCGTCGGCGAACCGGACCTCAGCGGGGGGTCGTTGGAGCTCGTCGGCAGGTGTCAGGCTGGACGTGTCCACAGGCCCGGCATCATCAACCATGCCGACGAGCGTACTGCCCGTGTGGCTGCTGCGGAGCGACCTTGCCTGACGACGATCACGCGTCCGTCGTCACAGGTACTGGCCGGTGCTGGAGACGTTTTCGATGCGGCGGGCGGACGAGCCTTTCTTGCCGCCGACGATAGTGCGGACGAAGACGATGCGTTCGCCTTTTTTGCCGGAGATCCGGGCCCAGTCGTCGGGGTTGGTGGTGTTGGGGAGGTCTTCGTTCTCGCGGAACTCTTCGAGGCAGGCGTTGATGACGTGCTCGACGCGGATGCCGCGCTGGCCGGTGTCCAGGACCTCTTTGACGGCAGACTTCTTGGCACGGTCGACGATGTTCTGGATCATGGCGCCCGAGTTGAAGTCCTTGAAGTACAGGATCTCTTTGTCGCCGGAGGCGTAGGTGACCTCCAGGAAGCGGTTCTCCTCGGACTCGACGTACATCCGTTCGACGGCGCGGGTGATCATCGCCTCGACGGTGGCGGGCTTGTCGCCACCGTGCTCGGCGATGTCGTCAGCGTGGATGGGCAGGTCAGTGGTCAGGTACTTGGAGAAGATCTCCCGGGCACCTTCGGCGTCGGGACGCTCGATCTTGATCTTCACGTCGAGGCGGCCAGGGCGCAAGATCGCCGGGTCGATCATGTCCTCACGGTTGGAGGCCCCGATGACGATGACGTTCTCCAGACGCTCCACCCCGTCGATCTCCGAGAGCAGCTGCGGGACGATCGTCGTCTCGACGTCTGACGACACCCCTGTCCCCCGGGTGCGGAACAACGATTCCATCTCGTCGAAGAAAACCACGACCGGATGCCCCTCGGACGCTTTCTCCCGAGCCCGGGAGAAAATCAGACGGATATGACGTTCGGTCTCCCCCACGTACTTGTTCAGCAGCTCGGGGCCTTTGACGTTGAGGAAGTACGCCTTCTCGTCGGGCTCGTCGGGGCGCTTGGCCCGGGCGGCCTCAGCCAGGGAGTGCGCGACGGCTTTGGCGATGAGGGTCTTGCCGCACCCAGGCGGCCCGTACAGCAAGATCCCCTTGGGGGGTTTGAGCCCGTGCTCGGCGAACAGCTCGGGGTGGACGAACGGCAGCTCCACGGCGTCGCGGATCGCGCCGATCTGCGGGCCCAGCCCGCCGATGTCCTCGTAGGCGACGTCGGGGACCTCTTCGAGCACCAGGTCCTGGACCTCGGCCCGTGGGATCACCTCGAAGACGAACCCGGAGCGCGAGTCGATGGTCAGCGCGTCGCCCACACGCACCGGCAGGTCGGCGACCTGCCCGGCGAACCGCACGACCCGTTCCTCGTCCCCACGCCCGACGACCAGCGCCCGGTTGTCGCCGAGCAGCTCAGAGACCGTCACCAGCTCGCCGACCCGTTCGTACCCGGCGACACCGACGACGGTCAGCGCCTCGTTGAGGCGGACCTCCTGCCCAGGGCGCAGGTCGGCCGCGTCCATGGCAGGGGTCACCGACACGTGCATCTTGCGCCCTGCCGCCACGACGTCAACGGTGCCGTCGCCGTGGCCAGCCAAGAACGTCGCGTACGTGCCGGGGGGTTTGGCAAGGTCTTCCACCTGGCGTTTGAGCTCGACGATCTGCTCACGGGCAGCGACCAGCGCAGCGGTGAGGCGCTCGTTCTTGGCGGTCAGCGCGGCCAGCTCACGGTGCGCGTACGTCGGGTCGGTCACGGGGCCCTCCGGTTCTCCTGCACGTCCTGCGTCTGGTCACACCAGGGCCGTGTGTACTCATCGAGAGTAACGGGCAGTGTCAACTACATCTCGCAGGATGCACTGGCTGGCCGGGCGGTTCAGTCCTGCTCGGCGGCCAGCGCACGGCGCACCCGTCGGACCTTCTTCGCTGACACCGGCAGCTCGCCGAGCTCTTCGGCCGACCAGTCGGCATCTGTGGGGTAGGCACCTTTGGCCGGACGACGCCGACGCACCGGTGCGACCGTCCCGTCGGCCAGGCGGCGCGTGGTCACCAAGAACCCGGTGTGGGCGACCATCCGGTGGTCAGGACGCACCGCCAGGCCCTCCAGGTGCCAGCCGCGCACCATGGACTCCCACGCTGACGGTTCGGTGTACCGCCCGTCGGTGCGCACGTCCTCGGCGGTGCGCGACAGCTGTGTCGTCGTGGCGACGTACGCCACGAGCACCCCACCGGGCACGAGCACCCTCGCGGCGGCGTCCAGGTTCTCCCAGGGGGCGAGCATGTCGAGCACCACCCGGTCCACGCTGGCTGGTTCGAGCCCCGCCAGGACGTCGGCCAGCTCGCCGACCTCCAAAGTCCACGCCGGGTGCTCACCACCGAAGAAACCTGCGACGTTGCCGCGGGCGATATGCGCGAAATCTTCGCGGCGCTCCACCGACAGCAGCGACCCGCTGTCCCCCACAGCCCGCAGCAACCACATGGTCAACGCCCCCGACCCCACCCCCGCCTCGACCACCCGCGCACCAGGGAACACGTCACCCATGGTCACGATCTGCCCGGCGTCCTTGGGGTACACCACCGCCGCACCACGCGGCATGGACATGACGTGGTCGGACAGCAGCGGTCGTAGCGCCAGGTACTGCACCCCGCCTGTGGTGGTCACCACGACGCCTTCTGACGCCCCGATGAGGTCGTCGTGGGCCAGTGCGCCACGGTGCGTGTGGAACAGCTCGCCAGGCACCAACGTGATCGTCGAGGGCCGCCCTTTGGCGTCGGTGAGCTGGACGCGCTCGCCAGCGCGCAGCACACGGGTCGTCAAGGTCACGAGCCGTCAGTCTACGCGGGCACTTGCGACGGGCCAGACGCACCGGCATCCAGGGCCTGGGCCACCGCGGCGGCCGTGACGACAGCGACGACCCGTCCTGCGTCGGTCACCACCAGCAACGACGCACCGCTGCGCGACAACGCGGCGACGAGCCCGACGCCGGTGATCCCGGCGTCCACGACCGCACCAACCGGCACAGGCACCGTCACCGCGGTGACCGGGGTCAGCGCGTAGACCTCAGGCGGCACCTCCGACAACACCCTGGCGTCGACCAAGCCCTGCGGACTCCCGTCGTCACCGAGCACCACCACCACGACCTTGCCGCCACCAGCACGCAAGGCGATCTCAGCCTGTTCCAGAGTCGTGTCGGCGACCACACCGACGGCTGGCGTGCCCACCGTCGCCAGGCTCACAGTGCTCATGGCGGCCGTGTGCCGCACGTGGCGCAGCGCGGCGGTCGCCCCCGACCACAGCGTCCAGGCGATGAGCACCACCCACAGCGCGGACCAGAGCCGCGGGCTTGTGCCGTTCAGGTATGGCACGCCCAAGGCCAGCACGACAATGCCGACCGCCACAACCCGTCCGATCCAGGCCGCCACGATGGTTCCCGTCGCGCGCCGTCTGGTGATCTTCCAGACGACCGCCTCCAGCACCTGTCCACCGTCCGCCGGCAGCCCTGGGAGGAGGTTGAACACACCGAGGACGATGTTGATCCACGTCGCGTACAACAACACCCAGGCTGCCAGCGGATGGGCCTCGGCCACTGTCCACAGCGTGTACGTCACCGCAGCGAGAAGCAGGTTCATCACCGGTCCGGCGACTGCCACCAAGGCTGATCGGCCGGGGGTCGACGGGTTGGTCCTGAACGATGTGTGCCCACCCCACAGCGTCAAGGTGAGCGCCTGGGGTTGGTGCCCCAGCACCCGTCCGGCCAGCCCGTGCGCCAGCCCGTGCATGAAGAACGCCACGAACAAGAACAGCGTGAACCCCACCGCGACGACCAGCGCCCCCGCACCCAACCCGGCGCTGGCTGCGTAGAACACCGCAGCCAGGAGCAGCATCCCGACCAGGGCGGACGGTTCGACGACCACCACGGCGCCAGCCACGTGGCCCACGACCCACCCAGACGCTGCGGCTTGTCCACTGCGTTGCTGCACCCACCCAGGGTAGTGGCCCCTCCCACGACCCGACGACAACGGGTATCGGCTGACGCAGTGGCCCGCGCGACGCCACGGAGGTGCGTCGAGCGGTCCCGCAGGCTGTGGCGTCCGGCACGTATGGGACAACTCGACCCTCACTGGCCGCCAACACCTCTGTGATTGCGTACGCTGGGTGGGTGACCGCTCGGAAACCGGGGGCCCTGCCGGCCGACCAGACCGTGATGCTCGCCGCGTTCGAGGGCTGGAACGATGCCGGCAGCGCCGCCAGCGACACCCTCGACCACCTGAACACCGTGTGGGAGGCACGCGAGCTGTCGTCGCTGGACCCCGAGGAGTACCACGACTTCCAGGTGAACCGTCCGACGATCGAAGCCGACGACGACGGTCACCGCGAGCTCGTCTGGCCCACCACCACGGTGTCGACCGCCAAGGTCGCGCGGCGCAAGATCGTCCTGGCGCAAGGCCACGAACCGTCTATGCGCTGGCGCCGCTTCTGCGACGACCTGCTCGACCGGGCCGTTGAGCAGCAGGTCCACACCGTGATCACCGTCGGCGCGCTCCTGGCTGACGTCCCCCACACCCGTGACATCCCCGTGACCATGAGCAGCGAAGACGCCAAAGTCCGTGCCCTGCTCGACCTAGAGCCCAGCACCTACGAAGGCCCGGTAGGTATCGTCGGCGTCCTGGCCGCCGAAGCCCGCCGCCGGGGCCTTGCGACTGTGGCCGTGTGGGCGGCCGTCCCCCACTACGTCGCCCACCCCCCGTCCCCCAAGGCCACCTTGGCCCTGCTGGGCGCCGTCGAAAAACTCCTCGGCCACTCCCTGGAGATGGGCGACCTCGCCGAAGACGCCCGCGCCTGGCAGCAAGGCGTCGACGAGCTAGCCGCCGAAGACACCGATATCGGCGAGTACGTCCGCCACCTCGAAGAAGCCAAAGACACCGCCGAGCTCCCCGAAGCCACCGGCGAAGCCATCGCCCAAGAGTTCGAACGCTACCTGCGCCGCCGAGACCCCGGCGGCGGCCTCTAACCGCTCAGGGCCCTCGTATCAGTCCAGGTCATTCGCGAAAGGTCCCGACTCTGGGCTGATCTGAGTCGCAGAACATTCTTCGGACTCACGAGTAGCCAGGTGTCAGCGAGCGGCAGGCGACGGCTTCCGGGCATCGACGAGCAGGAAGTTGGGGACGTGGCGGTTCTTCTGGTAGTTGGGGATGCGTTGGACGACCTCCTCGGGGACAACGGGTTCTAGGACGCGGTCGATAGCGAAGCCGACAGACACGAGTGAGTTGATGATATCCGAAAACGTGCGGTGGTGCTTGACGACTCCGTCGACGATCCAGAAAATTGTGCGCTGTGACGAGACAGAATAGTCACTCAACTGATAGTAGGCTGGGCTCCCGTCAGTGTCGTAGGCCCAGTGGATACCTGCCTTCGGCGCAGTCGTAAGCGGATGCTCTTGCGAAAAGACGAAGTGGCCGCCGTCGCTAAGAAGCAAGAAGACGTCCCTAGCGAGCGAGACGAAGTCCTCCACGTAGTGGACGGCGAGAGAACTTACGACGACGTCGAACGATGGCGGCAGCCCACCGACCTCTTCCATGCTGAGCCTGCGATAGGAAATATTCGACGCGGAATTGAGCTCTCGGGCGACGGCTAGCATCTTCTCCGAAATATCGATACCAAGGACGCTCCCAGCCCCCAGGTCGGAGTACAGCCTGCAACCATGTCCCTGGCCACACCCAAGGTCCAAGACGCGCTTGCCCCTCAGGTCTGGGAGGAGGGAGACGATCGCCGGCCGTTCTTCGACATTGTTGGCGCTGTCGGCGTTGTCCCGGACACGCTGGTAACCGTCGTAGAACTCTTGATCGTCGTAAATGTTCTGCACCATTCTTGACCTCATTGCCGACTACCTGCCTGCCTCTGCGCGACGCGCTTCCGAGACGAATGTCTGAACCTTGTCGAAGTCTTTCCACCCGTCCACTTCAACACCCGAGTTGACATCGACACCAAACGGTCGCGTCTGAGCCACAGCGTCGTACACGTTCTGGTCAGTCAGCCCGCCAGCCAGTATGACAGGGACCTGTGCGAGCCGCACCACCTGCGCGCTGATAGTCCAGTCGTGGACCAGGCCGGTGCCACCGAGGCGGTCGACGGTGCGACTGTCCAGCAGCAATGCGTCACTCACCGGCTCGAAGTCTCGCATCATCTGCAGTGTTTCGGCCTCGGTGACGACGTGGACTGCCTTAATCACCTTGCACGCAGGCAGACACGTGCGGATACGAGCAACTGACTCAGGCGGGACGTAGTCGTGGATCTGAACGGTGTCGACACGCAAAGATGCTGCGAGGTCGACGATCTCAGACTCATCTGTCAGATGCGTAACGAGAACGCGCGACACGAAAGGCGGGAGGGACCCGATGATGCTCCGGGCACAGTCGGGGTCAACCTTGTCTTCGGCGAGATGCGTCATGCCGACAAGGAACCCTACAGCATCAGCACCGGCACGAAGCGCAATCCCCGCATCCTCACTATTTCGGATGCCGCAAATCTTGACGCGCATGTCTGCTCCTTCTCTCACACGGCAATCTGGTAGTAAGCCAGCAGGAACCCTGTGATGATCCCGTAAACCCAACCTACGGACTCGATCCAACTGCTCATGTCTTTCTTGAAAACGTTCTTCACGTACACCACCCACGGCAACCCAATGATGAAAGCCCCAAGTACGATCAGGATTCCGTTGACCAGTCTGAAAGGTCCTGCAGATTCCGAGGCTGCCTCTGGAAAGATAGTATGAAGAAAAACCGACAGCGCTGCGGTGACGCAGAACACGGCAACAGTAGAGACGATGCTGAACAGCACGATCGTGGCCTCGTTGAACGCAAATATCGTATTTCCGACGCTCAGCGAGTAGTCGCCGTGGCGCTTGCGCAGTTCCCACCATTCGCACACGATCTGCAGAAACTTCTGCGCCTTCACCGCTGCGAGCTGAGACTTGATGAGCCTGATGGTCTCCAAGACGTTGCACGTCGCCCAGGTGTAGGTGTCGGCGTCAACGGAGCTGCGCCACCCGCCGCTGTGCGTGTCCTGAAGCTGCGCAAGGTAGTTGATGCCGTCGATGACACATTCGTCGGTGTAGTCTGCCCCGCCGGCGCGCAGCAGCGCCCTGAGCGCCCAGGTCGTGCTGAAGTGACGGAAGGTATATATCGTATCGCCCTTCCTACCGACTTCGGAGAATACATCCCAGCCGCCGTATTCCTGCTGGTGATCGCGAATGTACTTGATCGCCTCGGAGATCACTCCGGCATGAGTGTCGAGCGAATCTTCGCACAACGCCAGCACGGCGTATCCCGTGCATGCCACGTTAGAGTCACACTGGTATCTCAGATCTGCAGACGACAGACCGGCCCGGTGATCAGAACTACGGTAGAGGTCCTTTTCTCGAATATTGCCCCAACCGCCATCGCCGTTCCGCGTTGCCTGCAACCACTTCACGCCATCCCGCAGCGAACTCTCGATTCCTGGCTTCTCGGGTATCGCCCTCTCGATCGCCCTCTTGAGCCTTTTGAATCTTGACCTCTCGAGCCTTGACGATGCTCCGTCATCCACAGGACGCTCACGACCTAGGGCTATCACAGCGAGCGACGTCCGCGCAGTGCTCGACAGCCCTCCTTCGACGTCTGCCCAGCCTCCATCTGGATTCTGATTGTCGACGAGCCAGCCAATGCATTGTCTGATAGAATTATCGATATCAGCCGTATCGAGATGAGTCTTGATTCCATCGTCATCACGGACGCTCTGGAGCGCGAGAAGGACCCACACCCAGTCCAAAGAGATCTCACACTGCTGCTCAGGGTGGATCAGCCAGGACTGCACCGCGTCCGCGAGCTCCACGTACTCCCGGTCCGTGAGATAGTTACTGTTCTCGAGAAGTGCGGAGACGACTTCTGCAGTATTTTGTACATTCGAAGGGATGTTCTCCACCCACCCCCACCCGTGAGTTTTTTTGTCCCTCACGTCGAGCAACCAGGTGATCGCCGACTCGGTCTCGCTCTCGAACAGCTCCCTTTCCTGCTCGAACTCGAACTTGATATTCAGCGGACCCAACTCCTTTCGTCTATCGGATCAGATACTCGTCGCTCTTCAGATGCTTCGGCGTCCAGCGCAAGGCAAGCATGACGATCGCTATCGTCGCAATGACGTCTAAGAGTTTGATCGTGGCGGTCGCCAGGCACGTGGACGCTAGGGCGTTGAGTCCGTCGTCTCGGAGATAATGATAGATGTGCTCCCCCCAGTAGTCCGAAGGAACACCGCCGTCCACCCAGAGCGTCAATCCTATCGCCAGGCAGACGCTGATGACGTACACCACGACGGCCAACTGGCACACGAACACGAACCCGGTCGTCTTTCCTCTTTTCTTCCTGGACTTAAGCGTCCAACTTGCCCCGAAGGCTACCGCGACGCTGATCACGTAGTACCAGAAAGCGTTGAATCCGTAGAAGACGGCTGACAGGAGGATGTTGTTGATCGCCCCGGCGATAACCCCCGCAGCGACTCCGGAGAGCAGTGCGATATATATTGTCCCCGTGGTGTCAAGCCACACCGGAAGCTTCAGGAAGTGCGCGAGCAGGAAGAGGCCGGTATTCATCGAGACTGCGATCGTGAACAGCGTCAGCGTCTGCCTTCTTCGCGTCAGCACCCATCCAGCTCCTTCTCGAACTCGCGCCCGGTCGCCAGGCAGGCCAGGCCCACCAGCACTATACATGTGCCAAACCTCGTTCTCGGCCATCCGCATCTTGACCGGAGGGTCACGACGGCCTGGTGTTTGGCGCCCCGCTCAGCTCAACTCAGGCGGCCCGGGCGGTGAAGAAGATGCGGTGGAAGGGGAAGAGGATGTTGCCGTCGCGTTGGGGGTGGTAGGCGGCGGCGACCAGGTCGTGGTACTCGGCGAGGAACTCGGAACGCTCGTCGTCGTTGGTCAGGTGGTCCAGGTACGGGCGCAGGCCGGTGCCGGAGTACCACTGGACCAGGGCGTCGTGGCTGGGCATGACGTGCATGTAGTCGGTGACCCACAGCTCGACCTCGCTGGTCATGGTGGTCAGCACGTCGTAGTAGTACCGGGCGGTGCGTGAGTGGACGGCGGTGACACCTTCGAAACGGGTGCTCCAGCGGTCGGTGGCCAGCAGGGAGACCAGGGCCATGCGGATGGGCATACGTTCGGTGCTCGGGACCTGGACGGCCAAGACACCGCCGGGGCGCAGGGCCGCGAACATACCCCGCAGCAGGGATTCTTGGTCGTCGATCCACTGGATCATGGCGTTGGAGAAGACCACGTCGAACGTGCCCAGGTCGGCCAGGCCAGACGTCGCGTCGGCCTGGACCCAGATCCATTCGGGGTGGGTAGCCCGGGCCTTGTCGAGCATGGCGGCCGAGCTGTCGACGCCGACGACCTGCGCGTCAGGCCAACGTCGTGCCAGCACCTCGGTGCTGTTGCCCGGCCCGCACCCGACATCGACGACCCGCTGCGGCGCGTCGACGTCGATGCGCGCGACCAGGTCGATCGACGGTTGCGTCCGGGCCTTCTCGAACGCCAGGTACAGGTCTGGGTCCCACTGGGGCATGACGCACCTCCGGCTCGCACAGTACCGTTCGCGGCGACACACTGCCCTGGGGGACCACCATCCAGGAGGTCGCGGCGCTGACCAGGAAAGACGTAGGGTCCTGTGGCTACAGCGCGATGCCGAGGAGGGCGTCGGTGAGGGTGCGGATTTCGGTGGCGGCGCTCTCGTCTTCGCCTTCGGTGCGGGTCCAGGTGTCGATGGCGGCCAGGGCTGTGGGGGTGTCGAGGTCGTTGGCCAGGGCTTGGCGGACGGCCGACAGGACGGGGGCGGCGGGGGCGGCGGTCCGGCGGGCTGCGGCGGTGCGCCAGCGGGTCAGGCGGGTGTGGGCCGCGGTGAGCTGGTCGCCGGTCCACTCCCAGTCGGTGCGGTAGTGGTGGGCACCGATGGCCAGGCGGATGGCCGAAGGGTCGTTGCCGTCAGCCAGGAGGGTGTTGACGAAGACGAGGTTGCCCAGGGACTTGCTCATCTTCTGGCCGGCGTACGCGACGAGACCGGCGTGGGCTTGGACGCGGACGCTCGTGCCGAGGAGGCGGGCGTGGGAGGTGCTCATCTCGTGGTGGGGGAAGACGAGGTCGCGTCCACCTCCTTGGACGTCGACGACGGAGCCCAGAGAAGCCGTGGCGATCATGGCGCACTCGACATGCCAGCCGGGGCGGCCACGGGGCAGGACCGGGACGTCCCAGGCGGGGTCGCCGGGGCGTTCGGCACGCCATAGGAGGGGGTCGAGCTGGTGGCGTTTGCCCACTCGGTCTGGGTCGCCGCCGCGTTCGGCGAACAGGGTGTGCATCGTGGCGTCGTCGAGGGCTGCGACACCACCGAAAGCGGGGTCGGCGGACAGGTCGGCGTAGACGTCACCGTCGTCGAGCTGGTAGGCGGCACCGTCGCGCAGCAGGGCCACGACAGTCTCTGCGACCTGCGGGACGGTTTCGGTGACAGTGAGGTACGTGTGCGGGGGCAGGACGCGCAAAGCGGCCATGTCGTCGGCGAACTTCGCGGTCTGGTCAGCGGCGAGGTCGCGCCAGTCCACACCCGTGGCAGCGGCGCGTTCTAGGAGCGGGTCGTCGACGTCGGTGACGTTCGAGGCGTGCTGGACCGACAGACCAGCGTCCATCCAGGTGCGGCGCAGCACGTCGAAGGCCACATACGTGGCGGCGTGGCCCAGGTGGGTGGAGTCGTAGGGGGTGATCCCACACACGTACAACGTCGCTGATGGTCCGGCGGCCGACGCCCGCAGCTGGCCTGACGGGTCGCGCAGCTGCACCACCGGACCTGCGCCGTCGAGTGTGGGGACTGGTGGGGCAGGCCAGGTGATCACTGGCGCAGACTACCGGGACGTCACTTGCCGCACTCAGCCTGGAGCGACGACGTTGGCGGGTCGCACTGCGCACTTACCACCGTCGTCACCGTCTGCGTGTGAGAGTCGGCCGAGGCCGTGTCGGAGGCGGGGACCACCCCGGTCACGATGAGTACCGCGACCACTGCGGCGAGGCCGAGCCGGTAGTAGACGAACGGCATGTAGGAGTACGTGGAGACGATCTTCAAGAACCCGATGATGACGATGTACCCGACGACGAACGACACGACGGTGGCGACCACGATCGCAGCCGCTCCCGGCACGACGACCGCGGAGTCCTCAGGCTCGCCCTTGATCACGACCTTGGCGAGCTCGTACAGCCCCGAGCCGAAGATCGCTGGCAGGGCCAGCAAGAACGCGTACCGTGCGGCTGCCTCGCGGGTGTAGCCCATCAACCGACCACCGGTGATCGTGGCCCCTGACCGCGACACGCCAGGGATGAGCGCGAGGGCCTGGAACAGCCCGAACCACAACGCGTGACGCCAGGTCAGCTTGTCCAGCTGGTGGTTCTGGGGACGGGTGCGGTCGGCCCAGCCGAGCAGCAGGCCGAAGACCACCAACGTCGCGACGATCACCCACAGGTTGCGCAGCGTGGTCTCGATATGGTCCGAGAACGCCAGGCCGAGCACGACGACCGGGATCGTGCCGATGATGATGAACCACCCCATCAGCGCGCTGTGGCTGGCAGAACCATAGGTGCTCTGCGCCGAACCCTGGGTGGTCTGTGTGGGCTGGAAGGAGCCGGTCGTCGGGACGGTGTCGACCAGGTCGGCGGTGGCCGTCTCGTCGGGGCCGGTCAGCCCGACGCGGGCCCGCCAGCCCTTTCCATGGACCCCACACAGGGCCCGCCACCACGCGACGATGATCTGGACCAGGTCGCGCCGGAAGTACAGCAGCACCGCCAGCCCGGTACCGATCTGGATGATCGCGGTGAACGCGGCACCCGGTTCTGGGGTGTTGCTCAGCCCACCGACGATCCGGATGTGCGCGGTAGACGAGATCGGCAAGAACTCGGTCATCCCCTGGACGAATCCCATGAAGGCGGCCTCAAGCAGACCCATTCCATCGCTCATGGTGGCCAACTCTAGCCCGGCGCAGCCTCCAGATCGGACGGTTGCGTCAAGAGGTTCGGATCAGGAACGCTCCTCGTCCTCGTCCTCGTCGTCCACGTCCTCGTCGTCCACGTCCTCGTCGTCGTCCTCGTCGTCGTCGTCGAGCTCCAGCCCGTCGTCGTCGAGACCGTCGTCGAGGTCGTCTTCGTCCACGTCGTCGTCGGTGTCGTCGTCCTCGTCTTCACCGAGGTAGAACGGGGTTGCCTCACCGTGGACAGTCCCCAGCGCGTCGTCGTAGACCTCGAAGGCGTCGGCGAGCACGTCGTAGGCCTCGTCGACACGAGGGTCGTCGTCTCCCCCACGGGCGACAACAGCCGTGTAGTGGGCCTCGAGGGCGGCGATGAAGCGGTCGAGAGCGGCGCGGGGGTCGACGGTCATGATCAGACGGTAGCGGTGCGGGAGGCACAATGGCACACCCGGTCGGAACGTCACACCATGTCGAGCAGGCGGTCCAGCACCCGGGTGCCGAAGAGCAACGCGTCGACTGGGACGCGCTCGTCCACCCCGTGGAACATCGCCGGGAAGTCCACGTCTGGGGGCAGACGTAGCGGCGCGAACCCGTACCCGGTGATGTCGAGCCTGCTCAGGGCCTTGTTGTCGGTCCCAGCCGAGAGCATGTACGGCAGGACGACAGCCTGCGGATCTTCGGCGACCAGCGCCTGCGACATGGCTGCGACCAGCGGAACGTCCACCGGGGCCTCCAGACCGGTGTCGCAGGCCCGGACCTCCACCTGCACCCGCGGTCCGGCGAGGTCAGCGATATCGGACAACAGCTGGTCACCCGTGCCTGGCAGGAACCGCGCATCCACCCCGGCGTGCGCCTGACCAGGTACGACGTTGACCTTGTACCCGGCTTCGAGCATGGTCGGCGTGGCGGTCTGGCGTACTGTCGCGCCCACGAACCGTCCGGCGGGGCCAAGCGCGTCGACCAGTGCGGCGACCGATGCCTCGTCATGGGGGTCGTAGGACAGCCCTGTGAGATTTGCCACACCGTCGAGCAACTGCCGGACCGTCGGTCCGACGTCCAGCGGCCAGCGGTGCGCCCCGATCCGGGCGACTGCTGCCGCCAGCTCGGTCACCGCGTTGTCGGGGTTGAGCTGGGACGCGTGCCCCGCGCGGCCGTCGGCGACCAGGCGCAACCACGCCAGCCCCTTCTCGGCAGTCTGCAGCAGGTAGGCCCGGCGTCCGGCGAGCTCGACGGAGAACCCGCCGACCTCGCTGATGGCCTCGGTGGCCCCTTCGAACAGGTCCGGGCGGTGCTCGACAGCCCAGTGCGACCCCATCACCCCCGAGGACTCCTCGTCAGCGAACATGGCCAGCACCACGTCCCGGGCGGGCGGACGCCCTTCGCGCACACGCTGGCGCACGACGGACAAGATCATGGCGTCCATGTCCTTCATGTCCACGGCGCCGCGGCCCCACACCGTGCCGTCGAGCAACACCCCCTCGAAGGGGTCGACCTGCCAGTCGTCAGCCCGGGCCGGCACGACGTCCAGGTGCCCGTGCAGCACCAACGCAGGACGGCCGGGGTCGCGTCCGGCCCAGCGGGTGACCACTGAGGTCCGGCGCGGGGCAGACTCGAAGACCTCCGGGTCGAACCCCACCTCCTGCAGCAGGCCCACGACGTACTCGGCAGCGGCCCGCTCCCCCAGCCCAGACCCGTCACCGTAGTTCGACGTGTCGAAACCGATGAGCTCGCGGGTGATCGGGACAACCTCGTCGGCAGCTGTCGTCGTGGGCCTGGTGTTGGTCACTGGCACCCCTCAACCGTCCTTGTCGAGCCGTCGCCGGGTCAGCAGGGGCTCGATCCGCGGTGGGCGTCCGCGGAACCGTTCGAACGCCGTCATGGGGTCCACGGATCCGCCCAACGACAGCACCCTTGCCGCGAAGAGCTCACCGTTGCGTGCGCTGAGGCCGTCGTTCTCGGTGAACCATTCGACAGTGTCGGCATCGAGCACCTCTGACCACACGTAGGCGTAGTACCCCGCAGAGTAGCCGCCACCGAAGATGTGAGAAAAGTACCTCGTGCGGTACCGCGGCGGGACGGTCGCCAACGCCGCACCGACCTTCGCCAACGCCTGTGCCTCGAACGCCTCGACCTGGTCGACGTCGGTCGGCACGTCCTCGGGAGCCAGGCGGTGCCACGCCTGGTCCAGCCACGCAGCGGCCAGGTACTCGGTGGTGGCAAAACCCTCCCCGTCGGCCCGCGCTGCCAGCAAGGTGTCGACCCACGCCGACGGTATCGGTTCTCCGGTGGCGTGGTGGCGGGCGAACGACGCGATGACCTGCGGGTCCCACGCCCACATCTCGTTGACCTGCGACGGGTACTCCACGAAGTCGCGCGGCACCGACGTGCCCGACCGTGACGGGTAGCGCACGTCAGACAGCAACGCGTGCAGGGCGTGGCCGAACTCGTGGAACATGGTGATGACGAAGTCCCAGCTCAGCAGCGCCGGTTCGCCGGGGGCCGGGCGGGGGACGTTGGCGTTGTTGACCACGACGGTGCGCTGGCCGAGCAGGTGCGACTGGTCGACGAGAGTGTCCATCCACGCGCCGCCGCGTTTGCCGTCGCGGGTGAAATAGTCGGCGACGAACAGCCCGCGGCCAGCACCCGCCGCGTCGACGACTTCGAAGACCCGCACCCCGTCGGCGTACCCGGGCAGGTCGGGCCGTTCGGTGAACGTCAACCCGTACAGCTGGTTCGCGGCGTAGAGCACCCCGTCACGCAGCACCCGGTCCAGCTCCAGGTACGGGCGCACGGCGGACTCGTCCAGGGCGTGCTTGTCGGACCGGACCCGCTGGGCGTAGTACGCCCAGTCCCACGGTTCGAGGCACGCGCCGGGGTGGTCGACGACCAGGGCCCCGGTCAGCTCTTCGGCTTCTTTGCGGGCGTTGGCCACCGCCGGGCCGGTCAGACGCGTGAGCATGTCGTGCACGGCCTGCGACGAACCAGCGGTCTCGTCGGCGACGACGGCCGCCGCGTGGTGCTCGAACCCGAGCAGGCGCGCACGTTCGGCCCGTGCACGGGCCAGCTCCAACAACGTCGCACGGGTGTCGTGCTCACCACCGAGCCCACGGGTGACCGACGCCTGGTAGACCCGTTCGCGCACCGACCGGTCGGCCAGGGCTGCGAGCACCGGCTGGTCGGTGGGCAGCGCGAGCTCGAGCCGCCACGTGCCTGGTTCGCCGTGGTCGGCGCCAGCCTGGGCAGCGGCGGCGATCTCCGTGTCCGACAGGCCCCGCAGCTCGTCGACGTCGGTGATCGTCACCGCGGCGGCGTTGGTGGCGGCGAGCAGCATCCGCCCGAACGTCGCCTCCAGGGTGGTGATCTGGGCGTTCAGGGCCCGCAGACGCTCTTTGGACGCCTCGTCCAGATGTACCCCCGCGAGGACAAAATCGGTGTGCACACGTGTCAGCAGCCAGGCGTCCTGCTCGTCGAGGACCAGCTCACCAGCCTCAGCCTGCCGGTGCAGGGTCTCGACCCGTGCGAACAGCCGCGAGTCCAGGTGGATGGCGTCGGACAGGTCCGACAGCAGTGGCGCGACCTCCTCCTCGAGCTCCTCCAGCCCGGGCGTGGCATCGGCGGACAGCTGGTTGTAGAACGCCCGGCCAGCACGGTCGAGCAGCTGCCCGGACCGTTCCAGCGCTTCGAGGGTGTTGGCCATCGTCGGCGCCGCCGGATCGGTCGCGATGGCCTCCACCTGCGCACGTTGCTCGTCGATCCCCGCCAGCACTGCAGGCCGGTAGTGCTCCTCACGCACCGCCGCGTAGTCAGGTAGCCCGTAGGGCAGCGACGACGGGCGGGCGAACGGGTTGGTGAGATCGAGGTCAGCCACGCGCCCATCATGAACCAATAGCGCCCGAAGCGGTGCACGAGGCAGGATCGTGGTCGTGAGCTTCCGCAAGCACGGATCTGCGCGCGCCCTGCGCTGGGAGGCTGCGGGCCTGGCCTGGCTCTCCGGCGCCGACGCCCTCCCTGTCGTGGACGTGATCGAGCTGGCCGACGACCACCTCGACCTGGTCGCCTTGACATCAGTACCGCCGACCTCCGCCGCAGCCCGCACGTTCGGCACCGGGTTGGCCCGGTTGCACGACAGTGGCGCCCCCGCGTTCGGCGCTGGGCCACCCGGGTGGGACGGCGACGGATTCATCGGGATGTTCCCGCTGGTCAACGCCACGTATCCCACCTGGGGCGAGTTCTATGCGCATGCTCGGCTCGCCCCTGTCGCCCAGGCGTTGCGCGCCGCCGGGGACCTGCCGTCCGACGCGTCGAAGCACCTCGAGCACCTGAGCGCCCGGCTGTGCTCCGGCGAGCTGGACGACGACGACACGCCCGCCCGCCTGCACGGCGACCTGTGGTCCGGCAACGTCATGTGGACACCTGACGGTGCGACCCTCATCGACCCGGCCGCCCACGGCGGGCACCGCGAGTGCGACCTGGCCATGCTCGCCCTGTTCGGCGCACCGCACCTAGAAGCGATCGTCGCCGGGTACGAGCAGGTCCACCCGCTGCGCCCAGGGTGGCGCCACCGCACCGGTCTGCACCAGCTGTTCCCCGTCGCGGTGCACGCCGCGCTCTTCGGTGGCGGGTATATCGCCCAGACACACGCGCTGTTGCGTGAGTCCGCACAGTCGAAAAGTCGATAGGCTAAGAACCCGTCCTGCTCGGCCGAACGGACGACTGTCGAATTGTGGAGGTGCAGCGTGACCCTGGACGGACGTGAGGTCGGTCAGCTCGACCCGCTCCCGAACGTCGGTCTGCCCCCGGCAGCCGCCCAGGCACTCCTGGACGTACGGATGGCTGGTGCCTCGCAACGGCCCGGCCCTGGTTCGGACACTCCCGCCGTCGCCGAGCTGTACTTGGGGATGCGCGAAGCCGAATCCGACCTGGGTGGCCGCCTGGAAGCGAAGGCCAAGACAGGTGACCACTCGGTGGCCGCGGCAGATGCCCACGAACTGACGGTGTACGCCTTCAAGAGCGCCGTCGAGGCACACTCGCGGGCGATCACCGAACCTGACGCGGTCAAACGTGCCCGGTTGCTCGGTGCCCGCAACGCCTTCTCGGTCGCTTACGGCGAGCTGGCCCTGCGCGACACCGAGCACATGGATGCCCCCGACATCGCCGACCGGATGATCGAAGCCCTCAACAACGGCGTGACCGACACAGAGCTGCTGGTCAAAGCCGCCTGGGAGTCGACCTTCCCGATCCTGCTCACCGCTGGCGACGCCTGACCCAGGTCTCCCTCGGTGCCACTGAGTCCCTGCAGGTGTTTGCGCACCGTGACGGGCAACGTTGCGTCTAGCCTGCCCCCGATGTCGGCGGGAGTCCTTGTGGCCGCCGCCTACGCAACCAGCGGTTCCGAACTCGTTCCTCGATAGGCCTGCGCCAGGGGCTAGGGGGCCAAGCCCCAACGCTCCAGCACCCGGACGGACACCCGGGCCAGGGTCTGGTCCGGTCTGGGGCCCACGGCGATGGCCCGGCGGCCGACACGCTCGATCGTGGCCTGCGACGGACGTGGACGGGCCGCCAATGCCCGCAGCACCGCAAGACGAGCCTTCTTCGTCGGCACCACCAGGGCAGCGATCACAACCTCGGCCAGCAGGTCGTCGTCGACCCCAGCGACCAGAGGCGGGCCGAGGCGTTCGACCACCTCTGAGCTACCCGTCGCCAGCACAGGAACGAGGGCCTGCGCCTGGGCGACGATCTCCTCGGGTGTCGCGTCCAACGCGTCGAGCCACACACGAAGCCAGGCGACTCGCTCCGTGGAGGCGGTGGCCTGGTCCATCGCCGCCAGCACCAGTGCCACGGCTTCGTCGCGCAAGAGCCAACCCTGGCCCACCCCTGCTGGTACCACCAAGCCGAACGATCCTGTTCCCGACGCACGCACTTCCACCCCAACACGGACATGCTCAACGAACCGTTCGGCCAGGTGGGGTGGCACTTCCCAGGCCGGGAGGCCACGGCGCCTGGGAGCGTTGAACCCGTGCCTGGGGTCGAGTTGCGGCCAGAGAGCTGCAAGGGCCCAACTCGCCCACGTCTCTACATATTCACTCCGCTCAGGGACATGGAACTGGCAGTGGTGAACCAGATGCACAACCACCGAAGCAAGGGTGTTCACCCGCCGAGCACGACCTGCAACAGCGGCATCGACAAACTGCTGCGCGTATTTCTGGCCCCGTCCTGCGACCACCGCTGCAGCTGCCACTGGCCACCTCTCCGACAGCCCGCGGGTGTCGAGCAGCACGGTGGCTGCACGACGGGCCGTGATACCAACCCGGATAGCGAACAAGCCGAGCAACTGCTGGTCGGACCAACTGAGCGCCGCGTAAAAGGGGGACGTGTCGTCGAAGTTCCCGGAGCGGAGCCCATCGAGGGCTGCGCGTTGCTGCTCGGGCGTCCCCAGCGGCAAGGTCGGGGCATCGGTCAACGCAGCACCCGGCCACCCGAGCTCGAAGAAGATGATTATCGCGTCGTCGAGCTGTGGGTTGGGCGCCATCACAGCTCCAAATCTTGCCATACAGCGATGCCGATCCCGGCCGAGGGACTTCGACGATCGAGTCAGGGCACTGGGTAGCCGCGGCGGGCAACCTCGCTCAGCACCCCAACAACGGACGCACAGGGCCGATCCCGTATCCCTGGTACTCGTAGACGTCCCACAGCCCGGCGCTGCGGAACTGACCAGCGAGGATCTCACGCTCCATGGGAAGCGCCTCTTGTGAAGCGCCTCTTGTTACGTTTCGGGTCGCCCCTGGGCCGACGACAGTTTGTGTTCGACAGTACGGTGATCTATTCGACATTTTTACTGTCGAATAGATCACCGTACTGTCGAACACAACTCCAGCGGCCACATTGCTGCGCCATTCGCAGCGTCAAAAGTTCTGAAGGACGAACGTCGGGCCCACGTCGGCCCACCGGGTCGTCACGGGGCAGGAACTTCCCAGAGAGCGGCGACGGGGAGTGTCCGCAGTTTTGGACCGGCTGGCAGCGACTGCGTTCCCAGGTGGAGGACGTACCCGGCGAGAAAATCGTCACCGAGGCGCGCGGCGAGGTGTTTGAGGCCTCGGAAGTCTTCCGGGCGGGTCGACGAGGCGGCCTTGACTTCCACGGCGATGACTTGCCCTTGAGCGTTTTCCAGGATGATGTCGACCTCGACGTTGTCACGGGTGCGGTAGTGGTACATGTGGACGTCTTGGTCGCACCAGCTCAGCTGCCGAGCGACCTCCATGGCGACGAACCCTTCCAGGAGCGGACCCAACGGGCTGCCGAGCCGTCGCAAGCGGACCGCGTCCATGCCAAGCAAAGAGGCGACGATACCGCTGTCCACCATTGCTGCCTTGGGTGTGGCTGTGGCACGGGTTGACAGGTTCCTTGACCACGCAGGGATCCGTTTGACCAGGAACGTCTGCTCGAGCAACTCGACGTAGCGATTCACCGTCGCAGCGGTGATGCCCAGCCGGTTCGCCAGCGCGGCGGGGACGAGCAGCTCTCCCGAACCAACAGCCAAGAGCTGGACCAAAGAGCGCAGGTGCCCGGTCTTGTCGATGCTCGAAATCTGGGTGACGTCTCGGTTGACAAGGTCGGCGACGTATGACCGGTGAAAGACCACACGCCTCTTCCCGGTCCGGGCGACAGCTTCGGGGAACCCTCCACGGACGATCCGGTCGACGTAGCCCTCTCGGGTCTCGTGCGACTCGTGCGAGAGCGAAGCCCCATGGGCAAAAGCCGCATCGACGAAACCATCAGATGCGCCGTCGATTTCTCCCTGCGACAGCGGCCACAGCTCGATGGTCTCGATACGCCCCGGCAAGGTGTCGGGGACGCTGCGCAGGCTCTGCACCCGCGCAGATCCTGTGAGCAGGAACATCCCTGGCTCCCCATGGAAATCCACCAGCTCTTTAATCGCGAGCAAGATCTCAGGGAACCGCTGGACCTCGTCGATGACCACCGGAGGCATTGCCCGGACGAACTCAGCGGGGTCCAGTTTCGCAAGACCCAGCGTCTCCGAACTGTCGAACGAGTACCAGGACATTTCGCTCTGTTTTGCGATCTGGGAAACGAGCGTACTCTTCCCGACCTGACGGGCACCATTGACAAGAACAACTCTCGTGTCTGCCATCGCCTGTTCCACCACGGACGCTGCGCGCCGGGGAAGAACCCTACCAAGAGGCGAACGAGGCACTGAAACCATGGCGATTATCCTAGCAAGACTACAGATCTGCCGCAACTCATACTACAGATCTGCCGCAAGTCAGACTACAGATCTGCCGCTAGTTAGACCGTAGATCTGCCGCAAAGCGACAAGTGGGTGACCAGGCTCTGAGCGGCCTTGACTACCTGAGATGAGCCGGAGTGGCCCATCTGGAAGAGCGCGACGGCCACGTCGAACCGCGGGTTCGTCATGACAGCTCCACACCATCGCGGGGACGGTCTGCCAGGGCAAGGTCGGCGACGACCTGGCGGGCGACTGTCACCGCACGTGAGGTGCCTGGTCGGGCGGTGAGGGCACGGGTGCCGGGCAGGTCGAGTGCCGCTGGTTCGGCAAGGCCAGCGCCCACAGCGTGGACCACCTCAGGCAGCAAGGTGGCGACGGTCTCGGCGACGTCGACCGTCCCGGCGGGCAGCTGCGGGGCGCTGGCGGCCTGTGCGAGCAGGTCGTCCAGGAGGGGCCAGACCACAGCGAGCATCCCGTCGCGTGCCAGGGCGCCCAGCACCCGGGCCACCGCGTCCGACGGGGCACCTGCCAGGTGCCGGGCGTCGGGAACTCCGGGGCGCAGCAGGCCACGGTCCCATGCCTCAGACACGGCCTGGGTCACCTCGGACGCCGCTTCGGGGTGGACGGCACGCTGCACGGTGAGCATGTCCGTCGCCGCGGCCGGTGGCAGCGGGGCCACGCACCGGGCGATCTGGCGCAACCGCACACCCTGGGCGCTGTCGAGCTCGTACGCACAGATCTTCAGCGCCGCCTCGCACCAGGGCACGACGGCGAACGACGGTTTGGTGTCCCCGACCCAGTTGTGGTCGTCGATGTGCCGACGGGCCGCGTCCACGACACCGCGGACGAAACGCACCTCAGGACGTTCGGCGGCCGGCACGTCCCAAGCCCCGAGGTGGAACGGCGTGGCCAGGTACTGCAGCACCACCGGCCCGGCTGTCACCTGCTCGACGCGTCCGTGTGTGTCCACCACCGGCACTGAGCCCAGGCACAGCAACCCGCGGCGCACGTCGTCGTCACCGTAGGTGGTGTCCAGCCTGGTCAGGGCCAGGGCAAGGTCGGCGGTGCTCGCCGCGACCCCAGCACGGGCGTAGGTATCCAGCCGTCCGAGCAGGTCCGCCGGGTCGATCCGCAGGTCCAGCCACGTCGGTTCGGACAACAAGCACGGCACCTGCCCGAGCCGGTCGAACACCGCGGTCTCCCGTTCCCACAACGGGTCACCCACCCACGAGCTGCGCGTCGGCACAGGTTCGTGGCTCTGGTCGTCCTTGCTGGACACCCACCACGCGGCCAACGCCACCCCCGACGCCCAGCTCTGCGTCGGCAACCCCTGCAGCGCTGACCGGGCACCTTCCAGGTCATCACGGGCAACCGCGTTCGCCACGACGAGGAACCGCTCCACAACCACGTCCACCGCGTCGGTCTGCGCCGGACGGGCAACCAGCTCGGCCGCAGCCTCAGCCAGGGCCTGTGGCGTCAACGGCCCTGGGTCGAACCGCGGAACCCGCCACACCGGAGGCACCGGGCGCCACCACCCCTGCACGCTGTCGGCCATCACTGCCATGGTCCTGTGCGGCACCGCCAGAACCTCGGTGTTTGGCTGTCGTCGTGAACTATCGCAACGAGGTCTTCTTCGAACGTTGGGTGACGTGGCCCGAACGACCATTCAGTCACAGCCTGCTCCGAGCGCTGCCGAAGACCTCGTCGTGGCCGAGCCGGACCTCGGACCGTGATGCGGCATGGTCGGCCTCGTCAAGACGGGACTCGACGTCACCGGTCAGCCGTCCATAGTCCTCCAGGCTGAGCACCACCATCGAACCGTGACCGTTCTTGGTGAGATAGACGGGCTCTCCCCCATGCACGATGGCCTCGATCTGAGGAAACTTGTTGCGCAGGTCAGACACAGGATGGATATGGATCATATCGAACTCCATACGTTGACGTATCAAGATCCTATCAGGATCAAGCTCGACGAGGCGACGATGCCGACGAGTGCTGCTCGAGCCAGGTCTTGCGCTGGTCAGCGGTCCCCAGCGCAAGGGCGACCACGTCGGCGGGCTAGGCGTGAGGAGGTGCAGGTGCCGGTCGGGTGGGGACAGACAGGGCTGCGACGGTTTCGCGGGCGGTGGTCACAGCGCGGGAACTGCCAGGACGGGCAGCCAGGGCGCGGGTGCCTGGCAAGGTGAGCACCGCTGGGTTGGCGGTGCCCACGGCGACGGCGTGCAGCACCTCAGGCAGCAGCGCGGCGATGGTCTCGGCGACCTGCACTGCCCCTGTGGTCACACGTGCACCCGAGACGGCCAGACCAGCCAGGTCGTCCAGGACCTGCCAGGCGACAGCGAGCAACCCGTCGCGAGCGGCACCGCCCACCGCTGAGGCGACGGCGGCAAGGTTGTCTGGTGGGGTGTCCCAGTCCAGGTAGCACTCGCCAGGTGGTCCGGGGCGCAGCAGACCGCGCTCCCACGCCGCGCGGATTGTCTGCGGGTCCGCAAAGTCCCAGGACATCAACACACCTGCGACGACGTCGGGGGTAACCGGGGCCGAGCGGTGTGCCACCGTCGTCACCCCGACCGGCTCGTACCCGAAGGGGTTGAACGTGGCAGGCCAGGTCGGGAACGTCGTGGCCACATCCATGTACTTGCCGAAACGGGCCGGGAACTCACGCAACGACGCTGGCGGGACCCATCGCGACAACACCTCGTACGTCCACGACGAGGCCTTCGGGGCGATGGCAGGGTCGTCGAGGTAGGCGCTGACCGCAGGGCCAGCGGTGAGGTTCATCGGCTTGCCCGACTGCAGCAGCACCGGGACGGTGAGGCGGTCGAACCCAGCGCGCGTGCGGTCATCGACGGCGTCGACGTCGAGCCTGGCCAACGCCAGGAGCAGGTCGGCTTCCGACACGCTCGCCCCGGTGTCGTCGTAAGCCTGCAACCGCGCCAGCAGGTCCGCTGGGTGGACGCGCAGGTCGACCGTGCTGGGTTCGGACAACAGGCACGGGACCTGCCCGAGCCGTTGGAACACAGCGAGCTCGCGCGCCCTGACGGGGTCGGCGATCGGGTCGGCCCACCCTGGACGAGGACCGTCCAGGTATCTGCCCAGCTCGCCTGCGAGCCACGCCGCGGCAGTCGAACCGGGGGCAGCGGCACGGAGCCCAACCAGGGCCGTGCGGACCAGGTCGGTGTCGCGACGTCCCACAGCGTTGGCCACCGCCAAGAACCGCTCGTGCACGAGAACACCAGCCCCGGCGGCACGATCAGCGGCCATCTGGGTCAGTGCATCAGGGGTCTGCTCGCCGTGGTCGAACCGTGGCACGGTCCACACCTCAGGGACAGGCCGCCACAGGCCTTCCACCTGCGTGGCAGGCTCTGGGGCTTCGTGCACGACTCCCCATGCGTCGACGACTGCCTGCAGCGCCCGGGCCAGCGGCTTGTCCCGGGCCACGTCCAGGGCGTTCAGCTGTGGTGCGACCGCCTCGACTGTGGGGGCCGCAGGGCGGGGACGCGCCGCCATGGCTGTGAGCACGACTCTCAGGGCCTTCTTGGTGGGCGCAGCCAGGGCAGCGGTGACCACGTCGGCGAGCAGGTCGTCGGGCACACCAGCGATGAGCAGCGGGGCCAGGCGTTCGACGACCACCGCGTCGCCGGTGGCCAAGACCGGGACGAGCGTGTGGGCACGGGAGACGACCTCGTCGTCGGTGACACCCAGGCGGTCGAGCCACGCTTCGACCCACGCCTTGCGGTCGCTGGGACGAGCAGCACAGTCCAGGCCAGCGAGCACCAGCTCGACCGCCTCGTCATGGGCCAACCACCCGCGCTCCACCCCAGCGGGCAGCACCCGGCCGAATGGCCCGTTTGCGTGCACCCCCAGGGCGACCCCGGCACGCACGTGCTCGACGAACCGTTCAGCGATCAGCGGTTCCCACTGCGCAGCGTCAGGAGCGGGGCCGCCGCGAGGCTGCCAGGTCAACTGCGAGAAGTCCCTGGTGAGCACTGCCTCGGCGTACGCAGCCCAGTCCGTGATGTACTCGCGGTTGTCCACGGGCAACTGGTGGTGAGCGGTCAGCCGGATTGCCAAGGGGGCGAACTGCGTCGCCTCGCCCCATCGCAAGCCTGGCTGGCACTCGCGCTGGATCATCTCCCGGGCGAACGCTGGCCCTCGTTGGACCATCACCGCGAGAGCCGCGTCATCGCTCGTCGAACTCGCGACCCAGGGCGCGAAAAAGTGCGTCGCCGCAGCACGACGGGCATCCACCCCGACCCTCACCGCGAACAGCCAGAGCATCGCCTGGTCAACCCCACCCAGATAGCTGCCCCACCGGCGAGCCGGGTCGTTCCCGGCCCACCGGCCACCCGGGTCGTTCCCGACCCAGTCTCCTGACCGCAACCCTGCCAGCGCCGTCTTGCGCTGGGCATCGGTCCCGACAGGCAGCGTCGGGGCGTCTGCGTAGGACGCACCAGCCCACCCCAGTTCTGCAAAGACCGCGAGGGCGTCGTCCAGCTGCGGGTTCTTGGTCACAACGGCTCCAGGTCGGGGTGTCGCCAGGATCCAGGGTCGGACATCAGGTGTCCAGGCCGACGTCGAGCGTGGCAACAGTCTTGCAGGCGGTGGTCACAGCCTGGGACGAGCCGCCCCAGGCGGCCAGCGCTCGGGTGCCGGGGAGGGCCAGGGGCGAGGGGTCAGCAGTACCTGCGCCGACGGCCGCCACGACTTCACCGAACAGGTCGGCGATGCTCTGGGCGACATCCACTGTCCCGGCGGGCAGGCGCGGACCTGCGGTGGCGCTGAGCGCCAGGTCGTCCAGCACCGGCCAGGCCAGAGCCAGCATCCCCTGGTGGGCAAGGTCGACGAGCAGCGTGGCCGCCACACCCATCGGGACGTGATCCAACAGCCTTGTGGCATCGAGCGCACGTGGGCGCAGCAAGCCGCGTTGCCACGCCTCGGTCACCGCGACGCGCAGGTCGTCGGCGGCGGCACGGCGAGGCGAACGTTGTGCCGCGAGCAGCTGCACCGCGCGGAGCGCCGACAGCGGCGCCGTGCGCCGGACAGCTTGACGCCACCACACACCCAGAACGTCGGCATCGTCATCATCGGTGCGCAACGGCGCGGTGTCTCCGGTGGGGAACGCCGAGACCGCGCCGAACCCGCCCAGGTACTGCTGGCGGGCCTTCGCGGCGACGGTGGCGAGAAAGCCGGTCTCTGGGCTGTCTGTGCTGGGCTCGCCCACTGGGCGGCCTGGGTCGAACGGGTCACCCAGGTATTGCCGCACAGCGGCCCCTGCTGTGAGCCCTGGCCAGACGGTGACATCGATGACTGCCGACGGGGCACGCTCAGCCCAGGTCGCACGCACCGGTTCGACCAGCACTGGCACCGGTCCCAGCGCGGCCAGGCCCGCGTCGACCACGTCGTCGGCCAGGGTGACATCAAGGCGGGTCAGCGCCAGCGCAAGGTCCGCCTCACTGGCCGGCACCCCTTCCTCGGCGTACCTGGCCAGCCGGGCGACCATGTCCGCCGGGTCGATGCGCAGGTCGACCCACGACGGTTCGGACAGCAGGCACGGCACCTGGCCCAGGTGGTCGAACACCGCCGCCTCGCGCGGCCACAGCAGGCCTGTGGTGCGTTCCCCCCACCACGCCTCTGGGAACACCGTCCACAGCCTGGTGCCATAGTCGCGGGCAAGCGTGTCGCCGTGCACGTACCAGGCGGCCCACCTCACACCCACGGTGCCGGTCTGCACTGGCCGGGCGGGCAGCCCGCTCAGAGCGGCCCGGACGGCCTGCGGGGCTTCGCGTGCAATGGTGTTCGCCACAGCGAGGAACTGTTCGACAACGATGTCGACGACACCGCCTTCTCGACGACCTTCTTGACGACGGTCCGGCGGGCGGCGGGCGAGGATGTGCGCCACACACGTCGTCAGCGCCTCTGGTGTGCCGGGCCCGCGGTCGAACCGGGGAACCTGCCACACTGGCGGGACCGGCTGCCACCAACGGTGGACCACCGCAGGTGCTGGTGCCTGCTGGGTCAGTCCCCAGTGATCGACGACCTGCGCAACCACCCGCGCCAGGGCCTTGTCTGACCCCGGGTCCAACGCGGTGACCTGCGGTCCGACGGCTTGGACTGTCGCCGACGACGGGCGCGGCCGGGCAGCCACGGCCGTCAGCACCACCCGCAGGGCCTTTTTCGTCGTCACGCTCAACGCGGCAGTGAGCACGTCGGCGAGGATCTCGTCGCACACCCCGGCGATGAGTGTGGGGGCGAGGCGTTCGACGGTGCGTGGGTCGCCAGAGGCCAGTACCGAGACCAGGGCCTCGGCACGGGAGACAACCTCGGCGTCGGTGCCGTGCAGGGGGCCGAACCAGGTGTCCAGCCACATCGTGCGGACGATGGGGCGTGCTGCGGCGTCCAGGCCCACCAGTGCGGTGTCCACCGCGTCGTCGCGGTCGACCCATCCGCGGGCGACCGCGTCGGCCAGGACGCACCCCAGGGCCCGCTGGGGGTCAGGGACGACGCCGTCGGCCAGGAGCTGGGCGAACAAGGCGACCGCTTCGTCACGGTCCAACCAGCCCCGCTCGACCCCTTCAGCCATGACGTGGTCCAGGCCGAACTGGGGCCGAGGTTGGGAACCTTCTTCCTGCACGCCGACGGGGATGTGGGCTGCGACGGCGGCCTCGACATGCTCGGCGAACCGGTCCGCACCTGAGACAGGCAAGACCGACGACGGGCCGCAGCACCCGGTGACCACGCCGCCGAGCACCACACGTTCGCCGAAGAGCACCTCGATGACCGTGCCCAGCCACGCCTCGAGGTATGACGCCCGTCGTGGGACCGGCAAGCCATACCGTTCGACCAGTCCGACGAGGACTGACGGGTAGCCCCACCACCAGCTCTCCTCAACGACCGCCCGTGTGAGGAACTTCTGGGCGAACCCAGCCCCCCGCTGCTCGACCACGGCAGCGACCGCGTCGCGAAGGACGTGCCCCATATGGTGCTTCCGTGTTCTTGAGTCGAGATGCGCGTCAGACAGCAGCACCGCTGCATGGCGCCCGTCCACCCCAAGGCGCACAGCGAACAGTGCGAGCATCACCGTCCGGCGGTCGCGGTCGAAGAACCACGTGGGGTGAGCCCCTTCCCCCGGGTCAACGGCGATCCACTGTTCCCAGGCGATGTGCCCCCACTCTCCGGTGCGCAGTCCCGCCAGGGCGATTTTCTGCTGCTCGGGCGTTCCCAACGGCAGGTCGAGCACGCCAGCCGGGTCTGCGTCAGCCCAGCCGAGCGTGACGAAGACGTCAACCGCGTCGTTGACGTGCAGGTTCAACGCCACAGCACCTCCAGCCGAGCCGTGGTCCTTGCTCTTCCCGACCGGGCAAGGGTTCGGAGGGTGGAAGGCATGGCGACGACGCTAGCACCCGGCAGTTGTCCCCCAAGGAGCGCCTAGGTCTCCCCCGCGCCCGCGGTCGCGCTCAGCTCTTCGCCGCCACGACGACGGCGCACGCGCTGCACCAAGGCACCGGCCTTGTGGTACCACGCTTTCGGACCGACCTCGTCGTCGTCTGCACCGTCGTCGGCCTCGTCGGGGTCTTGGTCGCCCATCGGGTCCAGCGGTGGTCTCAGCCGGGCGAAGACCGCCCACGCCACCGAGACCAGCGGCACCGCGACGACCGCCCCGAAGATCCCCGCGGTGAGCGTCCCGGCGATGACGGCGATACCGACGACCACCGGGTGCAACGACACCTGCTTACCCATGATCAGCGGCTGCAGCACATGCCCCTCGAACTGCCCGATGAGCGCGATGCCCAGGCAGATCACCACAGCGTGCCACGGCCCCAACGCCGCCAGCGCCACGATCGTGGCGACGATCATGGCTGACGGCGCACCGATGAGCGGGACGAACCCACCGATGAACACCAGCACCGCCAGCGGCGCAGCCAGCGGCACCCCCACGATGGCCATGAGGCAGAACGCCAACGAGGCGTTCGCGGCGGTGATGATGAAGATCCCGCGGGTGTACCCCGAGAACGTGTCCCACCCCACCGTGCCGGCGGCCTGCGCCCGCTCACGCAGGTGCGCAGGAAGCTGGGCGAGGAACCACTGCCACATCTGCGGTCCCCTGGCCAGGAAGAACACCGTGCAGAACACGGCCAGCGCCAAACCGGTGAACACCTCGACCGTGGTGCCCGCCGTCGATGCGACCCGTCCGATGAGGTCGCCGGCGTTGTCCGCCAGCCACTGCTTGGCGCTGTCGAGCCACTGGGCCACCTGCTCCTTGGTCACCGTGAACATGGCCGACGGGGAGTCGTCGACAACCTTGTCTTCGAACGGCGGGACCATGTGGTCGCCCCGACCCATGCGCTGCACCGTCCCGCCAGAGGTGTCCACCCACTCCACGATGCGCTGCAAACCGGCCCCGACCTGCGTCGACAGGTTCTCCCACTGGTTGACGACGGAATACACCACGTAGGTGATCAACCCCGCCAGCACCGCCACCCCCGACAGCAGCGCCACCGCTGTGGCCAGCATCCGCGGCATAACCCGTTCCAGCAACAGCACCAACGGCCGCAGCACCGCCGTGAACACCAACGCCAAGAACAGCGCGATGAACAGCAACAGCACCTGCGACGCGGCCCAGAACACCAACGCCACCGCCGCGACCAAGACGATCATGCGCCACGACGTGCCCGCACCCTTGCGCAACCACCGCGGGGCCGACGGGTCCAGGTCGACCACCCGCCACCCCGTCCCGTGAGGTCTGGCCAGCCAGCGCGCGTCCCCGTGGACTTCTTCGAACGTCGGCTCAGCGGGTTCCGGCTCCACCACCACGGCCCCCTTGGACGTACCACGCCCCGAACCGGTCTTGCCAGACGCTGGACTCATCTCTTCCTCCGTGCGGGCGCACGCCGCGGGTAGCACAGTACCCCGAACAAAGCACGCCCGGGTGAATCGGGTGGGGCAAACACCACCTTCCATGCTATCGTTACCGACCGCGTCCCGGGTCGCCCAGACCCGCGGACCACCACTCAAGTCCGGGTGGCGGAATGGCAGACGCGCTAGCTTGAGGTGCTAGTGCCCGTACAGGGCGTAGGGGTTCAAGTCCCCTTCCGGACACGAGACCGAGGCCGACGTGTGCCTGCGCGAAGCGCAGGCCGCGTCGGTCTCGTCATGCTGCGGGGGTCGAGCCCCCGCACCCCGCACGGGGGCTTCCAGCCCCCGTGACCCCCTGGCTCGCTCGGCTGCGCCGACCCATCGGATCCCCGCAACCCGCCCGAAACGCCTCGGACGGCTGCGCCGACCATCGGCTTGTTGGCGCTCGCACAAGGGTGAGACAGTGGGCGGGACAGTGGGGACGGTTCCTACTGTCTTGCCAACTGCGCCGTCCCGGCGCGGCGGCAAGACTGAGGAACCGTCCCCACTGTCCCGCCCACTGTCTCGCCCGGTCTCGGTCCCACCCGAAGCATCGTCACTGCCTCGCTGGGGAGCACGTCGAGCGGGATCCTGCGCCACTACGGTGAACGCCGGCGACAGACACGACAGGGGTGTGGGAGCCTACATGCCTGCACCAGCGACGGGACGGAGGTGGCGAGATGGGGTTGGGGATCAACAAGGACCTCGAACCTCTGGTCCGGCAGTTCCGCAAGGCTGGTGGGACCGTCGAGGTGCGCAAGTCCACGCATGTGCGGTGGACCATGCCCGACGGGACATGGTTCCAGACTGGCCTGACGATGAACTCCGCGTCCGAGCTGACTGCCCGCCGCCGGATCTCCTCCGCGTTGGCCGAGATGTCCCCGGAACCCACCGACGAGGACCCACCCTGGCAGCCCACCCCTGACGGCAAGGGCAAGTTCTGGCTGGTCGACGCTGGCGGCAACCCCCAGCTCAACGCCTCCGGGTTTCCCCGCACCTTCTCCAGCGAGACCGCCGCCCGCCAGGCAGCCCGCCAAACCTGAGGGTCGAGCTCACCGGCTTTGGCTCACGGGTTCGTCGCGGGCGCCAAGAGCCGTCGGTAGTCAGATGGGGTCGACTGCGGGCCGTGCTGGGTGTGCAGGTCGTCGAGACGGCTGGTTCTGTCGAGCGGGTTCGTGGTCACAGCTGCCAGGCACGCCTTGAGGTCTGCTGTCGTGGCGAAGGTGAGGCAGTGGTCGGGGGCTTTCGCGTGGGCGGTGGAGGCGAGGACGAGGAGGTTGAGGTGGTAGGCCGCCTTGACGACGTCGAGGACGTGCGCGCCGGCGTCGATGTCGAGGTACACCGACGCCTTGTCCAGCTCTTCGCGGATCTGCTTGTGGGTGATCGTGGGGGTCAGCGTCAGGTTCGCGTGCGTCCGGCCCAGGGCGTGCAGCTTCTCGCTCATGAGGGTCAAGGCTGCGACGGAGAACCTCACGTCTGGGAGCTCTTCGAGCAGCTCTGCCAGAGCGGGGATCTCGTCGGTGCTGGTCAGCGTGAAAGCGCGCCGGGGGTCGTAGCCGTGCTTGTCGGCGAACTGGTCGAGGTGGGAAAGGTAGGTGATGTCCACGGCGGTGCTCCGGTAGCGCTGCGCCACCTTGCGCCGCAGCTGCTCATCGCAGAACACGATGCGCTCGAGCGCCTGGGGGCTTTCTAGCTCCGTGACCATATTGCCTGGTACATCGTCTGGCATCGGCTCTTGCCAGAACAAGGTGGTGCTCGGTGCGGGCGAACGTCGGCGCATGACGAACAACGGGTACGACAAGGAGTTGACCACGACACGGTCGGTGGCGATCTGCTGGTCGTCGAGGAAATACGAGACGAAGTCGGTCAGCGTCTCGAAGGTCAGCCTGCTGTGCGCCGACCGCATCGTCACGACCCGGCTGGTGTGACCGACCTCGACCTCCCACTCCCCTGGGCCGTAGTAGACGGTCTGGTAGGCCACACCGCTGCTGTAATACGTCGTGGCGTACCGGTTGCCGTACCGGTCGTAGTGGTCCGTGTGGCCGAGGGTCCGGTCTGGTAACAACCAGTCGACGCTCTCCACCTGCCGGAACGAGTTCGGCTCGTAGTGGATCCGGCCGATCGCCAAACCGTCGCGCAGGATCTCGCCGTAGGTCTGGCTCCCCTGGCGGATCTCGCACCAGGCAGGAACAGGCACTTCGTCGAAGAACAGTGGATCACCCACCGGTTCGATACCCGTGTACGTGGTGAACGGGCACAGCACTGCGTCCGGCAGCTCGCCGTCGTAGTGGACCGCGACGGCGGTGAAAGCCAGGCCCGCGGCCTTCAGCGACCGCATCAGCTGTTTCGTCGCGTCGTCGACATTGTTGAACAGGGCTAGCACGTCTTCTCCTCGGCAAGCAGACGCTCCCACAGCGTGCGGACGTTGGCGGCGGCGTACGTCTGCGCCTTGCGCACAGAATGGTTCCTCATGTCGTCGAGGGAACCGCCGGTCAGCACATCGACAACAGCGCCGGCGATCTCGACGACGTCGCGCTCGTCACACGTGTGGGGCACCAGGCGGCCGTTGACTCCCTCGGCGACCATCTCCTTGTTGCCGTAGTCGACGTCGAACCCGACGACCGGCAGACCCTCAGCGATCGCCTCGAGCACCGACAGCCCGAAACCCTCAGACGTGGACGCCGACACGTACAGCCCGTACGAACCAAGCACCCCGTCGAGCTGGCGGTGCCCGGCGAGGCGCACGTAGTCTTCGGCCTGTGTCTCGCGGACAGTGGCGAGCAGGTGGTCGCGGTTCCCCTCGCCATAGATGTCGAGGTGCAGCCCAGGCAGAGTCTTGTGGGCCTCGGCGACAGCGCGGACGAGGATGTCGAGGTGTTTTTCGTCGGCCAGGCGGGAGGCGGTGACCAGCCCCAGCCGGTCGTACTGGGGCGAGGCAACAGGGGTTTTCGCCACACCCGCCGGGATGCACACCACCCGGATCTCACCGCCTGGTCCTCGTGATGCGAGGTGGCCTTCCAGGGTTTGCTTTTGCCGGCAGGTCGACACGATGAGACCGTCGACCAGGTCCGGGCGGGTGAACACGTTCTCGTAGTGGTTGTTCCAGAGCAGAACACCGTCGTCAGCCTGCCTGGGGTCGAAGTGCTCGGCGTGCACGACCGAGTACAGACGGTGGTCGCCGAGCACCGGGTAGATACCGTCGATGACGTCCAGGGCCCTGTCCACGACCACCACGTCGTCGGGCCGGCTGAACAGGTGAGCGAAGACGAGCTGGAAGAACTGCGAACGGCTTTCGAGCACAATATTTCCGCCGAACGAGCTGGGGCTTGTGTCGTAGAGCGGCGAGGCTGGTGTGACCAGTGTCCGGGTGATCTCGCTGTTCCGGTAGAACTGCTCGGCGCCCACCCGCCCGTCGGGGGTGTAGAACACCCGGCGCACCAGCTGGTTGTCGTGGAAGTGCTCGACGTTGTTCAGCGTCTCGTCGTAGTGGTCGACACGGACCAGCTGGTCGCCCACCAGGGTCTCGACGCGGTCGACGAGCTGGCCTTCGCCGGTCCTGACCCTGTACCGCACGGCAGAATCTGTCACGACGACGTCGGTGCAGTCCGGTTGCGTCTGCTCAGTGGTGTGGGGCTGGGCGACGGTCGAGACGAACTCGTCCACGCTCAGCGTGCACGGCAACGTCTGGCGCCCTGTCACCAGGTTGTAGATCCACAGCACCTGTGCTTCGGCGAAACCGAGCCGAGCAGTAAATACGGCAAGGTTGGTGGAGATGTAGTCGGTGAAGACGTAGTAGTCCTCGACCCACGCGATACCGTCGAAAACCTCCCGCCGGTACCTCTGGGCGTACTCCACGCCGCTCGACGCGAGCCCGACGGCCTTGTTGACGTTGTAGACGCGCACGCAGGTTCCGTCCGCTCAGGCGAACTGGATGACGAGGCTGCCGTCGGCGCCGCGCTCGATACGGCTCAAGCACAGCAGGCGCACGACGTCGCGGCTGATACGTTTCTTCATCTCCTCGAAGGAGAAATAGGCCTCCTTGCGGTACTCGTACTCGACTTTGTGCTGTGCCATGTTCCGGTCCTGGACGACAGTCTTCAGCTGTTCCAGGAAGTCGACCTGCTCGACCCAGGCAACGTCGATCGCCTTGAGGAAGACGATGTTCTGGAACTTGGTGTAGGTCTCGGCGTCGGCCAGGGTGTCGGCCTTGTCGTCCACCACCTGGGAGAACACCGTCGTGAGGAACTCGCGCACATGTTGGCGGTCGTCGGTGTCCAGGGTGCTGAAGCCAGCGGGCAGGTGGTAGCTGAGGTTGTCGAAGACGTACCGCATGAGGAAGGCGCGGGGGTCGCCAGCGCGGGCCGCCAGGGCGTCGGCGAAGACACCCACCGCGATCTGCTCCAGCTCGGACCGCGTGACCGGGTCGCCTGTGATGATCTGGTCGCGCATCGCGTAGACGAGGTCACGCTGGCGCGACATGGCGATGTCGAAGTCCTTGGACAGCTTGCGGGCGCCGCTGGCAGAGTCCTCGGCGGCCCGCTGGGCGCGTTCTAGCAGGTGCTGCATGGCGCTCGGGCTGCGCCGCTTCTTGGCGACATCTTCGGGTTTGACCGAGCCGAACTTGACGAAGAGGTCGTCTTGCATCGAGGCGTAGAAACGGCTGGACCCTGGGTCGCCCTGCCGCCCGGCCCGGCCGCGGACCTGCCCCTCGACACGCAGGTTGGGAAACTTCTCGGCCCCGATGATGACCAGCCCACCCAGCTCTTTTGCCTCGGCCTCGACCTTGATGTCGGTCCCCCGCCCGGCGATGAGGGTGGCGACGGTGATCGCGCCTTTGCGCCCGGCCTCGGCGATCATCGCTGCTTCCCTGGCTTCGCTCAGGGCGTTGAGCAGGTTGTGCTCAATACCACGGTCGAGCAAGTACCGGGAGAATTTTACCGAGCTGGAGACCGAACCTGTGGTGAGCAGGACCGGCCGTCCCGTCTGGCGGACCTCTTCGAGGTAGTCCAGGACGAGGCTCTCTTTTTCTTCGACCGTCTCGACAACGATATCGGGTTCGTCCACCCGGACCACCGGACGGTACGTCGGTATTTCGATGACCTGTGTCCCGTAGGTCTTGAGCAGCTCTTTCTCCGATCCTTTTGCGGTACCCGTCATACCGCCCATGCGGTCGAACATCCCGAACAGGTTCTGGTAGGTCACCGACGCCATCGCCCTGTTCTCTGTGGTGATCTCCAGACCCTCTCTGCCCTCGATAGCCTGGTGCAGCCCACCCTGGAGCTTGTTGCCTTCCAGGAGACGGCCCGTCACTGCGCTGAGGAGGACGAGGCTGCCTGCCATCACCATGTAGTCGCGCATCGGCTCGAAGCTTGTCCGCGCCCGCAGGGCGAGGTTGATGTGGCGGTTGAGCTGGAAATACTGCCGGTCGTAGATGTTGGCGACCCGGAAGAACCGGTTCGCTGCCACCGTCCCAGCGTCGGTGAGGGTGACGACGCCCGTGCTCTCTTCGTACTCGTACTCGACGTCTTCGCGCAACGTCGCGACGAACGCGTCCGCCAGGGGGTACAGGTTAGACTGCACCCGCGGGGATCCGGAGATGACCAACGGCATCTGCGCCAGGTCGAGCAAGATCGCGTCTGCCTCGTCGATCAGCACGTAGTTGAACGGGCGCAGGTATTTCTCCTCGCTCGTCCCCGCCAGGTTCTCCAGGAGATAGTCGAAACCTAGCTTGTCGCTCGTAGAATAGATGACGTCCGCAGCGTAAATGTCTTTCTTTTCGTTGGTTGAGAAGTCGTTCGCAGCGGATTCTGGCACGCCGATCGCCAGACGCAGACCCATGAACTCGTACACCGGCCGGAACTCCTCGGCGTCGCGACGGGCCAGGTAGCCGTTGACAGTGACGAGCATCGCACCGCGGCCCGACAAGGCGTTGAGGTACAGCGGAAGCGTCGCGGTCAGGCTCTTGCCCTCCCCCGTCTTCATGGCGGCGATGTCGCCTTGGTGCATGACGACCGCAGCGAGGACCTGGTTGTCGTAGGGGAACTTCCCCACGGTCCGCGAGGCCGCCTCCCGGAGAGCCGCATAGGCCTCGGGCAGGAGGTGGTCGAGGGTCTCCCCCTTGTCGACCCGTTCACGGAACTGCCGTGTCATGTCCGCCAGCTCCGCGTCGGACAGCGCGTGCATGGCGTCGCGGTGCGAGCCCACCCGTGCGACGAGCCGTTGGTTCTTCGCCTCACTCCTGGCCATGTGGCTCCACCTCCAGCAAGGTCAAGGACGTGAAACGCAGCTCGTCGCACCCCGCGTTCACCAGCCGGATCGTGTAGTGGTGGCTGTCTGGCGGGTACCCGAACGAATGCTCCGGCGGGTACAGCACCACAGCCGAGAGCAACGTGTCGAAGCGGTCGAAGAACCGCACCTCGAAGAAGAAGGTTCCCGCCGGGACGGACGTGGCATCTGCAACGACGCGGTAGGTCATACCGCCGTGCAGCAGCGGCAGGACCGGGCTTTCTCGCACCGCCTGGTAGTCGGTGGACGAATACCACTCCTGCATCGTCGTCCCTGCAGGCATGAGACGGTTCACCAGGGCGACCTCGCCTGAAGCCGCGAGCACCAGCGCCGTCCCGTAGAGGGACATCTGGCTGTCAGGGCAGCCCCAGCGGACAGTCGTGACTTCATTGGTGGTCATCGCGCACCGCCTGGTACTCGTCGATCACTCGTCTGTACTGGTTGACGAACCAGGTCACGATCGATGCGCTGTCGTCGTTGTGACGTCCCTGGTAACCCCGGGCGATCACTGTCGTCGGTTTGCCGGTCTGCGAGTTGAGCAGCGTGTAGTATGCCTGGTCGTCGTAGTCGTCCTGCGCCATGTAGGACATCAAGATCTTCGTGTCGCCGAACCCCGGGTTTCCGTTCCAGCGCTCGACGAGCCGCTGGGTGAAAGCGTCGACCGAAGGGTCGCCGTCGCGGTCCCAGAAGTTCACGATGTCGAAGACCGTGAAGAAGTCGTTGGGGCGTACCAGCCGGCCGCGTTCGGCGACGTACCCAAGATCGACGATGGGCTTGCCGGCGATGATCGCCAGCGCGTCGAGCTGCGACCCGTAGTACAGGGCGCCGAAGGAGCCCATCGACAGGCCCGAGAAGATCACGTCGTGCTCGGTGAACCCCAGAGAGGCGATGAGCTCGCGGATCATCTGCAGCAGCTCACCTTCGAGGCCATCGGAGCCGAGGTAGAAACGTCCTCCTTCCAGCCGGGGGTCTGTCACGAGGAGGAAAGGGTGCCCAAGACCTTCCATCATGTGGTAGCCCTCGAAACCCTCGGCTGGGCGGTATCCGGCGAAGTAGATGTTCAGCGGAGGTGTCAGGTTCCCGGGGTGGAAGTAGAAGAACAGCTCTTCGCGCCGGGAGTCGACGATCCGCTGCCCGCCGGGCAGGAAGTGGCCCGCACCGAGCCGGGAGTGCCGGTAGTGGACCGGCCCGACCTTGACCGTGCCGCTGCCCTTGGCGAAGACCGAGCAGGAGAGATACCCGCTCGTCGGTTCTGCGATGACGACCGGCTCCGACAGCTCCGACTGTGAGTACCTCGTCTGGAAAGCGATGACTTCCGGGGTGCCGGAGGCGACGAGCTGGACACCGAGCTCGATCTGGCAACCGGGGTCGGCCACGAACTCGGGCCACAGCTCCAGCGGGTGGTCGCTCTCGTAGGCGATGTTCTCCTTCCACGTCACCAGCTGGCGAAAGCCGTCGGTATTTTCGTCAACAGTCGTCGCGAGGTACGAGTTCCCTTCGAACCACGAGTCGCAGGTGTGGAACGGCGAGACCATCGCCTTGTGGATCTCCAGCTTCTGGCCGAACGGCCTTGCGAAAAATTTGCGGGGCAGCTCGTCGACGATGCCTTGGCGGTGGCTCATGTCTTCGTAGACCACCACCTTGCGTGCGAAGAACCGCTGGTAGGTGTCGTCGAACGCCGTCGCCAGGTGCCGCGCGACGAGCAACGTGTGCGGCGCGACGGCCGAGTCGAACGCCTCCAGGTGGTCCAGGCTGCAGGCAGCGTCGAGCACCGTGACATCAGGGTGGCCAGCAAGAAGCACGTCGAAGCCGGAGCTGTCGTCGACGTCGGCAAAAGACCATTCGACACCAGCTGGCACACGGCACGACTGTGACCAGTCCTCACGCCCGATCTGCAGGACCCGCATAGGCCGCCACCTCCTTGATGAGGTCCCACCGGCCAAGGACTTCTGGTGCCCGGAAGATATCGTGCAGCACCCTGCACTGCACGAGCGACTGGTTCCAGTGCTCCAGCCCGACCAGGAAGTGGTCCAGGGCCGTCGCCAGCTGCGAGTCGTCGTCGATCACGTAGCCATTGATCGGGTGCGTGACCAGGTCTTGCTGGTAGCGGTTGATCTGGGGAACTCCGGCGTTGACCGCTTCCGTCGCCAGGTGGTAGTTCACGGTGGCCCCGAGGTCGACGAGCACCCGGGACTTGGCCATCGTGGCGATCAGCTCGGCCTCCCGGTCCACGAAGGTGAGCATGATCTTGTCCTCCGGAGCGTCGGCGGCGCCCATGTCGACGCTCAGCCCAGCAATGTCATCACCGAGGAACGCCAGGTCGAGGCGCTGGTATCCGCCGATCACACGCCGGACCTCGTGCAGGTACTCCAGGTCCTGAGACCGGAAGGTGCACACCAGGAGCCGGGCGTTGTCGTCGACGAGCTGGCCCGCCATGGTGGCGATCGTGTAGTCGAGCTCGTCAGTGGTGATGTTGTCGACGAACAAGGCGATGTACGTCTTGCTCTCGTTCGTGCTCGCCCCGAACGTCGCACGTCGTTCTAAGGGGTAGATCGACAGCTCGGGCAGAAATGCCCACTGTTGTTCCTGCTCCGCTTCGCCGTCGCCCTGGCCGACGTCCGTGAAGACGGCACCGGCCCGGTCGAGCAATGCGCTCGACGCACCCTCACGCCTCGAAGGCGAACGCGAGAGAACCAACGTCTGGTCGCCGAGCGTCGACGCGACCAGGGCGTTGTGCTGCTGTGACAGTGCCAGGACCACCGTGTCGCGTTCCCCCTGGCGTTTGCCCAGGTGCACCCCGAGGAACTCGGCGATGAGAGCTTCCCAGCTCTCGTACGACGAGCGGGCGAACCGGTCGTCGTCGTTCTGGAGGATGTCGATCTGCCCTGAGAGCACATCCTCGCTGACGATGACGTCGCCAGTGCGCGACAGGTAGAACTGGGTCGCCGGGCGCCCCTCCTCGTCGTGCATGAGGATGCTGGACAAAAAGCCCCTGTCGTCGAAGATCCGCGCGAGCGTGGGCATCCCGGCCCCGTAATACCGGATGGCCAGCAGCGTGCCTTCTCGGGCCAGGTAGACCCGTGCGTAGACCTCGGAACCCTGCATGACGGTGACGATGAACGGGTTGTAGTAGAAGCTGACGTCTTGCGGCCAGTCCAGCGAGAGGAAGTCGAGGGGCCGGGTGTAGTCGTCTCCCAACCCCTGGATCTCGTCGAAGAACGACCAGTACGGCAGGCCGAAAAGGTCCTGGGCGTGCAGGAACCGTCGCAGGGTCGGAGCGTAGTTCAGCACGACGAGCCCGGCGTCCTCGTCCCCCTGCGAGAAGACCCGCAGCTGGGTGACGGTGTCGTCAGCCTGGGACCGCGCGGTGCTGCGGAACCACACGCTGTCGGTGGTGTACCACGGACGGACGGGGTTGTACCAGGAGGAGATGAAGTGGATCATGCGGCTGCCCTGCTCGGCTGGGTCTTGAACGTGAAGTCGTATTTCGTCCCGAGCGTCGTGTCGGCGATCTCTTCTCGAAGCACCCACAGCAGGCCCAGAAGGATCATGACGGTTCCTGGTGCCATGAGGACGTACTGCAGGTTCGGGAACTGCCCGATAAAGTACATCGGAAGACCGGTGAACAACACCAGGACGATGCCGCTGAACACCGAGAGTCCGACGACGTTCCTGCTCAGGAACCTCTTCGTGGCCTGACCAGGAGGGACGTTGTCGAAGTACTCGCCGCCGTTCTTCATACGCTTGGCTATGTCCTTGGGGTTCACCATGAACAACCCGAAAAATATTGTCATCACGAACAACAGCACGAGGTAGGCGACGAACCCTCGGTGGGTGTTCAGCCCCCAGGCCGCCAGGAACCGGTCAGCGCCCGCCGAAGCACCCGGAAACACCGCACCAGCCGCGTGGGCGACGTAGTGCGGGATCACGAGCAGGGTGAGCGCGTACATGATGGGTGAGGCACCCGCGGGGTTCAGCTTGACCGGCAGGTAGGACACACCGGTGTAGCCGGAGTCGATAGAGGTCTTGTTGACGTGGAGCCGTAGCTCGGCATTGCCGGCGAACACTCCGACGAGCACGACGCAAACACATGCAAGGACCACGAACCACAGCACACGCACGGACTGGGCGTCAGCCGTCGCGGCGGACAAGACCTGCGTGTTCCGCATAGCCGTGATGATGATCTGGTAGAGGATGAACATGGTGACGCCACCGAGGCCCTTGTCCTCGTTCTGGTTCGCCAGCCATGCCACCAGCACTGCACCCAAGGTCAGCACGACGACAACGAAAACCTGTGCGTTGACTATGTCCGAGAACGGTCCCCACGACGTTCCCTGGATCTGGTACCTCGACATCAGGCTGACAGCCTGGACGACCGCCAGGGCCACCATCACGAGGTCGCGCGCGCGTTTCACCGTTTCTTCTGGGACTTTTCGGTCCCTGGTGATCTTCCCGATGAGGAGGAACCGCCACAGGATCGCCGCGCCCATCCACGGCCCCAGGCCCAGGGAGAAGACCGACGGGTGGAAGAAGTTGCCGCCCGATGCGATGTTGGCAGCATTGAGCAGGTCCGTGTTGACCTGGCTGGTGTTCGTCGCCTGGTCGCTCAGGAGGGGGATCGGGATGTTGCGGCCGACCATGAAGCACGCGAAGAACAACGCTGTCCACCCGAGCTTCGTCTTCAACGTCGCGAACTTGCCGTCACGAACCTGTGCCACACCTCCTCCTTTCTCGTCTCATTTGCCACACTCATGTCCTGTGGCCGAAGATGTTCAGCGAAGACAGCAGCGACCCGATCCGCGACACGCGGCTCCCGTCCGCGTTCGCAGGTAATGTGGACTCGCTGTGCAGGTAGCTCTCGGCGTCGGACATGCTCTCGAGCACCGAATCGCTGACAGAAGACTCAGAATCGCTCGCCGAGAGCGTCCCACTGACAGACTCGTAGATAACCGTCCGCTGCGACTCGCTCGTCGACGTCGACTCAGATTCACTAGCAGAGACAGATCCCGACACGCTCGCGGACCCCAACACGCTGGTGCCCGACGCCGACCCCCCCATGGACCCGGACGCGCTGGTCGAGACCGACCCAGACAAGCTGACGGAACCAGACTCGCTGGACGATGTCGACTCAGACCCACTCACAGACTCCGACCCGCTGGTCGAAACCGACCCAGACAAGCTGACGGAACCAGACTCGGAGGACGATGTCGACTCAGACCCACTCACAGACTCCGACCCGCTGGTCGAAACCGACCCAGACAAGCT
>WRET01000015.1 GCA_009779195.1 Micrococcales bacterium
ATATCGCGGTGATCGAGCAGGCGTTCGTCGTCGCCGAACGTGCCCACCGCGGCCAGCTGCGCAAGAGCGGCGACCCGTACATCACCCACCCGATCTCGGTGGCCACGATCCTGGCTGAGCTGGGCATGATGCCGTCGACCCTGGCTGCGGCCCTGCTGCACGACACGGTGGAAGACACCGACTACTCCCTGGGACAGCTGAGCGAAGAGTTCGGCGAAGAGATAGCCATGCTCGTCGACGGGGTGACCAAGCTGGAGAAAGTCACCTACGGCGACGACGCCCAGGCCGAGACGGTCCGCAAGATGGTCGTGGCCATGGCGCGCGATATCCGCGTGCTGGTCATCAAGCTGGCCGACCGGCTGCACAACTGCCGGACCCTGCAGCACGTGTCGACGTCGTCCGCCGAACGCACCGCGCACGAGACGCTGCAGATCTACGCCCCTCTTGCCCACCGCCTCGGGATGAACACCATCAAGTGGGAGCTGGAGGACCTGTCCTTCTCCACGCTGTACCCGAAGGTCTACGATGAGCTGGTGCACCTGGTCACCGAACGTGCTCCGGCTCGCGAGGAGTACCTGACCAAAGTGCGCGAAGAGGTCATCGGCGACCTGCGCACCGCCAAGATCAAAGCCCTGGTCACTGGTCGGCCCAAACACTATTACTCGATCTACCAGAAGATGATCGTGCGGGGCCGCGACTTCGCCGACATCCACGACCTGGTCGGCGTGCGGGTGCTGGTCGACACGGTCCGCGACTGCTACGCAGCCCTGGGGGTGCTGCACGCGCACTGGAACCCGGTGCCGGGCAGGTTCAAGGACTACATCGCGATGCCGAAGTTCAACCTCTACCAGTCGTTGCACACGACGGTGATCGGGCCGGACGGCAAACCGGTCGAGGTCCAGATCCGCACGCACGACATGCACCGGCGTGCCGAGTACGGCGTCGCAGCGCACTGGAAGTACAAGGAGAACTCCAAGTCCACCCGGACCGAAGAGGTCGACCTGCCCTCCGACATGGCCTGGTTGCGCCAGCTCGTGGACTGGCAGCGCGAGACCGCCGACCCCTCAGAGTTCTTGGACTCGCTGCGGTTCGAGATCGCGGGTTCGGAAGTCTACGTGTTCACACCCAAAGGCGATGTCGTCGCCTTGCCGCAGGAGTCCACCCCGGTGGACTTCGCCTACGCCGTGCACACCGAGGTCGGCCACCGGACGATGGGCGCACGGGTCAACGGACGTCTGGTGCCGCTGGACTCGGCGCTGGAGAACGGTGACGTCGTGGACGTGTTCACGTCCAAGTCCGAGACTGCCGGGCCCTCGCAGGACTGGCTGACGTTCGTCAAGAGCCCCCGGGCCCGTAACAAGATCCGCCAGTGGTTCTCCAAAGAACGCCGCGAAGAGGCTGTCGAACGCGGCAAGAGCGCCATGGCCAAGGCCATGCGCAAGCAGAACCTGCCGATCCAGCGGCTGCTGTCGCACGAGGCCCTGGTCACGCTGGCCCAGGAGATGCGTTACGTCGACGTCACCTCCCTGTACGCGGCGATCGGCGAGAACCAGGTCGCAGCGACCACTGTCGTGTCGCGCCTGGTGGCCTCCATCGGCGGCGAGCCGGCCAACGAAGAGGACCTCGCCGAGGTTGCCCGGCCAGGGCTGCAACGCAAGGCCCGTGAGGGTGCAGGGGTCACTGTCCACGGGCTGGACGACGTGTGGGTGAAGCTGGCCAAATGCTGCACCCCTGTGCCCGGAGACCCGATCGTCGGGTATGTCACCCGCGGTTCAGGGGTCTCGGTGCACCGGATCGACTGCGTGAACATCGAGGGGCTGCGCCGCGAGCCTGACCGCATCGTGGATGTCGAGTGGGACCCCGACGACCCCCACCTGTTCTTGGTGCAGATCCAGGTCGAGGCGCTCGACCGTGCCCGGTTGCTCTCCGACGTCACCCGGGTGCTGTCGGACCACCACGTGAACATCTTGTCCGCAGCGGTCTCGACGTCCCGCGACCGTGTCGCCCTGTCGCGGTTCTTGTTCGAGATGGCTGAGCCGTCGCACCTGGCGTCAGTGCTCGACGCGGTCCGCAAGGTCGAAGGCGTGTACGACGTGTACCGCATCACCGGTGCCAAAGCGGCTGTCGAACCTGCGGTGCACGTGTGAGGGTCACTGTGGGGTCAGGGCACCAGCTGTGCCAGGAGACTGCGCGCCTGGCGTGAGCCGCGCTGGCTGGTGACGGCTGCCAGCGCGGACGCCGGGTCCGCGCCGGAGTCGCACAAGGCGACGAGGGTTGTCCAGAGATGGGCAGCGTCGGGGGCGAAGGCCAGGTCGAACAGGGTCCGGGTCACGGTCGTCACCGGGTGGCCGCCCACTGTCACGACGTCGGCCGCGGTCAAGGTTGCCTCGGTGCAGCGCCAGTCCAGCGACGGGTCGACACGGCGCCCTGGGGGGACCACCAGGTCGACACGGCCAGGTGCCACCCCACCCAGGTGCACCCAGGCCGCGCTGGTCCTGGCTACCACCGACCGTGCCGGTAACGGGCCGGGAAGGGCACAGGCACGGTGCTCGACATCCTCGGTGACGTCGGCGCGCAGGGCACAGCCGTCGGTGAGCCGTCGGTAGTGGCCGTCGGCGAGCAACCCCGCCCAGGTGTCAGGCGGGATATCGGCGCGGTACAGCAGCACAGGGGGAGATGGTGCGTCGTCGCCCAGGTCGTCGAGCACATCAGCGCAGGTGAACATACCCTCGAGCATGGCACAGCCCACAGGCCCCGCGTGGAGGGCCTGTGGATAACTCAGCGGTCTGGTGCTGCAGGGACGACCCGCGGCCACCAGTCGTCGGTGGGCGGGGTCCAGGTGTCCGGGTCGGCTGGCTGCTGGTCGCCGGAGCGGATGTCCTTGACCTCGTCGGTCTCGCCGGGGAACCAGACGTAGGGGATACCGCGGCGGTCAGCGTGGGCGATCTGCTTGCCGAACTTGGCCGCGGCGGGGGCGACCTCCACCGGCACACCACGCGAGCGCAGCGCCAGGGCGACCAGGTCCGAGGCGTCGCGGGTCTCTTCGGAGACGACCGCCACGAGCACTGCGGAGGGGACCGGCCGGGTGGCGGTGACCAGGTCCGCCGACAGCAGGCGCGACACCAGGCGGGTCACCCCGACCGACAGGCCCACACCGGGGAACGTGCGGGCGCCCTCGGAGGCCAGGGTGTCGTACCGGCCACCGGAGCAGATCGATCCGAGCTGTTCGTGGCCCACGAGCACCGTCTCGTACACCGACCCGGTGTAGTAGTCCAGGCCACGGGCGATCTTCAGGTCGGCGACCACCGTGCCAGGCGCACGGCGCGCAGCCGCTCCCACCAGTGCTGCCAGCTCGCCCAGGCCTGTGGTGAGCATCTCGTCGGCGACGCTGTGGCGTGCCGCCAGGGCGGCCACAGCGTCGGTCACCGACTCGTCGGCGCCACGCAGGTCAGCCAGCTCCAGGACGGCGGCGGCCTGCGCGGCGCTGGCTCCGGCCTCCGTGCCCAACAGCTCGGCGACGACGTCGGGCCCGACCTTGTCGAGCTTGTCCACCGCGCGCAGCACTGGTTCGACGTCGGCCAGGCCCATCCCACGTGCGAACCCTTCGACGACACGCCGGTTGTTGACCAGGATCTGCACGGGTGGGACCCCGACGTCGCGCAGGGCGGCGAACGCGTCAGCGATCACCAGGGGGATCTCGACCTCGACGTGGTACGGCAACGTCCCGTCGCCGACGATATCGACGTCTGCCTGGGTGAACTCGCGGAACCGACCGTCCTGCGGGCGCTCACCACGCCACACCTTTTGCACCTGGTACCGCCGGAACGGGAACACCAGGCGCCCGGCGTTCTCCAGCACGTACCGGGCGAAGGGCACGGTGAGGTCGAAGTGCAGGCCAAGCCCCTCCTCACGGCGCTGTCCGGCCTCGGCTTGCTCGTGGAGGCGCCGCAGCACGTACACCTCTTTGGAGGTCTCGCCTTTGCGCAGCAGCTGGTCAAGGGGTTCGACGGACCGGGTCTCGATCCCGGCGAAGCCGTGCAGCTCGAAAGTGTGCCGCAGGACGTCGAGCACATGCTGTTCGACGAGCCGGCCGACCGGGAGCCATTCGGGGAAACCAGACAGGGGGCGGATACGTGCCATGGCTCGATCCTGCCACTTCCTGGCAGTGAGCCACGACGCGGGGTCGTGCGGCACACCGCACCCGCTGGCTAGCGCACGGGCTGGTGAGACTAGACTGTGCCGGGGCCAGGACCTGACGCGGTCGTGAGCAGCAAGCGGAGGAGGACGGTGGGGAGCAAGAAAGCCCGCGAACGGGAGTACGCCCGTCGCCGGTACGCCAAGCAGGTTGTCCGCATGACCAAGGCGCAGCAGAAGCGTCGCCGAAACCAGATGGTCGGTCTCATCGCGGTGGGTGCGCTCTTGGCTGGTGCTCTCACCGTGGGGATTGTGGCGACCCGTACCAGCAACGCGCCGCCTGTGGCCGAGGCCTCTCCTCCGGATGCGGTTGTCTGCCCACGGCCGACCCCCCTCGAGCTTTCTTTCGACGAAGCACCTGCCCCGGACGTGGCCGAGGCCCGGGTGTGGTCGGGCGCGATCGACCTGTGCCAGGACGGGATCTACGGCGACCCGGTCGCCGGGACGCTCCAGATCGAGCTCGACGGCCAGGCCGCTCCCCAGGCGGTGGCCAGCTTTGTCTTCCTCACCCAGGCGGGGTTCTTCAACGGGCTGACCTGTCACCGGCTGGCCACGGCGATCTCCGTCCTGCAGTGTGGCGACCCCGAAGGCACCGGGGGCGGCGGGCCCGGTTACAGCTTCGGGCCTGTCGAGAACGCGCCGGAAGGCGACCTCTACCCCGCCGGGACGATCGCCATGGCCCGTCAGTCAGGCAACGGAGAGTCGATGGGGTCGCAGTTCTTCATCCTCTACGACGACGCCATGATCCCCTCGGACGAGGCTGGGGGGTACACAGTGTTCGGACATGTCACCTCCGGTCTTGAAGTCGTGCAGATGATCGCAGCGACGGGCACGGTAGGACAGGAGATGCCGGCCTCGCCCGTCACGATCCAGAAGGTGGAGACCCAGTGAGCCAGACCCCGCCCCAGGACGAGGACCTTGCGGTAGCCGTCGAGACAACGACGTCCGACGTCGGGCCCAAGAGCGAACCGTCCGGCGAAGCCGCACCCGAGACGCAGGCCGACGAACCTGCCGGGCCCGCAGACACCACCGACAGTGCCCAAAGCCCGGATGTCCAGAGCCTGGATGTCCAAAGCCCAGCTGACGAGGCTGGCGACAGTCCCAGCAGTGCTGGTGCCGACACCCCTGCTGACAGTCCCGCCGACGAGAGCCCCGCTGCTGACGAGAGCCCCGCCGACGAGAGCACAGCCGAGGACGGTGCTGACGGCAGCCCCGCTGGCGACAGCCCTGAGGTTTCCACGGCGGCCAGCGCTGGCGACGACGAGCCTGACGGCGCCAAACCCCGTAAGCCCCGGCCGACACCTGCTGCTATGGCCGGGCGCCCGGGCCCGCGTCCGGGTGCGCCGCGCCCTGGCGGCACGCGTCCAGGTCGCAGGCATGCTGCCCCCGTCCCGCCGCCGGTCGACCCAGCCGCCTTCGCCCTCGCGGCGACGTTCGGAAGAGTGGCCGACGACGGCACGGTGTCCGTGGTGGAAGCAGCGGGGGAGCGGGTTGTCGGGCAGGTCCCCGGTGCCACTGGTGACGACGCCTTGACCTTGTACGTGCGCCGGTTCGTGGACCTGGACGCCAAGGTCACCTTGTTCTCCCAGCGGCTGAGCGCCACCGACCTGTCGATCAAGGAGATCGACCAGACCCTCACCAAGCTGGCTGAAGAGCTCGCCGAACCGGCGGCTGTCGGTGACCTCGACGGTCTGCGAGCCCGTCTGGAGGCTCTGCACGAGATCGCCGAGACCCGCAGGCAGGCTGTCGAGGCTGAACGTGCCGCGGCGCGAGAGCAGGCTCTCGTCGAACGCACGGCCATCGTCGAGCAGGCTGAGAAGATCGCTGCCACCGACACCGAACGTATGCAGTGGCGCCCGGCCGGTGACCAGCTGCGCCAGCTGCTCGACGACTGGAAGAACGCCCAGCGCAGCGGTCCGCGGCTCGAACGTGCTGCCGAAGAGTCGCTGTGGAAACGTTTCAGCCACGCCCGCACGACTTTCGACCGTGAGCGCCGCCACCACTTCGCCCAGCTGGAGGCCCGCAACACCGAGGCCAAAGCCGCCAAAGAGGCGATCGTCACCGAGGCTGAGGGGCTGGCCACGAGCACCGACTGGGGGGTCACCGCTGGGGCCTACCGGGACCTCATGACCCGCTGGAAAGCCGTCGGGCGGGCCTCGCGCCAGGTCGACGACGCGCTGTGGGCCCGTTTCCGCACCGCCCAGGAGAAGTTCTTCGCTGCGCGCAACGCCCAGTCGGCGCAGGTCGACGCCGAGTTCCACGCGAACCTCGAGGTCAAGCTGTCCCTGCTCACCGAGGCCGAAGCCCTGCTGCCGGTCAAAGACCTCGCCGCGGCCAAAGCTGGGCTGCGCTCGGTCCAGGCCCGCTGGGAACAGGTCGGCAAAGTGCCGCGTGCTGACGTGCAGCGTGTCGAAGCCCGGATGCGCGCGGTGGAGACCGCTGTGCGCGACAGCGACGACGCCCACTGGCGGCGTACCAACCCCGAGACCCGCGCGCGGGCCGAAGGGATGGTCGCCCAGCTCTACGCGGCGATAGCCAGCCTGGAAGACGACCTGGCCACAGCCACTGCCGCAGGTGACGACCGCAAAGCCGCCGACGCCCGCACCGCGCTGGAGGCGCGCAAGGCGTGGCTGGCCCAGGCCGAGCAGGCCGCCCAAGACTCGCGCGGCTGATCAGCCGATCAACGCGCCTGACCTACCGGAGGATCCGTCGTGCTGCGCACCCACACCGCAGGTTCACTGCGTGCTGACCACATCGGCACCACCGTCACCCTCGCCGGGTGGGTGGACCGTCGTCGTGACCACGGTGGCGTGGCGTTCGTGGACCTGCGCGACGCTTCTGGTATCGCCCAGGTGGTGGTCCGTGACGAGCAGGTGGCCCATGGCCTGCGCGCCGAGTACGTGCTCCAGGTCACTGGCGAGGTGGCCCGCCGCCCTGAGGGCAACGAGAACCCGCAGCTGCCGACCGGTGAGGTCGAGCTCATGGCTGACGAGGTCGTCGTGCTCAACGAGGCCGCCACCTTGCCGTTCCAGGTCTCGTCCGCCGTGGACGAACCCGTGGGGGAGGAAGCCCGGCTGCGCTACCGCTACCTGGACCTGCGCCGTCCCGGCCCGGCGCACGCCATGCGGTTGCGGGCCAAGGCCAACGCTGCAGCCCGGGCAGTGCTCGACGCCGAAGGTTTCGTCGAGGTGGAGACCCCGACCCTGACCCGGTCCACCCCTGAGGGCGCCAGAGACTTCATCGTGCCGGCCCGTCTGGCACCCGGGTCGTGGTACGCCCTGCCACAAAGCCCCCAGCTGTTCAAACAGCTGCTCATGGTTGCCGGGATGGAGCGGTACTACCAGATCGCGCGCTGCTACCGCGACGAGGACTTCCGCGCCGACCGGCAACCAGAGTTCACCCAGCTCGACATCGAGATGAGCTTTGTTGACCAGGACGACGTCATCGGCGTCGGCGAACGCGTCGTCACCGCGTTGTGGGCGCTGGTCGGCCACGAGATCGCCACACCGATCGACCGTATGACCTACGCCGACGCCATGGCACGCTACGGCACCGACAAACCCGACCTGCGGTTCGGGTGCGAGCTGGTGGACCTCACCGAGTACTTCGCCGACACACCTTTCCGGGTGTTCCAGGCCCCGTACGTCGGTGCTGTCGTCCAGCCAGGCGGCGGGTCGACGCCCCGGCGCGGTTTCGACGCCTGGCAGGAGTGGGCCAAACAGCGTGGCGCCAAAGGCCTGGCGTATGTCACCGTCGCTGAGGACGGCACACTTGCCGGCCCGGTGGCCAAGAACCTGTCCGACGGCGAGCGTGAGGGCCTGGTCGAGGCGACAGGTGCCGCGCCCGGTGATGCGGTGTTCTTCGCCGCGGGCAAACCGTCTCAGGCCCGGGCCCTGCTCGGCGCAGCCCGTCTGGAGATCGGGCGGCGTGCAGACATGATCGACGACGACGCCTGGGCGTTCGTCTGGGTCGTCGACGCGCCCCTGTTCAAACCGACCGGTGAAGACGACGACGTCGCTGTGGGCTCAGGTGCTTGGACGGCTGTCCACCACGCGTTCACCTCTCCTGCCCCGCAGTGGGCGGACCGGTTCGAGCAGTCCCCGGGCGAGGCGCTGGCCTACGCCTACGACTTGGTCTGCAACGGCAACGAGATCGGCGGAGGGTCGATCCGTATCCACCGCCGCGACATGCAAGAACGGGTGTTCTCCGTCATGGGTATCGCGCCGGACGAGGCCGCCGAGAAATTCGGCTTCCTCCTGAGCGCTTTTGCTTACGGGGCACCGCCGCACGGCGGGATCGCGTTCGGCTGGGACCGTGTCGTGACACTGCTGGCCGGTGGTCAGTCCATCCGCGACGTCATCGCCTTCCCCAAGTCTGGCGGCGGCTACGACCCCCTCACCGGTGCTCCCGCCCCCATCACCGCCGTGCAGCGCACAGAGGCCGGCGTCGATGCCAAACCGACCTCACTCGAGGGCGCCTAACCCTGCTTGAGGGTGCGTATGCCCTGCTTGAGGGTGCGTGCGCCCTACTTGAGGGTGCGTAGCGCGCCGAACAGGCCCGCGAAGTTGCACACGGCGAACAGCGCGTACCACACGACGTTCGCCTTGACCACGATGATGAGGCCCTCGACGAGGTACTGGCTGCCGACCTCACCCATGATGACGACCGCGTCACCGGCCAGCGCCGCGACGACAAGGAAGACAGCCGACACAACACCGACGATGGCCAGACGCACGATCCCCTTGGTCGTGACGTCGCCAACCTTGCGGCGGAACAGCCACACAGCGCCGAACCCTGCCACGATGCCCGGAGCCACGAAGGCAAACCGTGGTATGCCGACGTTGTAGGACAGGTACGACACCGCGAAAGCCAGCACCATCCCCACGGGGACGGCCAGGAACGCCAGTGCGAAACCTTTGCGCATGTCAGAGGCGGACGGCTCGTTGGGGGCGTCCTGGGGACCAGCACCGGCTGACGGTTCGGGCTCTGGGTGACCCCATGCGGTGGACGGGCTCATGGCCCGCGAGCTGGGCCCTGGTGTGGACGGCGGGAGCGGGGGGATCTGCGGACCGGGTCCACCCCACCTCTGGCGCTGGGGGACCGCCGGGGCCGGTGCCGGACCACCAGCCGTCAGCTGTGCTTGGTGCCCCTGCTGCCCTGCGGTCGGTGTCATGTACCCGGCGGCTTGCGCCTGGTGCGCCTCGGCCTGCTGCTGGGCCTGGGCTTGCTGGGCTGCGAGCTGGGCTGCCCACTGCGCCTGGGTCAGCTGGGCCTGCTGGGTCTGCGACGCGGCTTGTTGCGCCCGGTGCTGGGCCGCGTGCTGCTGGGCCTGCCGTTGCGCTTGTTCCTGCTGGGCCGCGAGCTGTTGGGCCTGGCGTCGCGCTTGTTCCTGCTGGGCCGCGAGCTGTTGGGCCTGGCGTTGTGCTTGTTCCTGCTGGGCCGCGAGCTGTTGGGCCTGGCGTTGTGCTTGTTCTTGCTGGAGATGCCGCGCCAGGAGCTGCTGGGACTGCGACATCGGCGACGATGCTGCCTGCTGCTGGGCCCACTGCGCCTGCTGGGCTTGCAGCTGCTGGGCTTGCAGCTGTTGGGCTTGCAGCTGTTGGGCTTGCATCTGCTGGGCTTGCAGCTGTTGGGCGTGTTGTTGGGCCGCGAGCTGGTGGGCTTGTTGTTCGTGGGCGGCGAAGGGCTGGGAGGCTGGTTGCTGGGGGTACCCCTGGGGTGGTTGCTGACCCGGGACTTCCCAGCCGGACCCGGCCGGCGGCCGTTGTGTGGGTGCCTGGGGCGTCGGGTAGGGGATGGACAACGGCCTCACCTTTCTGGGTCGGGCTGCCGGGGGACAGCTGTGGTGCGTCCGGACCGGCACTGGCGTTCCATGTTTGTGCAGGTCATCTCCTGTGCCGTCTTTATGAGACTGCTTTGGGGTGCACGCTTGCGACGGTAGCAGCCGTTTCCTGGTGGTTGGAGCCCTTTTCTGCACGGATCCAGACACAATTGTTTCTGCCAGAAACATGTGTGCCAGGCAGAAACATCGCTCACTCGGACGGGGGTCTGGGCGGCCGGTGCCGCGGCCGTCGCCCGACGGCGCGTAGGCTTCGGACGTGGACCTGTTCGACGCCTCAGGGCTCACGCCGACAGTGGACCCAGCCCACGCGCCCCTGGCTGTGCGGATGCGCCCAACGACGGTGGACGAGGTCGCCGGCCAGGCGCACCTGCTCGTCGCCGGTTCGCCGCTGCGGCGCCTGCTCGAACCTGGTGCCCCCGCTGTCACCTCGTTGCTGCTGTGGGGCCCGCCAGGAACGGGCAAGACGACGCTGGCCTACCTCGTGGCCCACGGACGGCGTTTCGTCGAGCTGTCGGCGGTGAGCGCAGGGGTCAAGGAGGTGCGTGCCGCTATCGACGACGCCCGGCGTCTGCTGGCCCGCGCTGGTACCGAGACGGTGCTGTTCATCGACGAGGTGCACCGTTTCAGCCGCACCCAGCAAGACGCCCTGCTGCCTGCGGTGGAGAACCGCTGGGTGACCCTCGTGGCCGCGACCACCGAGAACCCGTCGTTCTGCGTCGTGGCGCCGTTGCTGTCGCGTTCGCTCCTGCTGACCTTGCACCCCCTGGATGACGCCGATGTCGCTGCCTTGGTCACCAGGGCTGTCACCGACGAACGCGGTCTGGCTGGCGCCGTACGGTTCGACGACGAGGCGCTGGACCACATCGTCCGTCTGGCCGCAGGGGACGCTCGTCGCGCCCTGACCATCGTGGAAGCAGCCGTCGGCGACACCACTGACATCACCGTCGCCGACGTGGAAGCAGCTGTGGACGTCGCCGCGGTGCGTTACGACCGCGCCGGGGACCAGCACTTCGACGTCATCTCCGCCTTCATCAAGTCCATGCGCGGTTCGGACGTGGACGCTGCCCTGCACTACCTGGCACGGATGCTCGCCGCGGGGGAGGACCCGCGGTGGGTCGCCCGGCGTATCATGATCGCCGCCGCCGAGGACGTGGGTATGGCCGACCCCTCAGCCCTGCAGACCGCTGTCGCCGCAGCCCAGGCGGTGGCGCTCATAGGGATGCCCGAGGCGCGGATCGTCCTGGCCGAAGCAGTCGTCCACGTGGCCACCGCCCCGAAGTCCAACGCCGCGTACCTCGGTATCGACAAAGCCCTGGCTGACGTGCGCAAAGGCGCTGTCGGTACTGTTCCGGCGCACCTGCGCGACGCCAGCTATGCCGGGGCCGGACGTCTGGGCCACGGCCAGGGCTACCAGTACGCCCACGACGCCCCGCACGCCGTGGCCGCCCAGCAGTACCTGCCCGACGTGCTCGTCGGGACGCGGTACTACGAACCCACCGACCGTGGCTACGAACGCCAGGTCGCCGAACGCCTCGAACGTGTCCGCCAGCGTCTGGGCGACGCGGACCTGTGACTCGGTTCGTCGCCACCCCAGGTCATCGGCTACGATGACGCGGCTGCTCATATGAGCACACCCTGGGGTCTTAGCCACCATGGTCGGCCCCACACCCGCAGGTCCTGCGGGTCGTGACGTGGACAACGACAGGAAGAGAACGACACATGACGAACGTGACCCGTTCGCGCCGTCAGGTCCGGCTGAGCCGTGCGCTCGGTCTGGCGCTGACGCCCAAGGCCGTCAAGCACTTCGAGAAGCGCCCCTACCCACCTGGTGAGCACGGACGTGCCCGTCGGCGCACCGAGAGCGACTACGCGGTGCGGCTGCGTGAGAAGCAGCGCCTGCGCGCCCAGTACGCCCTGCGTGAGAAGCAGCTGGCCCGTGCCTACGCCAACGCCCGCAAAGCCCCCGGCCTGACCGGTGAGGCCCTGGTCGAAGACCTGGAGACCCGGCTGGACGCGCTGGTGCTGCGCTCCGGGTTCGCCCGCACCATCCTCCAGGCCCGCCAGGCTGTCACCCACCGGCACGTCATGGTCGACGGCAAGATCGTCGACCGTCCCTCGTTCCGGGTGAAAGAAGGCCAGACCATCCAGGTCAAGCCCAAGAGCCAGGCCACCGTGCCGTTCCAGATCGCCGCCGCTGGTGCGCACCGCGACGTGCTGCCCGCCGTGCCCGGCTACCTGGACGTCCAGCTGGAAAAGCTGGCCGCTGTGCTCACCCGCAAGCCCAAACGCGCTGAGGTGCCGATCACCTGCGACGTGCAGCTGGTCGTGGAGTACTACGCCCGCTGAGGTGTGCGGGGGCCGGTAGAGGAGGATCTCATGTCCGGTGGTGACATCGCGGGTCTCATCGCGGCCACGGCGTTCGTGCTGCTCGTCGGGGCGGCGGCCGTGCCGCTGCTCAAGCTGGGCCAGGTGTTCGACGAGGCCCGCGCGAGCGTGCGCGAGTTCACCGAGCACGCCGTACCGGTGATCGACGAGGCGGCCGGGCTGGTCGCCTCGTCCAACACCCAGGTGGCCCGGGTCGACACGATCACGACCTCAGCCGCTGAGGTCTCCCAGGACGTGGCCGCGTTGACGGCGTTGTTCTCGGCGACGGTCGGGCGTCCGCTGCTCAAGCTCGCGGCTTTCAGCGCTGGGGTGCGGCGGGCGTTGGGGGGCTATCGATGACCCGCCGCTTGTTCTGGGTCGCAGTAGGTGTGGGCCTGACCGTCGTGGTGATCCACAAAGGACGCCAGTGGTACGCCCAGGTGGTGCCTGAGCCAGCCGCCGGGGCGGTGGACACGGCGATCTCGGTGTCCCGGGGTGTGCGAGGGGCCCTTGAGCAGTTCCGGGCCGGACGTGACGAGAAAGAGGCCGAGCTGATGGCCGCCCTCATCGGCGACCGTGACGTCGACGAGCTCAAAGCCACGGCACGCCAGCGCAAGCAACGGCTGGCCCGGCAGTTCGCCGACTGGTCCGACCAGCCGACCGAGGACCCCGAGGACGACGCTGCGGGCTACTCGTTCTGATGGGTCTGAGGCCAGCCACATCCTGACCGTCCGCCTGTGGGAGGGCATATGCGTACCACCGACATCCGCCAGCGCTGGCTGGACTACTTCGCCGCGCACGACCACCACATCGCCGAGTCGGTCCCGCTGGTCTCCCCAGACCCGTCGATCTTGTTCACCATCGCCGGCATGGTGCCGTTCATCCCCTACATCGTCGGTACCGAGCCCGCACCGTGGCCGCGGGCCGCCAGCGTGCAAAAATGCATCCGGACCAACGACATCGACAATGTCGGGCACACCACCCGGCACGGCACGTTCTTCCAGATGAACGGCAACTTCTCCTTCGGCGACTACTTCAAGGCCGGGGCGATCGAGTACGCCTGGGACCTGAGCACCAAGCCGTTGGCCGATGGTGGGTACGGCCTGGACGGCGAGAAGATCTGGGTGACCATCTGGGACGAAGACGACGAGTCCGCCGACGTCCTGCGCCGTGTGGGGGTGCACGCCAGCCAGGTGGTCCGGCTGCCGCGTGAGCAGATCTTCTGGGACACCGGCCAGCCCGGGCCGGCGGGTCCGTGCGCCGAGCTCCACTACGACCGCGGCCCGGACTTCGGCCCGCAGGCCGTCGGGGGGACGGTGGACCCCGGAGGGGACAGGTACCTGGAGTACTGGAACCTCGTGTTCGACCAGTACCTGCGCGGAGAGGGCAAAGGCAAGGACTACCCGCTGCTGCGCGAGCTGGACTCGAAGTCCATCGACACCGGGGCAGGGCTCGAACGTCTGGCTTTCTTGCTGCAGGGCAAGGCGAACATGTACGAGACCGACGAGGTCTTCCCGGTGATCACCAAAGCCGAACAGGTCACCGGGCGCACCTACGGAACCGGTGGCGCCAGGATCGACGACGTGCGGTTCCGGGTTGTCGCCGATCATGTGCGCTCGTCGTTGATGCTCATCGCCGACGGGGTGCGGCCGGGCAACGAAGGGCGCGGCTACGTCCTGCGCCGGCTGTTGCGCCGCACTGTGCGGTCCATGCGGCTGCTGGGGGTGGCCGAACCGGTGCTCGTGCACCTGCTGCCGGTGAGCCGAGACGCTATGGCCCCGTCGTACCCGCACGTCGCAGCAGATTTCGACCGGATCGCCCAGGTCGCCTACGGCGAGGAGGAGGCGTTCTTGCGGACCCTGGCCTCGGGCACCACCATCCTCGACGTCGCTGTGCGCAAGGCCCAGGCGGCCGCGAAGGGTGAGGCACCTGTGGTCTTGGCCGGCGACGAAGCGTTCACCTTGCACGACACGTACGGTTTCCCCATCGACCTGACCTTGGAGATGGCTGGCGAGCAGGGTGTGGCCGTCGACAAGGCCGAGTTCCGCCGCCTCATGGACGAGCAGAAGGCCCGCGCCCGTGCTGACGCCCTGGCCAAGAAGACCGGGCACAGCGACCTGGGCGCCTACGAGACAGTCCGCGCCGACCTGGCCCGCCCGGTGCAGTTCGTGGGGTACGCCGACACCAGCACGTCCGCCAGTGTCGTGGCGCTGCTCGTCGACGGCGTGCCGATGCCAGCAGCCACCGCCCCTGCTGACGTAGAGGTCGTCCTCGACACCACCCCGTTCTACGCCGAGGCCGGTGGCCAGCTCGCCGACCACGGGACGATCAGCGCGTCAGGGGGAGGCCGTGTCGAGGTCGATGACGTCCAGGCCCCGATCAGGGGGATGAACGTGCACCGCGGACGCTTGGTGGACGGCACCATCGCCGTCGGTGAGAGTGCCACAGCCACGATCGACACCGTCCGCCGCGGCCGTATCGCCCGGTCCCACACCGCCACGCACCTGCTGCACAAAGCGCTGCAGGAGACGTTGGGCACCGAGACCACCCAGGCTGGGTCGGAGAACGGCCCGAGCCGGGTGCGGTTCGACTTCCGCCGCGGCACAGCGGTTCCCGCAGCGGCCATGGCCGAGATCGAAGAGCGGGTGAACCTGCGGCTCCAGGAGAACCTCGAGGTCACCCATGCGGTGATGTCGCTGGACCAGGCCCGCGAACGCGGCGCCATGGCGCTGTTCGGGGAGAAGTACGGCAGCCAGGTGCGCGTGGTGGATATCGGCGACGGCTGGTCGTTGGAACTGTGCGGGGGCACCCACGTCCAACGCTCGGGAGAGATCGGCCTGGTCACGCTGCTCGGCGAGGCCTCGATCGGTTCAGGGGTCCGGCGGATCGACGCGCTGGTCGGTGCGGGGGCCTACGAGGCCCACGCCCACGAACGGGCCTTGGTGGGCCAGCTGTCCACGCTGCTGGGCTCGCGGCCCGACGACCTGGTCGACCGTGTGTCGGCGATGATGACCAAGATCAAAGACGCCGAACGCCAGATCGACACCCTGCGCACCGCTGCGCTGCGTTCGGCTGCCGGGGACCTGGCCTCCAACGCCACCACCGTGGGCAAGACACAGCTGGTCGTCCACGACGCTGGTGAGATCGCCTCTGCCGACGACCTGCGCACCCTCGCCACGGATGTGCGCAACCGGATGGGTGAATCCGCCCCTGCCGTCGTCGCCGTCGCAGGGGTGGTGAAAAATCGGGCGGCGGTCGTCGTGGCGACGAACCAGGCGGCCCGCGACACCGGCACCCGCGCCGGTGCGTTGGTCACCACCGCCTCCCAGGTGCTCGGCGGACGTGGCGGCGGACGTGACGAAATGGCCCAAGGAGGCGGTTCGGACACTGCTCGCCTACCCGACGCCCTGGCAGCCATCGCCCAGGAAGTGGCACCCTGACCAGCACTGGCACCGATCCGGCGATACCGCGCGCCCCCAGGTTGGCCGTGGACGTCGGGTCGGTACGTGTCGGGCTGGCCGCCAGCGACCCCGACGGGATCCTGGCCACCCCGGTGGCAACCCTTTCGCGCTCTTCTTCGTTAGAACTGGTTGTGGGCGAAGTCCGAAACCGCGGTGCAGGTTGCGTCTACGTGGGCCTGCCGGTTCATCTTTCAGGCGCCGAAGGGGCCTCAGCGAGGGCTGCACGCGCGTACGCTGAGTCGTTAGCGCTGGCGATCGCACCTGTATCGGTGCGGTTGCTCGACGAGCGGCTGTCTACAACAGTGGCTCAACAAGCGCTGCGGGCGTCCGGCCGGTCGTCCCGCGATCACCGGACGGTCGTCGACCAGGCAGCAGCGGTGGTCATCCTGCAAGACGCGTTGGAGGCCGAACGGACCACCGGATCACGACCAGGGACGGCCGTGATCCCGGCAGGCACACAGGCCGAGCCTGAGGGCGCACCGGCACCAACGGGCACAGCAACACAGGGCAGCAACCTGGGAGACGACGAGTGAACGAACGACGGACGCAACGGTGGGCTGGTAGCGGCCTGCTGGATGGTCGGTCGGCTGGCGCTGCACGTGGCGACCAGTACGACGACGACCAGCCGCGTCGTTCGCGCCGTGAGCTGCGCGAGACGCGGCGTGAGCCTGCGTCGTCCTCCTCGTCGTACCGTCCCTTGTCGACAGCCCCTGTCGAGCAAGAGCCCCGGCGTCAGCGCGGGTACGGCTCGTCCGACCGCGAGGCCGAGCACGCGACCCCTCCGCGCGGCTACCGTCCGGTTCCGACCGGGCCGGTGGAGACGCGACCGGCTGCTCCCGCACGCTCCGAACGTCCGCCGCGCCGCGCTGCACCTGACCGCGGGCCCGACCGTGGCGTCGAACGTGTGCTGGACCGCGCGGCCGACCGCACCGGCGAACCTCGCCGCAGCAGGCGTGACACAGGACCCCTGGACCCGCCCTACGAGAACCAGCCTGGACCGGCTCCGGTCCGGCGCTCCTACGAAGACCGGCCTGGACCGGCTCCGGCTGCGCGCCGCTCCGAAGTCACCCGGCCGCTGGACGGACCCGACCGGCGCACCGAACGACCGTCCCGCAGGGCCGACAGCAGGTCCGTCTGCACCCCGGAGACGACCCGAGACCTCGACGAGCTGCCTCCGCAGCGCCCGGCGGCCGAACCGCGACGTCCGCGTTCTGCCCCAGCGGCGTTCCCAGCCCCGCCGCCTGCGGGCCTGCCCCCCAAACCAGTGTCGATGACCGCGTCATGGGCTGTCCCTGTCGCACCTGCTGCGCCGGTTCCTGACCAGACCCCTGCTCCTGCGCCGGCACCTCCTGCGCCGGCACCTCCTGCGGCCAAGCGTCCGGCACCCGTCCGGGAGCCCGCAGCCCCGGTTCCCGGCCCCTCGGGGCCCCCCGCACCAGTAGAACCAGCCTGGCCTCCCACCGGTGCCAGCCTGAGCCAGCCTGCCCCTGCGAGCCGCAAGAGCCCACGGGCCGAACCGAAAGCCGTACCTGAGGCTGTGCCCCAGCCGAGGCCGATACCGACCTCGGCGTCGACCCTGGTCACGAGCACAGCCGACGAACCTCCCACCGGCGGCTGGGCGGCGCTCGACAAGACCGGCTCCGCCGAGAAGCCCAAACGACCCCAGAAGAAGCACAGGGCCCGCACTGTCGTCGTCATGACCGTGGTGCTGGGCATGCTTCTCGGCGTGGGGTACATCGTGCTGTCATGGATGCACATCTTCGACGACAAGAAGGTCTCCGACTACGCAGGCCCAGGCGAGACGCCGGTCGATATCGTCGTGAACAAGGGGGACGTCGGCGCGGTGATCGCCACGACCCTGTACGAAGCCGACGTCGTGGCCTCGCGGAAGGCGTTCATCCGTGTCTGCACCGCGAACCCGGACTGCGCGTCCATCCAACCGGGGACCTACAGCCTGAAGACGCATATGAGCGCGGCTGGCGCCCTGTCCGCTCTCCTGGACCGCACCAACCGCAAGTCCGGCCGCGTGACGATCCCCGAAGGCCTGACCGTCGCCCAGATCAAAGAGAAGGTCGTCTCCAACACCAAGATCACCCCGGAGGCCTTCGACGCGGCGATCGCCGACCCCAAGGCGCTGGGGATACCCGAGCAGTTCTGGCAGGTCGACGGCATCAACCCTGACGAGCACCCCGAGCGGATCGTCGAGGGCTGGCTGGCCGCCGGCACCTACGACGTGGCCTCAGACGCAACAGCGGTCCAGGTGCTCAAGCAGATGGTCGAGCGCACCACCGACCTGCTGAAGGCCAAAGACGTGCCCGTGGAGAACTGGCACACGGTCCTCATCACCGCCTCCATCATCGAACGTGAGGTCAACAAGGACGAGTACCGGGGGAAGGTGGCCCGGGCCGTGGGCAACCGGTTGAGCTCTGGCACACCGTTGCAGGCCGACGCCACGACCGCGTACAGCCTGGACACCGCCGCCCTGAGGCTGACCAAAGAGCAGCTGGCAGACACCACGAACCCGTACAACACGCGTGTGGTGCGTGGGTTGCCGCCAGGTGCGATCGGTTCGCCGGGGGTGGCGTCGATCGAGGCGGTCCTCGACCCGCCCGAAGGCAACTGGGTCTACTGGTGCACGGTCAACCTCGACACCGGGGAGACCAAGTTCACCGCCGACTACAACGAGTTCCAGCAGTTCAAGCGCGAGCTCATCGACTGGCTGAAGGACAACGACTACTCGCCAGACGGCGGGTAGCGTGCCGCGCGCCGCAGTCCTCGGCCACCCCGTGGCGCACTCGTTGTCCCCAGCCCTGCACACCGCTGCGTACACGGCTCTGGGTCTGGACACCTGGACGTACTCATGCCACGACGTGGACGAACCCGACCTCGCTGGCTTCTTGGCCACACTCGACAGCACCTGGGCGGGCCTGTCGTTGACCATGCCGCTCAAACGCGCTGCGTTGCTCCTGGCTGACCACGCCGAGCCGACGGCCCAGGCGGTCGGAGCGGCCAACACGCTGCTGCTGGGCCCGGCGGGGCGCACCGCGGCGAACACCGACGTCCACGGGATCGTCGCCGCCTTGCGCGAGGCCGGTGTGACGTCGGCCACGACCGGGGTGGTGCTCGGTGGTGGGGCGACCGCCGCCTCGGCGCTGGCTGCCCTGGGCCAGCTCGGGGTGCGTTCGCCGGTGGTCGTCGTGCGGTCCGTGCCAAGAGCCGCTCCTCTGCTGCCCCTGGGCCGCAAGATGGGCCTGGACGTCTCGCTGCGCCGCTGGTCAGCGGCGCCGACGCTGGCGGCGGACTGCGACGTCGTGGTGTCCACGGTGCCGCAGGGCACCGACACGCTGGAACAGTCCTTGGCGCACGTCACCGGGACCTTGCTGGACGTGCGCTACGACATCCGTCCTAGCCCGTTGTGTGCTGCGTGGCGCCGCGCCGCAGGCCGCTGCGTCGGCGGCGAGCGCATGCTCGTGCACCAGGCAGCCGAACAGGTCCGTCTGATGACGGGCCACCGCGCGCCGCTGGAAACCATGGACCAGGCCCTGGGTGAGGCTCTGAGCACCGCTGGCTGATCGGGGGCACAGGCGCTGACCGGGGCACCGGCGAGCACATCTCTCACATCTGGCCGTCGTTGCCGATGGGCCGTGCAGACGATTCGTGTGCGCGACCTGGGAGGCGATGGGTGAAACAACTGGCAGAGGTTCTGCTGGAGGAGGGCCTGGTCACACAGAACCAGCTGATGACCGCGGTGGACGAGCAGTCCCAGCGCGGCACGCCGCTGGGCCGGACCCTCGTCGAGCTGGGCATCCTCAGCGAGGACCAGCTCGTACGGGCGCTGGCTGCGCAGGTCGGCCTGATCTTCTGCGACCTGGACGACTACGCCGTGGACCGCACGGCTGTGACGACCATCCCCGCGGCGTTGTGCCGTCGGCACACTGTGCTGCCTGTCGGGTTCGCCGACGGGTACCTGCTGCTGGCCACCTCCGACCCGTCGAACGTGGTCGCGGTGGACGACGCCCGCGCAGCCTCGGGGTACTCGGTGCGTCCGGTGATCGCCACCTACGACAACCTGCTGCGCGCGATCGACCGGTACTGCCGCGCCGACGGGGAGATGGAAGACCTCACCTCGGCTTTCGAGGACGAGGGCCCGACCCTCACCGACCTGTCTGCCCAGGCCAGCGAAGTCGGAGACGACGACGCCCCGATCGTGAAGTTTGTGAACCTGCTGGTCACCCAGGCGATCACCGACCGCGCCTCTGATATCCACATAGAACCCTCCGAGACCGGCCTGGGTGTGCGGTACCGCATCGACGGGGTGCTGCACGAGGTGCACAACTCGCCCAAGCACATGCAGAACGCGGTGATCTCCCGTGTGAAGATCCTGTCGGACATCGATATCGCCGAGCGGCGCAAACCGCAGGACGGCCGTATGTCGGTGGTCCACACCGGGCGCAAGATCGACCTGCGTGTGGCGACCTTGCCGACGGTGTGGGGCGAGAAGATCGTCATGCGGATCCTCGACAACTCCACCGCCAGCCTGGACCTGCGCGACCTGTCGTTCGGCGAGCAGAACTACGACACCTACCGCGAGTCGTTCACCAAGCCGTACGGGATGATCTTGGTCACCGGGCCCACAGGGTCGGGCAAGTCCACCACCTTGTACGCCACGCTCAACGCCGTGGCGCGCCCAGAGATCAACGTCATCACCGTCGAAGACCCGGTGGAGTACCGCCTGCCAGGGATCAACCAGGTGCAGGTCAACCCCAAGGCGGGCCTGACCTTCGCTGGGGCGTTGCGCTCGATCTTGCGCTCGGACCCTGACGTGGTGCTGCTCGGTGAGATCCGCGACCACGAGACCGCCCAGATCGCCATCGAGGCGGCCCTCACCGGCCACCTGGTGCTGTCCACGCTGCACACCAACGACGCCCCGTCGGCCGTCACCCGGCTCACCGAGATGGGGATCGAGCCGTTCCTCGTCGGGTCGGCCCTGGACTGCGTCGTCGCCCAACGTCTGGCGCGCAAGCTGTGCGACAGGTGCGCCCAGCCGTACCAGCCTGACCCTGTCGAGCTGCAGGCCGCGCGGTTCCCGTGGGACGAGTCCGTGCCCCTGCCCAACCTGCGCCGTCCGGTAGGGTGCGTGGCGTGCTCGCGCACCGGGTACCGCGGCCGGGTCGCGCTGCACGAGGTCATGCCTGTGACAGAGCAGATCGAACGCCTGGCGGTCGCCCACGGCTCGGCCGCTGACATCGGCGCCGTCGCGCTGGAGCAAGGCATGGTCGACCTGCGCAACGATGGTTGGGCCAAAGTGCTCGACGGTCGCACGTCCCTGGAAGAGATCATGAGGGTGGTCGCGTGAGCAACCAGTATTCTCCGTCGTCCCGCAAGAGCTCGGAACCCGGCGGTCAGGGACTGCCGGACGGCTTTCGGCCACAACGGCAGCCGTCGGCCCGCCCCCCAGCGCCCGGCCAGGCCGCAGCACCCAGCGGACGGCTGACACCGCCGCCAGCACCTGCTGCACCAGAGCCGAACGCTCCCGAGACACCGCCCCAGCGGTGGGTCCAGCCGCCGCCCGGACCTCACCAGGGGGCCGAGCCGACACAGTTCACCGTGCCGTCGCCTTCCCAGCCTCCGACGCAGGCGCAGCCAGCCTACCCGCCAGCTGCGTCGGTCAACCCAGCGCAGCAGCCGCACCCGTCGTCAGGCCCCCCGGCCGCGGCGTCGCAGCGCGGCGGCACCGACATCCGTGACCGGCTCGGCAACTTCACGCAGGTGCGTGAGGACGACCTCGACATCAACGCCGCCATGGCTGAGATGGTCCAGATGGAGGCGTCCGACCTGCACCTGACTGTCGGGTCCCCGCCGATGGTCCGTGTCTCTGGCCACCTGCAGCCCCTGGAACGTTTCGGCGTGCTCGCTGCCGAACCGTTGCGCCGGGTGCTGTACGCCATCGTCACCCAGGCCCAGCGCGAGAAGTTCGAGGCCGAGCTGGAGCTGGACTTCTCCATGACCGTACGTGACGTGGGCCGGTTCCGCGTGAACCTGTACCAGCAGCGCGAAGCCGTCGGTGCGGCGTTCAGGCTCATCCCGTACGGGATCAAACCGCTGTCCCAGCTGGGCATGCCCAAGAGCGTCGCGGCGTTCGCGTCGCTGCCGCGCGGGCTGGTGCTGGTCACCGGACCGACAGGGTCGGGTAAGTCCACGACCCTCGCAGCCATCATCGACCTGGCCAACGAGACCCGCGACGACCACATCATCACCGTCGAAGACCCGATCGAGTTCCTCCACCACCACAAGAAGTGCCTGGTCAACCAGCGCGAGGTCGGTACCGACACATGGTCGTTCGCCAACGCGCTCAAGCACTCGCTGCGTGAGGACCCCGACATCATCCTCGTCGGCGAGCTGCGCGACCTGGAGACCATGTCAGTGGCGCTGACCGCTGCCGAGACCGGCCACCTGGTGTTCGCGACCTTGCACACCCAGGACGCGGCCCAGACCATCGACCGGTTCGTCGACGTGTTCCCCGGCGACCAGCAGGCCCAGGTGCGCACCCAGCTGTCCGCGGCCCTGCAGGGTGTGGTCTGCCAGACCTTGTGCCGCCGTGCCAACGGTGCGGGGCGGGTCGTGGCCACCGAGGTCATGGTGGCCACCCCGGCGATCCGCAACATGGTCCGCGAGGGCAAGACCCACCAGATCTACTCGGCGATGCAGGCAGGCTCCGAGATGGGGATGCACACCATGGACCAGGCCCTGGCTGACCTGGTGCGCACCGGCAAGATCACCTACGAGACCGGCCTGGAGAAAGCCCACCACGTCGACGACTTCAACAAGCTCACCGGCCGTGAGGTCCGGATGCTGCAGGGTGCCAGCTCGATGCAAGACGTCGGCGGCGGACGGTTAGGAGGCCACTGATGGCTGAGTCACGAGTGTTCGAGTACCAGGTCCGCGAGGCCGACGGCAAGATCACCAAAGGAAAGCTCGAGGGGTCCAGCCAGGCGCAGGTCGCCACCAAGCTGCGTTCCCTCGGGGTGGCGCCGCTGACCATCAAAGAGGTCTCGACCACCGGGATGCACGCCGAGATCAGCCTCGGCGGCAAACGCGTCAAGCTCAAGGACCTGGCGGTCACCACCCGTCAGATCGCCACCATGATCAGCGCGGGCCTGTCGCTGCTGCGCACCCTGACGATCGTGTCGGAGCAGGCCGAGAACCCCACGCTGCGCAAGACTCTGGCCCAGGTCCGCGGGGACGTGGAAGCCGGGCAGTCGCTGTCGTCAGCGGTCGCCATGCACCGTGACGTGTTCCCGCCGCTGATGGTCAACATGGTCCGGGCGGGCGAGATCGGCGGGTTCCTGGAGGAGTCGCTGGACTCGGTGGCCAACAACTTCGAGGCCGAGGTCAAGCTGCGCGGGCAGATCAAGTCGGCGATGACCTACCCGATGGTCGTGTTCGTCATGGCGATCCTGGCGACGTTCGGGATGCTCATCTTCATCGTGCCGATCTTCAAGAGCATGTTCGAAGACCTCGGCGGCGACCTGCCAGCCATGACGCAGATGCTCGTCACCATGTCCGAGTCTATGAGGTTCGTCGTGCCCATCATCGTGGTGGCCTCGGTCGCGTTCACCGTGTGGTGGCGCAAGAACAAGAACAAGGACTCTGTGCGCTCGGTCTACCAGCCGCTCGTCTTGCGTGTCCCGGTGTTCGGGGACCTGGTGAAGAAGATCGCCATCTCCCGCTTCACACGGAACCTCGGCACGATGGTGGGCGCTGGGGTGCCGATCCTCCAAGCCCTGGACATCGTGGGGGAGACCTCGGGCCAGTGGTCGGTGGAACAAGCCGTCAAGGACGTCAAGGAGTCGGTGCGCGAGGGCAAGTCCCTGGCCGGTCCGTTGGGCAAGCACCCGGTGTTCCCGTCCATGGTGGTGCAGATGGTCGCCACAGGTGAAGACTCCGGCTCCCTGGAGTCCATGCTCAACAAGGTGTCAGAGTTCTACGACGCGGAGGTCGAGTCCACGACCTCCCAGCTGACGAGCTTGATCGAGCCGCTCATGATCGCCTTCCTCGGCATCGTGGTCGGCGGCATGATCGTCGCCTTGTACATGCCGATCTTCTCGATCATGGACCTCGTCCAGTAGCCAGCCCCAGACCCCCGGGCACCACCGTGCGCCCGTCGGCCCGCCCGGAGACCCCGGTGCCGTCCGGCGGGCGCAGTGCCTTTCTGGGGGTCTTCAGACACCTTGGCCTGCGCTGTGACGATCTGACCTGGTCCGAACGGGTTGCTATACCACCACCAACTCATGCCTGCAACTCGAAGGTCGATGAACATAGTCGGAGGCGGGAGAAACCTCGCATCCGCAAGTCCCTGACACTGAAACCGAAAGTAGGCACACACATGAGCGCACAGATCCGCAAGGTGATGGAAAAGCGTCAGCGGGGCGAGGGTGGCTTCACGCTCATCGAGCTCCTCGTCGTCGTCGTCATCATCGGCATCCTGGCCGCTATCGCCATCCCGGCGTTCCTTCGCCAGCGCGAGAAGGCTTGGGCCTCCCAGGTCACCTCGGACCTGAAGAACGCCGCCACCGCCGCTGAGTCGTACTCGACGGACCACAACGGCGCGTACACCGGCCTTCCCACGACGGTGTCGGCCAACGGCGTCGTCGCCGCGGGCGGCTGGCAGGACAACGGCTTCAACGGGACCACCGGCGTCTCCATCGAGTTCGCCCCCGTCGCCAGTGGCTACACCCTCACCGGCACCCACGCCAACGTCAGTGGGACCTGGGTGTACTCCTCCGAGACCGGCGTCATCACCAAGAGCTGACGCTGACACACCGCTGGTGCCGGTGAGGGCTTGTCCTCACCGGCACCGCCGGGTCTGCGCCAGACCCCCACACACAGGACGACGACGACCAATCTGAGGAGCGGGTGACCATGAGGGCGTTGCGAGAGAAGGTGCGCCGTAGCGACGACGGTTTCACCATCGCTGAGGTGATGGTGGCGCTGCTGATCTTCGCAGTGATGTCGACCGGTTCGGTCTTCGCGACGATCTCGATGCTCCAGGTCACCCGTGACGCGCGCAACCGGCAGGTCGCCGCGAACCTCGCAGCGCAGGAGATCGACGCGGTCCGTGCCATCGGCGACACGACCTCTATCGTCAACCGCGCTTTTGACCCTCCAGCGCAGAACGGCACCTCGTTCCACGTCGACCGGTCCGTGTCGTGGACCACCATCCCCGTCGACGAGCAGGACGACCAGAACTGCGTGCTGGCCACCCAGCGCTACCTGGCGACGGTCACCGTGACGGTGACCTGGGAAGGGATGCGCTCAGGGACCCGGCCGGTCACCTCAGACACCCTGGTGACCGCACGTGACCTCCACCTCACCTCGGCCACCGGCATCATCATGGTCACCGTCCTGGGCGCCGACGGCACCGGCCGCGGCGGGGTCCGTGTCCAGGCAGGTGGCGCCAGCGCTGTCACCAACTCCCAGGGCTGCGCCTTCTTGCTGGGCCTGCCAGCCGGCGACGAGACCGTCTCCATCTACAAACCGGGGTTCGTCGACGAGCAGCAGAACGAGCGCCCCGCCAAGCTGACCTCTGTGACGCCGGGGGAGGTCACCCCGGTCCAGTTCCAGTACGACGAAGGCGCCACGCTGCGCCTGCACTTCGCCTACGCCGACGACTACAACCGCCTCCTGGACCCCAGCGGGACCCACCCTGCTTGGCAGCTACCAGCGGGTCTGCCCGTGCGCACCGTCGCCAGCCTGCCGGTGACCCTTGGCAACCCCAACGGCAACATCATGCTCGACCTGACGGCCTCGACCGCCATGATCCAGTCCCGTGTGGTGCACCCGTTCACCTCCGGCTACACCGTCGTCGCCGGCTCGTGCAAGGCGGCCGACCCGCAGCTCTGGTCCCCGCCGGGACCGGCGTCGGCACCGTTCAACGCCTCGCCAGGAGTGACGACCGATGTGGACGTGCGTATGGGTGTGGTCGTGCTGACCTTGCCGTCCGGCACCGCCGGAGAGCTGGTCGCCATCCCCATGAAGTCGACGAAGGTGTCCGGCGACCCTGGCTGCGACAACCAGCCTGGTCTGACGTACTCCTTCGGCAGCGCCGAGAGCTACGTGGTCAACGACAAGATCGCCATCGCGCTGCCCTATGGCTCGTGGAAGATGACGCTCAACGGCGGTCCCATCAACCAGAACTGGATGCAGCCGCTGGGTGACCCGAACTACAACACCAAGCAGAACCTGCAAGGTGAGGGCGGCGGCATGGTGACGTTCGACCCGAGGGGGCACTGATGCGCCGCACCCGTGACGAGGCTGGGATGTCCCTGGCCGAGACGTTGGTCGTCATGATGCTCATGGGGCTTCTGGGGACCCTGGTCATGACCTTCGTGACCACGGTCCAGCGCCAGATGTCCACGTCCCAGGTGACCAACCAGAACACCAACGAGGCGTCGGCAGCGACCAACCAGGTCACCAAGCTGCTGCGCGGCGCGGTGCCGTTGAAGGTCAAGAACCAGCCCACCGACAGCCCCGCTTTCGTCGAGGCCACACCCACAGCCGTCACCTTCTACACGGTGGTGGACACCGACCCCATGACCACCCCGCCCATGCTGGTGCGCCTGGAGGTCACGGCCGAGGGCAACCTCGTCGAGAAACGGTGGCTGGTCGACCCAGAGTCGGCTGACCCGTACTGGACGTTCCCGTCCACCGCCGACACCCCGTCGTCGACCCGGACCATCGCCCACGGCCTGACCGCCAAGCCCGGGTCCGGCAAAGCCCTGTTCACCTTCTTGGCCTACGACGACGACGGCGACACTGTGACGGTCGGCGGCGCCAGCCCGCTGACCAAAGAGCAGCGAACAACTGTCGGCGCGGTCCGCCTCGACGCCGAGACCCAGACCGGCCCGCGCACCAAACCCACGGTGGTCACCACCGTGATCGGGCTGCGCAACCTTCCCGCAGGGAGCCACGGATGAACACCCACCACAACCGTAGGGGACTGATGATGCGCCGCACACGTGACGAGAGCGGGATGTCGTTGGTCGTGGTCATCGCTGTGACCGCGATCATGGCGACCTTGGTCATCGGCGGGACCGCGATGGCCCTGAACTCCCACAAGCACGGGCGCCACACCGCCTCGTGGGACGCGGCCCTCGCTGCGGCCTACGCCGGTGTGGAGGACTACAGGTCGCTGCTGACGACCAACTCCGACTACTGGCGCTACGGCAACCCTGCCGCCCCCTTCAGCGTCGACAGCGCGTCGGCGGTCGTGGCACCCCCGACGCCGAACCCGGCCTTCGACACCATCCCAGGCGGCACGTGGGGGATCGTCCCGAGCCTGACCGTCGGTGACGAGGAAGCGCGGTTCCGCTACGAGGTCGATATCTCCGAGTACGAAGCCCTGGGCCGTATCCGGCTGCGCTCGACCGGTGCTGTCGGCGAAGACACCCGCACCGTCGTGGCCTCGATCGGCCAAGAAGGTTTCATCCGGTTCCTGTACTGGAGCGACTACGAGATCATGCAGAGCTCGGCCAACGGTGCCGCCTGCCAGACCGCGACCAACTGGGACTTCGACCACAACCGTCTGAAGTACGCCTGGGAAGGACGCACCTGCGGTATGCAGGCCCCCAACTACGGTGACGTCTACTACGGCGCCGGCGACGTCTTCAACGGCCCGTTCTACTCCAACGACTCGCCGCTGGTGTGCGACGGCACGTTCAACGACATGTTCTTGACGATGCCGCTGGCCCAGAACCCGGCCCAGCTGTACCGGCCGTACGCCTGCGGAGGGCCGCCTCCGAGCTTCGCTGTGCCGCCGCAGCAGCCCGAGGTTCCTATCGAGCTGCCGCCGACGAACGCAGAGATGAAACGTGAGACCCGCTACGACCTGGCGACCAACCCTGGTTGCCTGTACACCGGGCCGACATCGATCGACTTCCACTCCGACGGCACCATGACAGTGCGTTCGCGGTGGACCCGGGCCACGCAGACGGCCGGCGACGGTGACACCGCCGCGCGCGACGTGAGCGACCGCTGCGGCAAACCAGGCACCGACGCGAACCAGCTCGGCCACCCCAACGGGGCGAAGATCCCTGTCGTCGAGGGAAGCCTCGTGTTCGTGCAGAGCGTGCCGTCGAGCCCGACCAACGTCAACTACACCGAGCAGAGCCCCCTCGAGATGGGCAACCGCTGCGATGCCGCTGACGGTTCGCGTAACGGGTTGGGCTACCCGCTCGCCGGCGAAGACCCGAACAAGTCCCGGGTGCTGTACCCGTACGGGTGCACCGCAGGGGACGTCTTCGTCAAAGGTGAGTTCAAAGGGCATATGTCGGTCGCCGCGGAGAACTACCTGTGGATCGCCAGCAACAACAGCGACACCACAGGCGGTGTCTCCTACGCCACTCCGGGCTCCCTGCTGGGGCTCGTCGGGCAGAAAGCTGTCGTGATGTGGCACCCGGTGACGCCGGCAGGAGAGAACCTGCTGAATGTCCAGCACATCCGGGTCGACGGCGCCATGCTGTCGGTCGCCGGGACGATGGCGGTCCAGAACTACGACGTCGGGGCCCACCGCGGCAACATCGTCTTGTTCGGCACAGTCGCCCAGAAGTACCTCGACCCGACCGAGTGCACCAACTGCTACAAAGGTGGTGCCTCCGGTTTTGGGACCGAGTTCACCTACGACACCAGGCTGCAGAACATCGCCCCGCCGAAGTTCCTCCAGCCGGCGATCACCACGTTCAAGGCGACCCAGGTCGCCGAGGTCGGTGCTGCCTACGACGCACAGGGGTACATCAAGTCCTGATCGGCCCCCCGGGGGGCGGGGCGCACCGCTGACGTCGCGCCCCGCCCGCTGCCGGGACGGTACCCTGACCGCGTGCATGACGCCTTGTGGCGTTCGGTTCGACGTGGTGGGTGATACTTCGTGACTGCCGTCCTGCTCATCGGTGCCGCGGTGCTGGGCCTTGCGGTCGGCTCGTTCTTGAACGTCGTGGTGTGGAGGGTGCCGAGAGGCGCGTCCGTCATCTCGCCACCGAGCGCCTGCCCGGCCTGCGAGCACCCGATCCGGGCGTGGGACAACGTGCCGCTGGTCTCGTGGGTGGTGCTGCGCGGCAAGTGCCGCGACTGCAGAGCACCGATCTCCGTGCGTTACCCGCTGGTCGAGGCGGGCACGGCCCTGGCGTTCGTCGCCGTCACCGCGAAGTTCGGCCTGACCTGGCCTTTGCCGGCCTACCTGTACCTGGCGGCGGTGGGGATCGCCCTGGCTCTCATCGACCTGGACTGCCAGCGTCTGCCTGACACGCTGGTGCTCCCCTCGTACCCCGTCGTGGGTGTGCTGCTGGTCCTGGCGAGCCTCAACCCGGGTGGCACCGCGCAGTGGGGTGCGCTGGGGCGTGGGGCTATCGGAGGTGCCGCGCTGTTCGTCTTCTACTTCGTCCTGTGGTTCTTCGGCGGGATGGGTTTCGGCGACGTCAAGCTCGCCGGGGTGCTGGGCCTTGCGACAGCGTGGCTGGGATGGGGGCCGTTCGCGTTCGGTGCCTTTGCGGCGTTCGCCGTCGGCGGGCTGGTCTCGCTGGTGCTCGTCGTGGCACGCCGGGCCGGGCGCAAGACGAAAGTGCCTTTCGGCCCGTCGATGATCGTCGGCGCCGCGCTCGGCGTCGCCGTCGGCGAGCAGGTGTGGTCGGCGTACCTGAGCACGATGTCCCTGTGAGCCAAGCACTGAGCCGGTATCCCTCAAGCAGCGCCGCACCGTCCCGATAGGTGCGGGCATGGAAGGTCGTGCGACGGCAGTCGCTGCGTGCTGCACCACGCACCGGACACCGCGGCACGACCCACGAGTCGAGGGGAGCGCGGTGTGAGCGCGTCGAAAGTCGTCGGCCTGGACATCGGCACAGGGCACCTGCGCGCCGTCGAGGTCGCCCCGGGGCGAGGTTCCGCCCCTGGTACGGTGACCCGCGTCGCCGAGGTCGAGCTGCCCCAAGGTGCTGTCCGCGACGGTGAGGTCGCCGAACCGCACACGGTGGCCACGACGTTGCGCCAGCTGTGGAGCAAAGCGAAGTTCTCGGGCACCGACGTGGTGCTCGGTGTGGGCAACCAGCGCGTCATCGTCCGTGACCTGGAGATGCCGTCGATGTCCCAGCCGCAGATCAAGGCTGCCCTGCCGTTCCAGGTCGGCGAGATGCTGCCGGTGGCCATCGAGGACGCCCTGCTGGACTACATGCCGCTGTCCCAGCACGAGGGCGACACCGGTCCCGTCGTCGAAGGTCTGCTCGTGGCAGCGACCAAAGACACTGTGCAGGCCAACGTCCGGGCTGTGCAGCTGGCCAAGCTCACCCCCGTGGCCGTGGACCTGGCCGCGTTCGCCCAGTGCCGTGCGCTGCTGAACGCGGAGATGCTCGGGCACGTCGTCGGGCTGGTCGACGTCGGCGCCCGGGTGACCACCGTCGTCGTCGCGGCGTACGGGGTGCCCCGTGTGGTGCGCCTGCTCGCAGCCGGGGGCCAAGACGTCACCGACACGCTCGCTGACACTTTGTCGATCTCCGCTGCCGAGGCCGAAGGGCTCAAACGCCGTGTCGGGTTCGGCCAGGGATCGACACCTGAGACCGCGCAGGCCGCTGATGTCATCGGGTCGGTGACCCGCAACGCTGTCGAGGCTATCCGCAACACCTTCGTCTACTACGCGGCGAGCAACCCCGGTCACGGCGTGACCGGCATCGTCATGACCGGTGGCGGGGTGTCGCTGCCAGGGTTCGGCCAGTACCTGTCGAACTCGGCCCGCCTGCCGGTGACCATCGGCCAGCCCTTCGACGCCCTGGAGGCGTCACCACGGGCGGGTATCGACGCGTCCCGGCTGGCACGCCAGCACGAGTTCGCCATCGCCACCGGCCTGGCCTTGAGGAGCGTGGCATGAGCGCCATCACCCAGCTCGCTGCGAAGACCAGGACGAAGAAAGCCGCGCCCTTGGTGCTGCCGGACGTCCCTGTGCCCCAGGTCAACCTGCTGCCCCCGGAGGTCGGCGCCGCCCGCAAGGCCGACACGGCCAAGCGGTGGGCAGTGATCGCTGTCGTCGGCGCGCTGGTGCTGTCAGCAGCCGCGTGGGGTGTGCTCCAGATCGGCTACGGCGACGCCAAGGACAAGCTCCGTGAGGCCCAGGACCAGACCAGCGCGCTGCGCGCCGAACAGGCCAGGTACGCCGAGGTGCCGCAGATCCTGGCACAGCAGGACCAGCTGAGAGCCACCCGTTCCTCGGCGTTCGCCACCGACGTGGACTGGAAGGTGTACATCAGCGGTGCCGTGGGCGTCCTGCCCGAAGGAACCGCCCTGGAACGGATCGACGGCAACGTCGCCACCTTGATGAGCGGCGAGGTCAACCCGGTCGACGGCCTGAGCGCACCCGGTATCGGACAGGTGAAGATCACCGCCCGCTCGAACACCGTGCCGGACGCTGGGGCTCTGGTCGCCGCGATGAACTCGATCGCCGGCCTCAGCGAGGCCCGCGCCGAGTCCGTGACACTGGTCTCCGACGCTGACAGCACCTTCTACCGGATCGTCGTGACCGCCCAGCTCAACCAGGGAGCACTGCGGCCCAGCCCCTTCGACAACGGCGAGGACTGAGATGAACAGCAGGCTGAGCATGTGGGTCGGCGGGAGTGTGCTGGCTGTGATCGCGATCTTCGCAGCGGCGTACTTCCTGCTCATCGGCCCGGTGATGGACTCCACCGCCGACACCGACAACCAGCGTGAGCAGGTCGAGGCGCAGAACACCACGCTGCGCACCCAGAACGCGACGCTCCAAGGGCAGTTCTCGCGTATCAACGAGCTGCGCGCTGGCCTGAACGACCTGCACAAGCAGATTCCGGACCACGCCGGCTGGGACTCTTACACCACGATGGTCGGCGGTATGGCCAACACCAACGGTGTGGTGGTCACATCTATCAACGGTGGGTCAGCCATCGCGATCGGCGGGGCGACCCTGGCGCCACCACCTGCTGACGGTGAGGCAACCGACGGCACAAACGCCCCAGTCGTGGCCAGCGGGATGGCTCTGCCTGTGACGATCGCTTTCCAGGGTCCCCGTGACGGTGCCCTGGCCATGGTCAACGACCTCCAGCAGGTCGACCAGCGGCTGGTGCTGGTCCAGACCATCGAGATCAAGGGCCTGCAACCCACCGAGGCTGCGGTGCCACCGGTGGCGCCCGGCGACGTGGGCGTCGTGATCAACGGTTACCTGCTCATCCAGCCCCCGGTCACGACGGTACCTGGCCAGAAACCACCAGCACCGATCAGCGACAGCCAGTTCGCACCCTCCAGCTGACCAGCTGGGCGGGCTGGACGACCTGTCGAGCTGGTACGCCGGGCATGGCAGGATCTGAGCCATGCTGCGCTGGTTGACCGCGGGGGAGTCCCACGGACCTGTCATCGTCGGAGTCCTGGAAGGGATGCCGGCTGGGGTCGGTGTCGCCACGTGCGACGTCGAGGCGGCGCTGGCCCGCCGTCGGCTCGGCTACGGCCGTGGTGCCCGGATGTCGTTCGAGCAAGACCAGGTGCGCCTGGTCGCCGGGGTGCGCCACGGACGCACCCAGGGCGGACCTGTCGCGGTCGAGGTGGCCAACACCGAATGGCCCAAATGGGAGCAGGTCATGGCTGCGGACCCGGTCGACGACGGGCTCGACGGGGCGCGCAACGCCCCGCTGACCCGCCCGCGGCCTGGTCACGCCGACCTCGTGGGGATGCGCAAATACGGTTTCGACGACGCCCGGCCGGTGCTCGAACGCGCCAGCGCCCGTGAGACCGCGATGCGCGTCGCCCTCGGTGCTGTGGCTGCTGGTCTGCTGGAGCAGGCCGCGGGGGTGCGGTTGGTGTCTCACGTCGTGGCGCTCGGCACCGTGGAGGTACCCGGCACGACCCCGGCCCCTGGTCCCGACGATGTCGCAGCGCTGGACGCCGACCCGGTGCGGTGCTTCGACCGTGCGTCGTCGTCGGCGATGGTCGCCGAGATCGACGCTGCCAAGGCCGACGGGGACACCCTCGGCGGTGTCGTCGAGGTCCTGGCCTTCGGTGTCCCGTCCGGGCTGGGCACCTATGTGCAGGCTGACCGGCGCCTGGACGCCCGGCTCGCCGCCGAGCTCATGGGGATCCAGTCCGTCAAAGGTGTCGAGGTGGGCGACGGTTTCGCCACAGCGCGACGGCGCGGGTCGGCCGCCCACGACGAGATCGAACCAGGTCCGCACGGCCTGGTGCGCCGGACCAACCGTGCCGGTGGTCTCGAAGGCGGGATGTCCAACGGCGAGACCGTCCGGGTGCGTGCCGCCGTCAAACCCATCTCCACCGTCCCCCGGGCCTTGGACACTGTGGACGTGGCCACAGGCGAACCGGCCAAAGCCCAGCACCAGCGCTCGGACGTGTGCGCGGTGGCACCAGCCGCTGTCGTCGCCGAAGCCATGGTGGCGCTCGTCCTGGCCCAGGCGCTGGTGGACAAGACCGGTGGGGACAGCCTCGACGAGGTGCGCCGCAACCTCGAGGCGTACCTGGCTGCTGTGCCTGCGGCGATGCGGTGATGCCGTCGTGACCCGGACCGTGCGCCTGGGTACCGCGCAGGTCGGCGCTGGTGCCCCGGTCGTCATCGTGCCCCTGGTGGCCACCAGCACTGGTGCCCTCGTCGAGCAGGCGCGGGCAGCCCTGGGTGCCGCGGACGTGCTGGAGTGGCGCCTGGACCATATGGCGGACCTGTCACCTGAGGGTGTCGTGGCCGCTGGCCGTGCCCTGGCCGGAGCAGCCGGGAGCATAGGGGTCTTGGTGACCTACCGCACCGGGGCAGAAGGTGGGGCCCGGACCGACGACGCTGGCGACGTAGAGGCATACGTCGAGCGGTACCGCGTGCTGCTCGACGAGCACTTGGTCGCAGGTGTCGACGTCGAGACTGCGCTCGGCCCCGCGGTGGTGGCCCAGGTCGTGGCTGCTGCCCACCACGCCGGTGCTGTGGTGGTCGGTTCCAGCCACGACACCACCGCGACACCGTCCGCCGAGCAGATCGTCTCGCGCCTGGTCGCCATGGCCGCCGCAGGCGTCGACATGTGCAAAGCAGCAGTCACCCCCCACACCCCTGATGACGTCTTGACCCTCCTGGCAGCGACCCTCACCGCATCACGGCGCCTGGACCAACCCTTGGTCACCGTCGCCATGGGCCCCCTGGGGGTGGTGACACGACTGGCCGGCCAGACTTTCGGCTCGGCTGCGACCTTCGGCACGGTCGGTCCTGCCTCGGCCCCTGGCCAGGTCGACGCGGTGGTGTTGCGCCAGGTCGTCGACCTGGTGCACCACGCCCTGGCAGCCCAGCCCTGAGCAGCCCGCCACCGTCTGTGGCGGTCGGTCGGCTCATCCCTCGATAGGATCTGGGCATGCTCAGCCAGTCCCTGCCTTCTTCGCCGCACCCGGGGCCGACTGTGGTGCTGTGCGGGCCGATGGGTTCTGGCAAGTCTTCCGTGGGGCGGGCACTGGCCCGGCGTTGGCAGCTGGTGACCCTGGACACCGACGAAGAGGTGGAGACCACCGCTGGTAAGAGCGTCACCGAGATCTTCGCCGACGCCGGCGAGGCCAGGTTCCGTGAGCTCGAGCGTGAGGCCGTGTCCCGGGCGATGGAGTGCCATGACGGGATCGTGGCCCTCGGCGGGGGTGCTGTGCTGGACCTGACGACCCGCACCGCCTTGGGCCGGTACGCCGCCGCAGGGGGGATCATCGTGTTCCTCGACGTGACCGCACCGGTCGCGGCAGAGCGGATCGCCCGCGCCGCGACACGTCCGCTGCTCGCCGGCGACCCGGACCGCTGGCAGCTGGTCGCCGACGACCGGCACCCGGTGTACGAGCAGGTCTCCACGCTGCAGGTCCTCACCGACGACTTCACCCCCGACGGGGTCGCCGCCGAGATCGAGAGGCTGCTCCAGGTGGCCCGGACCGCAGCAGTGGGCAGCACACCAGGGCAGGCCCCGTGACGACGCAGATCACCGTGGCCGGGACCACCCCGTACGACGTGGTGGTCGGCCAGGACCTGCTCACCGAGGACGTCCTCGGCCCCCTGGTCGGCCCACCCGGTACCTCCGTGCTCGTCATCCACCCCGCGGCACTGGCTGGCACTGCGAAGAAGGTGCCCGACGTGCTGCCTGGCCGCAGGGTGCTGCTCGAACAGGTCCCCGACGCCGAGGAGGCCAAGACCGCGCAGGTCGCCGCGTCGTGCTGGCAGGTGCTGGGCCGCAGCGGGTTCACCCGCAGCGACACCGTGGTGGGCCTGGGAGGGGGAGCGACCACCGACCTGGCCGGTTTCGTCGCCGCGTCGTGGTTGCGCGGGGTGGCAGTGGTGCAGGTCCCTACGACGCTCCTGGGCATGGTGGACGCTGCCGTCGGCGGCAAGACCGGTATCAACACCGCCGAGGGCAAGAACCTCGTCGGGGCGTTCCACCCACCCGCGGGTGTGGTGTGCGACCTGGCGACGTTGGCCACCTTGCCGCAGGCAGACCTGGTGGCAGGGCTGGCCGAGGTGGTCAAGTGCGGGTTCATCGCTGACCCGGTGATCCTCGACCTCGTCGCGGACGCTGGTGCCACCGACCCGTCGTCCCCGGTGCTGCGCGAGCTGGTCGGGCGGGCAGTGCAGGTCAAAGCCGACGTCGTGGGCCAAGACCTGCGCGAGTCGTACCTGCGCGAGATCCTCAACTACGGGCACACCTTCGGCCACGCCATCGAGCAGGTCGAGAGCTACCGCTGGCGCCACGGCGAGGCGGTGTCCGTCGGGATGGTCTACGTCGCCGAGCTCGCCCGGTTGGCTGGTCTGGTCGACGACGCCCTCGTGGACCGTCACCGCCAGCTGCTCACCAGCCTGGGCCTGCCCACCACCTACCGCGACGACCGTTGGGACCAGCTGCTGGTGGCGATGCGCCGGGACAAGAAAGCCCGCGGGTCGTTGCTGCGGTTCGTCGTCCTGGAGGCCCTGGCCCGGCCTGTCCGCCTCGAAGGCCCCGACCCGGCGCTGCTGGCCGCTGCCTACGCCAAGGTGACCGCGACCTGACGGTTGAAGGTCCACTAGTATGTCCCCCGGCCTCCGAGGGAAAGAGAACGAGCAGTGGCGACGACGAACGACTTGAAGAACGGCATGGTGCTGCGCATCGACGGGCAGCTGTGGACTGTGGTGCAGTTCCAGCACGTCAAACCCGGCAAGGGGGGCGCGTTCGTACGCACCACCTTGAAGAACGTCCTGTCCGGGAAGGTGGTGGACCGCACCTTCAACGCCGGGGTGAAGGTCGAGACCGCCAACGTGGACAAACGCGAGATGCAGTACCTGTACTCCGACGGGTCGGAGTACGTGTTCATGGACACCGCCGACTTCGACCAGATGCACATCGGCGGGGACATCGTCGGCGACGCGGCCCACTTCATGCTGGAGAACCAGACCGCCATCGTCGCCATGAACGACGGCAACCCCCTGTACATCGAGCTGCCCACGTCCGTGGTGCTGGAGATCACCTACACCGAACCGGGCCTGCAAGGCGACCGTTCGTCGGCGGGGACCAAACCAGCGACCCTGGAGACCGGTTACGAGATCCAGGTCCCCTTGTTCGTCGAACCGGGAACCAAGGTCAAGGTGGACACCCGCGACGGCAGCTACCTGGGCCGCGTCAACGACTGATGCCCACACCATGAGCAACCTGGGCTCGCGCACCAAGGCGCGGCGCCGGGCGCTGGACGTGCTGTTCGAGGCCGAACAGCGCGACGTCGACCCGGCGGTCCTGCTGGCCGAACGGATCGGCGACCCTGGCACCCACGTCTCACCCCTGCCGCCGTACGCCGTGCAGATGGTCGAAGGCGTCCTGGACCACGCCGGACGTATCGACGAGCTGCTCACCACCTACTCGCAAGGCTGGACCTTGGCCCGTATGCCCGCCGTGGACCGTTGCGTCCTGCGCCTGGGCACCTGGGAGGTGCTGTGGAACGACGACGTGCCTGACGCCGTCGCTGTCGACGAGGCCGTGGCCATGGTCCGTGACCTGTCCACCGACACGTCCGCGCCGTTCGTCAACGGCCTGCTCGGGCGGATCATGGACCTCAAACCCACCCTGCTCGGCTAGGGCGTCCGCGCGCCGGTTGGAGGCGCTGTCGCCTCAGGGCTAGGATCGGGCCCCGACAGACATCCTTTAAGGCCCGTCCGGAGAGGCGGGGAAGGGAGTCAGGCGCATGAGCGCACCCACCGACAGCCCGAGGCCCAGCCCGGAGCAGCCCGACGAACCTCCCGGCGACGCACGCACCATCCTCACCGGTGAAGACATGAGCCGGGCCCTGGTACGTATCGGCCACGAGATCCTCGAACGCAACAAAGGCGCCGACGACGTCGTGGTCCTGGGCATCCTCACACGCGGCGCACCGCTGGCCCGACGGCTGGCCCACGTCCTGGCAGACGTCGAAGAGGGGGTGGACGCCACCGCGGTGGTCGGCCTGCTGGACGTGACCATGCACCGCGACGACCTGGACGACCAGCCCACCCGCACCATCGGCACCACGTCGCTGCCACGTGGCGGGATCGACGCGAAGACCGTCGTGCTCGTCGACGACGTGCTGTACTCCGGGCGCACGATCCGCGCCGCCCTCGACGCGCTCAACGACCTGGGACGGCCCCGCGCCGTCCAGCTGGCGGTGCTCGTGGACCGCGGACACCGCGAGCTGCCCATCCGTGCTGACTACGTCGGCAAGAACCTGCCCACCGCCGCCGACGAACGTGTCCGGGTGCTGCTGGCCGAGACCGACGGCCGCGACGCGGTGCTCATCGACTCCGGTACCGGCACCGGTCCGAGGAGGCAACGATGAAGCACCTGTTGTCCGCCAGCGACCTGAGCCGCGACGAGGCGGTGCTCATCCTCGACACCGCCGCCGCCATGGCAGCCACCCAAGAACGGGCGATCAAGAAGCTGCCGACACTGCGCGGACGCACAGTGGTCAACCTGTTCTTCGAGGACTCCACCCGCACCCGGATCTCCTTCGAGACAGCAGCCAAACGGCTGTCGGCCGACGTCATCAACTTCTCCGCCCGCGGGTCGAGCGTGTCCAAAGGCGAGTCCCTCAAAGACACCGCGCTGACCTTGCAGGCCATGGGCGCCGACGCGGTGGTCATCCGCCACCAGGCCTCCGGTGCGCCGCACGTGCTCGCGCAGTCCGGGTGGACCCGCGGGGCGGTGCTCAACGCCGGGGACGGCACCCACCAGCACCCCACCCAGGCCCTGCTGGACGCCTACACCCTGCGCCACCACCTCGTGGGCCTACGCGCAGCGACCGACCCGGTCGGACGTGACCTGGCCGGGCTGGACGTGGTGATCGTCGGCGACATCCTGCACTCACGGGTCGCCCGGTCCAACGTCGAGCTGCTGCACACCCTCGGAGCCACAGTGACCCTCGTCGCCCCTCCGACGCTGGTCCCTGTCGGGGTCGAACCGTGGCCCTGCGCAGTGTCGTACGACTTCGACGAGGTGCTCGACGCCGGTCCCGACGCGGTGATGATGCTGCGTATCCAGCGTGAACGGATGGTCGACGGCGGGTTCTTCCCCAGCCCGTGGGAGTACACGCGCAACTACGGCCTGGACGCCCGGCGCCTGGCACGGCTGCCCGACCACACCATCGTCTTGCACCCAGGACCGATGAACCGGGGCCTGGAGATCTCCGCCGACGCGGCTGACAGCCCGCGCGCGGTGATCGTCGAGCAGGTCGCCAACGGGGTCGCGGTCCGTATGGCCGCGCTGTACCTGCTGCTCACCGGGGCCGACCACATGCAAGGAGAGACCGAATGACCGCCTACCTGCTCCAAGGCGTCCGGCCGCTGGGCGGCGAGCCCACCGACGTCCTCGTCGGCGACGGCACGATCTTGGTCATCGGCGCCACCGCCGCCGGGACCGCCGAGGCCACCGAAGCCGAACGCCTCGACGTTTCCGGTCTGGTGCTCCTGCCCGGCCTCGTCGACCTGCACACCCACCTGCGCGAACCTGGCCGTGAAGACGCCGAGACCATCGCCTCGGGCAGCCGCGCAGCCGCGCTGGGAGGTTTCACCTGCGTGCACGCCATGGCCAACACCCTCCCGGTCGCCGACACCGCTGGTGTCGTCGAGCAGGTGTGGCAGCTGGGCCGCGACGCCGGGTACGTGGACGTACGCCCCGTCGGGGCCGTCACCGCCGGGCTCGGCGGCGAACGCCTCGCCGAGCTGGGGGCGATGGCACAGTCACACGCCGCGGTGCGGGTGTTCTCCGACGACGGCAAGTGCGTGGCCGACCCTGTCGTCATGCGGCGCGCGCTGGAGTACGCCAAGGCGTTCGACGCGGTGATCGCCCAGCACGCCCAAGAACCACGCCTGACCACGACAGCCCAGATGCACGAAGGGCAGGTCAGCGCCGAGCTAGGCCTGGCCGGGTGGCCTGCGGTCGCCGAGGAGGCGATCGTGGCACGCGACGTGCTGCTCGCCGAGCATGTGGGCTCACGCCTGCACGTGCTGCACCTATCCACCGCCGGGTCGGTGGAGATCGTGCGCTGGGCCAAGACCCGCGGGATCGACGTCACCGCCGAGGTCACCCCCCACCACCTGTACCTGACCGACGAACGGGTCCGCAGCTACGACCCGGTCTTCAAGGTCAACCCACCGTTGCGCACCGCCGCAGACGTCGAGGCTGTGCGGGCCGGCCTGGCCGACGGGACGATCGACACCGTCGGCACCGACCACGCCCCGCACCCGCGCGAGGACAAAGACTGCGAGTGGGCCGCCGCCGCGTTCGGTATGACCGGGCTGGAGACGGCGCTGAGCGTCGTCCAGGCCGCCATGGTCGACACTGGTGCCATGACCTGGGCGGACGTCGCCCGGGTCATGTCGGCCACACCGGCGCGTATCGGCCGGGTCGGCGACCAGGGCCGGCCCCTGGCAGTGGGCGAACCGGCCAACCTCACCGTGGTCGACCCCGACGCCCGGCGTGTGGTCGTCCCGGCTGACCAGGCCACAGCGTCGGTGAACACCCCGTTCGCCGGGATGGAGCTGCCCGGACGGGTGGTGGCGACGTTCTTGCACGGACGTCCCACCGTGATGGACGGCCGCCTCGTCGAACCGGCGACGTGATGGCTACCCAGCCCGTGCCGTCGTAGACACAGTCGTACGACGGCGCGAGCTGGGTCGCAGCGGCAGTGCACAGATGAATGAACGAGACAAAGGAACCACGATGACCCCCGCAGTACTCATGCTCGAAGACGGCCGGAGCTTTGCTGGCACGGCGTACGGCGCCGTGGGCCAGACGCTCGGCGAGATCGTCTTGGTCACCGCGATGTTCGGGTACCAAGAGACGCTCACCGACCCGGCGCGCCGCGGCCAGATCGTGGTGATGACCACCCCGCACATCGGCAACACCGGGACCAACGACGAGGACCGCACGTCGGACCACGTCACCGTCGCGGGCCTGGTGGTCCGTGACCCGTCCCGTGTGGCGTCGAACTTCCGTGCCACCAGGCGCCTGGACGACGACCTGCTCGCTGACGGCGTCGTGGGGATCGCGCAGATCGACACCCGGGCCCTGACCGCCCACCTGCGTGGGCGCGACGTGCTACGGGCCGGGATCTTCTCCGGCGAGGCCCTCGAAGGACGCTCCGACGACGACCTGCTCGCACAGGTCCAGGCCGCACCCGCACCCACGTGTGACCGCCCGGCCACCAACGTCCCACCGCCTGTGGCACCGCGCGGGGGCCGGCGCACCGACATCAGCTCGGTGCTGGTCATCGGCTCTGGTCCGATCGTCATCGGCCAGGCGTGCGAGTTCGACTACTCAGGCACCCAGGCGTGCCGGGTGCTCAAAGCCGAAGGTCTGCGTGTCGTCCTGGTCAACTCCAACCCGGCGACCATCATGACCGACCCGGACTTCGCCGACGCCACGTATGTCGAACCCCTCACCATCGACGTGCTGACCTCGGTGATCGCCAAAGAGCGCCCCGACGCGCTGCTGCCCACCCTGGGCGGGCAGACCGCCTTGAACGCCGCTGTCGCGCTGCACGAGGCCGGTGTGCTCGACCAGTACGGCGTCGAGCTCATCGGTGCTGACGCCGCAGCCATCGCCAAGGGGGAGGACCGCGAGCAGTTCCGCGACGTCGTCACCCGGTGCGGTGGCGAGAACGCCCGTTCAGCCATCGCCCACACGCTCGACGAGTGCTTCGCGGCGGTCGACGAGCTCGGCTATCCCGTGGTGGTCCGCCCGTCGTTCACCATGGGCGGGCTCGGTTCGGGTATCGCCTACGACGCCGACGACCTGCGCGAGATCGCAGGGGCAGGGCTGCACTACTCACCAGTCACCGAGGTGCTGCTCGAAGAGTCGATCATCGGCTGGAAAGAGATCGAGCTGGAGCTCATGCGCGACTGCGCCGACAACGTGGTCGTGGTCTGCTCGATCGAGAACTTCGACCCGGTCGGGGTGCACACCGGCGACTCGGTGGCCATCGCACCTGCGCTGACCCTCACCGACGCCGAGATGCGCCGGTTGTGCGACCTGGGGATCGCGATCATCCGTGAGGTCGGGGTGGCCGCAGGCGGGTGCAACATCCAGTTCGCGGTGCACCCGCACGACGGCCGGGTCATCGTCATCGAGCTGAACCCGAGGGTCTCACGCTCGTCGGCGCTGGCGTCCAAGGCCAGTGGGTTCCCCATCGCGAAGGTCGCCGCCCGGGTGGCGATCGGGTACACCCTCGACGAGATCGTCAACGACGCCACCGGCGCCTCGATGGCCTCCTCACCCGAGATCGACTACGTCGTGGTCAAGGTGCCCCGGTTCGCGTTCGAGAAGTTCCCCGCCGCCGACCCGACCCTGACCACGACGATGAAAGCCGTCGGCGAGGCGATGTCGCTGGGCCGTAACTTCACCGAGGCGCTGGGCAAGGCGCTGCGCTCGATCGACAAGAAGGGCGCCACGTTCCACTGGGACGGCGAACCGCTGACAGGCGCGGCGCTCGACGAGCTGGTCGAGTCGTTGCGGGTTCCGACCGAGACCCGGCTCGTCGACCTCCAGCAGGCGCTGCGCGCTGGTGTGCCGACGCAGCGGCTGTTCGAGGCGACCTGGATCGACCCGTGGTTCCTCGACCAGGTCGCCTTGGTCAACGAGGTCGCCGACGCCACCCGCGACGCACCCAAGCTGACCGCTGCGGTGCTGGCCCACGCCAAACGGCACGGGCTGTCTGACGTGCAGATCGCCTCGTTGAGGGGCACCAACGAAGACACGGTGCGCGCCTACCGCTGGGCGCTGGACGTGCGCCCGGTGTTCAAGACGGTCGACACCTGCGCCGGGTTGCTGCCCGCCCGTGTGCCGTACCGGTACTCGTCGTACGACGAGGTGTCCGAGGTCACGCCCCGTGAACGCCCTGCGGTCATCATCTTGGGCTCTGGCCCGAACCGGATCGGGCAGGGGATCGAGTTCGACTACTCGTGCGTGCACGCTGCACTGGCGCTGCGCGAGGAGTTCGAGACCGTCATGGTCAACTGCAACCCCGAGACCGTCTCGACCGACTACGACACCTCGGACCGGCTCTACTTCGAACCGCTGACCTTCGAAGACGTCCTGGAGGTCTACGAGGCCGAGCTCGCCGCCGGCCCGGTCGCCGGGCTCATCGTCACCCTCGGTGGGCAGACGCCGCTGTCGCTGGCCCAACGGCTGGCTGACGCTGGGCTGCCGATCTTGGGCACGTCACCGGAGGCGATCGACGCCGCCGAAGACCGCGGCCGTTTCGGTGCGGTGCTCGCCACCGCTGGCCTGCCGGCTCCCGCGTACGGCACGGCCACGACGTTGGCCGGTGCCCGCGAGACCGCGCACCGCATCGGCTTCCCGGTGCTCGTACGCCCCAGCTATGTGCTGGGCGGGCGGGGTATGGAGATCGTCTACGACGACGACGCGTTGACCGAGTACGTCGAACGGGCGCTCGCTGCCGGTGACCCAGCCCGGTCCGGGGCGATGGGACCGCTGCTCATCGACCGTTTCCTCGACGATGCGATCGAGATCGACGTGGACGCCCTCTACGACGGCACCGAGCTGTACCTGGGCGGGGTCATGGAGCATATCGAGGAGGCCGGGATCCACTCGGGCGACTCCGCGTGCGCCCTGCCCCCGGTGACCCTGTCGTCGGCCGAGCTTGCCCGGGTCCGCACCAGCACCCAGGCCATCGCCGAAGGGGTGGGGGTGCGTGGACTGCTCAACGTGCAGTTCGCGCTGCACCAGGACGTGCTGTACGTCCTGGAGGCCAACCCGCGCGCCTCACGTACCGCACCGTTCGTGTCCAAAGCCACCGGGGTGCCGCTGGCGAAAGCAGCTTCGCTCGTCATGGCCGGGCACACCATCGCCGACCTGCGCGAACGCGGAGAGCTGCCTGAGCACGACGCCGCTGAGCTGGACCTGGGCGCCCCGATCGCCGTCAAGGAGGCCGTGCTGCCGTTCAAACGGTTCCGCACCCGGCGCGGAATCGTCGTCGACACCCTGCTCGGCCCGGAGATGCGCTCCACCGGTGAGGTCATGGGCCTGGACGCGGACTTCCCGACCGCGTTCGCCAAAGCGCAGGCTGCGGCGTTCGGGGGCCTGCCGACCACAGGGACAGTGTTCGTGTCGGTCGCCGACCGGGACAAACGCGCGGTGGTGCTACCGGTCCGCCGGTTGTCGGAGCTGGGGTTCACGATCCTGGCGACCGAGGGCACCGCTGTGGTCCTGCACCGTTCGGGGATCAGCTCGACAGTGGTCACCAAGTACTCGCAAGGGCGTGCGACCGGCACGACCAGCATCGTCGACCTCATCATGGCCGGTGAGGTGGATATGGTCGTCAACACACCCTCAGGCCAGGGCGCCCGGATGGACGGCTACGAGATCCGTGCGGCGACCACCGCCACGGACAAGGCCATCATCACCACCGTCCAAGAGCTCGACGCCGCCGTCCAGGCGATCGAGGTGCTGCGCTCTGGCCCGTTCGTCGTCACCAGCATCCAGGACCACGCCCGGGCCGCACAGGAACGACGCTCAGCCGGGACCACCGCATGACGACGCCCTTCGCGGACCGTCTCGTCGCAGCCATGGACGAGCACGGTCCGCTGGCGGTCGGTATCGACCCGCACCCCTCGCTCCTGCGCGCCTGGGGGCTGGCAGACGACGTGGAGGGCCTGCGGAGCTTCGCCCTGGGCGTCGTGGGGGCTCTGGGAGGCCGTGTGGCAGCCCTCAAACCCCAGTCAGCCCTCTTCGAACGGCACGGATCAGCAGGCGTCCGGGTGCTCGAAGAGGTGATCTTCGCCGGACGCCGAGCTGCGACCCTGGTCATCGTGGACGCCAAAAGGGGTGATGTTGGTTCGACGATGACCGGGTACGCCGACGCGTACCTGCGCGACGGTTCACCACTGGCCGCCGACGCCGTCACGCTCTCGCCGTACCTAGGTTTCGGGTCGCTGGCCCCAGCCGTCGACGCGGCTGTGGCCAGCGGTCGTGGGGTGTTCGTCCTGGCCCTGACGACGAACCCAGAAGCGGCGGGTGTCCAGCACGCTGTCGACGCTTCCGGGACACCTGTCGCCGTGGGTGTCGCGCAGGCAGCCTCGCAGGTCAACGCCCAAAACTTGGGGGAGCGGGGGCTGGGTCCGGTGGGGCTCGTCGTCGGTGCCACCGTCGGTGACGCACCGGCCCGGCTGGGCCTGGACCTGGCCGGGGTGCGCGGGGTCCTCCTGGCCCCTGGCGTCGGTGCCCAGGGGGCTGGTCCGGCCGAGCTGGCGCAAGTTTTCGGGACAGCCAGGCACGCCGTCCTCGCCTCGGCTTCCAGGAGCGTCCTGGGCGCCGGGCCGGACCCGCACACCCTGGTCGAGGCTGCACGACACGCCGCCGGACAAGCGCGCGAAGCGCTGCTTCCATGACACTCTGTGGCTGCACACGTTGCCAACGCGCCTGGTGATGATAGGTTCAAAGCACTGATCCGCCCCAAGGCGTGAGTCCAATCCCGACACTTCACGAGAAGGTGACCCGCGTGGTTCTTCCCAGTCTGACTCCCGAACAACGTGCCGAGGCCCTCCAGAAGGCTGCCGCTGCCCGCCAGAAGCGGGCCGAGGTGAAGAACCGGCTCAAGTACTCGCAAGGCAAGCTCTCCGAGGTTATCGAGCAGGGCAAGCAAGACGAGACCATCGGCAAGCTCAAAGTCGTCTCTCTGCTTGAGTCCCTGCCCGGCGTCGGCAAGGTCAAGGCCAAGAAGGTCATGGCCGAGATCGGCATCTCCGAGACCCGCCGGGTGCGCGGCCTGGGTCCGCACCAGGTGAAGGCGCTCGTCGACCTGTACGGGTGAGCCCAGCTCAGGCGGGCGGGTCTGGCTCAGCCAGGCCCGCCCGCCTTACCGTTCTGGCCGGGCCGACCGCTGTGGGCAAAGGCACCGTCTCGGCCGACGTGCGCACCCGCTTCCCGTGGGTGTGGCTGTCGGTCTCGGTGACCACCCGTCCGGCGCGTCCTGGTGAGGTCGACGGGCTCCACTACCTGTTCGTCACCCCTGAGCGGTTCGACCAGATGGTGGCCGACGGCGAGCTGCTGGAGTGGGCCGTGGTCCACGGTCAGCACCGGTACGGCACCCCACGCAGCCCTGTCGAAGACCGGGTCACCACCGGGATCCCTGTGCTGCTGGAGATCGACCTGGCCGGGGCCCGGCAGGTGCGCCAGACCATGCCCGACGCCCGTTTCGTCTTCCTGGCCCCACCGTCGTGGGACGAGCTCGTCCGGCGCCTCGTGGGCCGGGGGACCGAAGACGACGCCGAACGCCAGCGCCGCCTGGCCACCGCCAAGGTCGAGATGGCCGCTGAACCAGAGTTCGACCACGTCGTGGTCAACGACGAGGTGCACCGTGCCACCGACGAGCTCATCGCCCTCATGGGCGCCTCCCAACCCCCCGACGCAGCCGGTGGCGACAACGCCAGGTAGACTGCGTGCTTGGCCCGCCTGCACAACTGCATGACGCGTGCCCCGCGAACATCCCGAGATCCCAAAGGAGCCCTTACGTGGCTGGAACCGTCGCCACCCCCATGGGTATCACTGACCCGCCGATCGACGAGCTGCTGGAACGCGCCGAGAGCAAGTACGCCCTGGTGCTGTTCGCCGCCAAACGTGCGCGCCAGATCAACGCCTACTACTCCCAGCTCAACGAGGGCCTGCTGGAGTACGTCGGCCCGCTCGTCGAGTCCCGCCCCCAGGAGAAACCGCTGTCGATCGCCATGCGCGAGATCGACGCGGGGCTGCTCACCAGCGAGCCGCTGCCCCCTGACGAGGGCGAACCGCTGGCCTGATGCGCGTCGTCCTCGGCGTCGCTGGGGGGATCGCCGCCTACAAGGCGGTGGCGTTGCTGCGCCTCCTGCGTGAGGCGGGCCATGACGTACGCGTCGTGCCCACCGCCGCTGCCCTACGTTTCGTCGGGGCACCCACCTGGGCTGCCCTGTCCGGCGAACCGGTGACCGGCGACCTGTTCGACGACGTCGAGAACGTCACGCACGTCGAGGTCGGCCGCACCGCCGACCTCGTCGTCGTCGCCCCCGCCACCGCTGACCTGCTGGCCCGCGCCGCAGCCGGCCGCGCCGACGACCTGCTCACCGCGACCTTGCTTATGGCCACCTGCCCCGTGGTCATGGCCCCCGCCATGCACACCCAGATGTGGCAGCACCCGGCGACGGTCGCCAACGTCGCCACGTTGCGTGCCCGTGGCGTCCACGTCCTGGACCCCGACGACGGCCGTCTCACCGGCACCGACTCCGGCCCCGGCCGCCTACCCGAACCCGAAGCCATCATGGCCGCCGCTCTACGTCTGGCAGGCCCCCAGGATCTGGTAGGCCGCCGTGTCGTCATCTCCGCCGGAGGCACCCAAGAACCCCTCGACCCCGTCCGCTTCCTCGGCAACCGCTCGTCTGGCCGCCAAGGCGTCGCCCTGGCCCGTGCCGCCCACGCGCGCGGCGCCGACGTCCTGCTCGTCGCCGCGAACATGAGCGTCCCACCGCCACCCGGCGTCGAGGTCCGCACTGTGACGACCGCTGCCGAGCTGCACGACGCCATGCTCGAAGCCGCCACCGACGCAGATATCGTCGTCATGGCCGCCGCTGTGGCCGACTTCCGCCCCGCCCAGGTGGCCAGCACCAAGATCAAGAAGACCGGCTCACACGCTCCCACCGTCGAGCTCGTCCAGAACCCCGACATCCTCGCCGCCTTGGCCTCCAACCGTCCGTCCCCGGCTCAGCTCGTCATCGGTTTCGCCGCCGAAACGGGCGACGACAACGCATCTATCCTCGACCACGCCCGTGCCAAAGCCGGTCGCAAAGGCGCCGACCTCCTCGTCGTCAACCCCGTCGACGACGGCCGAGGCTTCGCCACCCCCGACAACGACATCACCATCCTCGACCCCACAGGCCAGGTCCTGGCCACCGCCACCGGCACCAAAGACCACGTAGCCCACACTGTGTGGGACCTGGTGGCGACGATGGGCGACAATCTGGACGATAACCCAGCCTGACAACCTCAGGTGTCCGGTAGGTTCGTTGCCATGAGCCTGACGCCTGACCCGGCAGCCTCCTTCCAGGCTGACCCTTCCGCCCCCGCCTACGGCACCCCACCGGTCCCCCCGCAGCTGGCCATCCAGGACGAGCCCACCGGCGCACCTGGCCAGACAGGGTGGGACGAGGTACGTACCCGCACAGTACTGATGGCGTTCGACGGCCGGATCCTCGAGCTCTTCGGCGACCTCAATGTCTCGGGTTCTGCCGACTGGTCGCTGCGTTTTCACGTGGCAAATGTGCGGATCTCGATCACGGACCTCGGCCAAGGCTGGCACCGCGTTTCCCTCGCACCTGCCAATTCCGGCGGTGGCGAAACGAGGGTTCGGCGCGTGTCCGGATCGGTGAGCTATGCCTCCGTACCGCTAAGTTTCTACGCTGACGAGTGGGCAATCGTCGGCCCCTTCCTGGAGCGGGTCGCCGCCGCCGCGGCCCGATTCCAGGCGTGACTCGCACGATGGGAGGACAGTGGGGACGGTTCCTGTGTCTTGCCTGGTCACAGGGCTGTGACCAGGCAAGACACAGGAACCGTCCCCACTGTCCTGCGGTCGTCGGACCAAGGGCCATGGCCTTCGCCGCACCTGGGGTGAGGTCCGGCATATGGGGTGTCGGTGCCGTACCGGGGGAGAGGCCCTAGGGTGGGCGCCATGGTCTCGTCACGGTTGTTCACGTCGGAGTCGGTCACTGAGGGGCACCCAGACAAGGTCTGCGACCAGATCTCCGACGCCATCCTCGATGCGATGCTCGCGCAGGACCGCACGGCGCGGGTGGCGGTGGAGACCATGGTCACGACCGGGCTGGTGCATGTGGCGGGGGAGGTGACGACCAGCGCTTACGTGGAGATCCCGCAGATCGTGCGGCAGGTGGTGCGCCAGATCGGGTACACCTCGTCGCGGATCGGGTTCGACGGGGACTCGTGCGGGGTGTCGGTGTCTATCGGCCAGCAGTCACCAGATATCGCCCAGGGGGTCGACAAAGCCCTCGAAGCCCGTGACGACACCGCCGACTTCGACCCGTACGACCTCCAGGGCGCCGGTGACCAGGGCCTGATGTTCGGGTACGCCTGCGACGAGACACCTGACCTCATGCCGTTGCCGGTGTGGACCGCGCACCGGCTGGCCGAACAGCTGGCGGGGGTGCGCCGGCGTGGTGAGGTGCCAGGGCTGCGGCCTGACGGCAAGACCCAGGTGACCGTGGAGTACGACGGTGACCGGCCGGTGCGGGTCGCAGCCGTGGTGGTCTCCACCCAGCACGACCCGGAGGTCGAGCTGACGAGCACCCTGGCCCCGGCGGTGCGTGAGCAGGTGGTGGCACCTGTGCTGGACCGTCTGGACCTGGACACCTCGTCGTTCGACCTGTTCGTCAACCCGACCGGGTTGTTCGTCGTGGGCGGCCCCCAAGGCGACGCCGGCCTGACCGGACGCAAGATCATCGTCGACACCTACGGCGGGTCGGCACGGCACGGTGGGGGGGCGTTCTCCGGCAAGGACCCGTCGAAAGTCGACCGGTCCGCGGCGTACGCGCTGCGGTGGGTGGCCAAGAACGTCGTCGCCGCGGGTCTGGCCCGGCGTTGTGAGGTGCAGGTGGCTTATGCCATCGGACGGGCGCACCCCGTGGGTCTGTACGTCGACACTTTCGGCACCGGGCAGGTCAGCGACGAAGCCCTGGCTGCGGCGATCGACGAGGTCTTCGACCTGCGCCCCGCGGCGATCATCGCCGACCTGGACCTCCTGCGGCCCGTCTACCAGGCGACCGCCGCGTACGGGCATTTCGGCCGCGCCGACGAACGGTTCACCTGGGAGAAGACCACCCGCGTCGACGCTCTGCGTGCTGCGGTCGGCTGACTGTGGCCAGCACCCTCGCTGCCGAGCACCTGCCGGTGGCCCGGGTGTGCGTCGATGTCACCCCTCGCCACCTCGACCGGGTCTTCGAGTACCTGGTTCCCGCGGACATGTCCGACGACGCCCAGCCCGGCGTGCGCGTCAAAGTCCGTTTCGGCGGACGTGAGGTCCCCGGCTGGCTCCTCGCCCGCACCCAGACCCCCGACCACGACGGCACCCTCGCCCCCCTGCGCAAAGTCGTCTCTCCCGAGCAGGTCCTGGCCCCCCAGGTCGCCACCCTGGCCAGGGCGGTCGCCGACCGCTACGCCGGCACCCTCGCCGACGTCCTGCGCCTAGCCGTCCCACCCCGCCACGCCCGCGTCGAGTCCGAACCCGACAACCAGGTGCCTGGTAGGCAAGACACTGGGAACGGTGGCGCCACAAGCGAGACAGGAACGGTTCCGACAGTGGGCGAGACGGTGGGGACGGTTCCGACAGCGGGCGAGACGGTGGGGACGGTTCCGACAGCGGGCGAGACGGTGGGGACGGTTCCGACAGCGGGCGAGACGGTGGGGACGGTTCCTGCTGTCTTGCAGGGTCCGCCGGGACGGCGGGACCAGCAAGACAGAGGAACCGTCCCCACCGTCTCGCCCCCCACGCCGACAGTGTCCCCAACCCCGCCCCCCTCACCAGACACCAGCGCCTGGTCCGTCTACCGCGGCGGCGCAGCGTTCTGCCGCCACGTGCGCGAGGGCAGGGCACCCAGGGCAGTCTGGTCTGCCCTTCCCGGATCCCCCAAAGACGCCCAACGACGCCGGACGTCCAAACCCGCTCCCGCACCCGACGACGAGCCCAACACCCGCCCCGACTGGCCAGTAGCAGTGGCACAAGCTGTGGCGTCGTGCGTGCTGGCAGGACGCGGCGCCCTGGTCGTGGTGCCCGACGCCCGGGACGTCGCGCGGGTGTGCGACGCCCTGGCTGCGGTGGGACTGGCCGAGCACCAGCGAGGCGAACAAGGCGGGACAGTCCGCCTCGAGGCCGCGATGGGCCCAGCGCGGCGGTACAGGGCGTTCCTGGCGGCGTCCCGCGGACGCGCCGACGTCGTCGTCGGCACCCGCGCCGCAGCGTTCGCCCCTGTCGCCAACCTGGGTCTGGCCGTGTGCTGGGACGACGGCGACAACCTGCACGCCGAACCCCGTGCCCCCTACCCCCATGTGCGCGAAGTGCTCGCCCTGCGCGCCGAGCTCGAAGGCTGCGCGCTCCTGCTCGCAGCGTTCGGCCGGTCCGTCCCCGCCCAGGGTCTGGTGGAACGTGGCTGGGCCCAAGCCGTCGTCGCCGACCGGCCTGTTGTGCGTGAGCGCACCCCCCGAGTCCGTGCCCTGACGTCCGTCGAGCTGGCCCGCGAAGGTCCTGCCGCCGCTGCCCGCCTGCCCAGCCCAGCCTGGCGCGCAGTCCGCGACGCGCTGGCGTCGGGACCTGTGCTGGTCCAGGTGCCCCGCGCCGGGTACCTGCCCTTGGTGGCCTGCGCCCGGTGCCGCGCAGCAGCGACGTGCAGCCAGTGCCATGGCCCGTTGCACCTCGGCGGTCCGCGGCACACCCCCGGTTGCACCTGGTGCGGGCGTCTTGCCGGAGACTGGCGCTGCGACAGCTGTGGTTTCGACGGCCTCCGGGCAGTCCGGATCGGTTCCCAGCGCACCGCCGAAGAGCTCGGCCGGGCGTTCCCCGGCACCACCGTCCGCGTCTCCGGTGCCGGTGTCCGCGCCGACCGTTCCCGCCCCTCCCCGAACCCCGACCTGTCGACCAGCACAAACCTGCCAACCAGCCCCGTCTCGTCGGCCAGCCTCAGTACAGTCCCGTCGACCAGCACAGACCCGTCAGCCAGCGCAGAGCTGGTCCAGCCGGATCCGCGGACTGGCACCGACCCGTCGAGCAGCGTCACGCAACCCGACCCCAGCCCGTCCGCCACGTCCAGTGGTACCCGTGTCGGATCGACCCGCCCGCGGCGACCGAGCCCGACCGGACCCGTCCCTGACGAAGTGGCGGTCCTCGACCAGGTCCCCGCCCGCCCTGCCCTGGTCGTCGCCACCCCCGGCGCCGAACCAGTGGCTGTCGGAGGCTACGCCGCAGCGGTGGTCCTCGACGCCCAGGTCGGTGCCAGCCTGCGCGACGAGACCGAGACCCTGCGCCGCTGGCTCACCGCCGCCGCCCTCGTCCGCCCTGACGGCGAGGTCCTCGTCGTCGGAGACGGCCCACCGCGCCCCACCCAGGCCCTCGTCCGCTGGGACCCCGCCTGGCTGGCCAGCACCGACCTCGCCGAACGTATCGACCTCGGCCTCCCACCCGCCGTGCGCGTGGCCACCCTCACCGGCACCCGCGACGCCGTCGAGACAGTAGCCGCCCGTGTCGACGTCCCCCACCTCACCCGCCTAGGCCCCGTCCCAGCCCCCACCGAAGACGACCCCACCGCCGTCCGTGTCCTCCTGCGCACCCCCCTGCGCCACGGCCCCGCCCTCACCAGCTCCCTGGCCGCATCCCTGTCCGTCCGCAGCGCCCACCGCGAACCCGGCACCCTGCGCGCCCGCGTCGACCCCGCCGACCTGCGATGAGACAACCGATGGATCATCCGTCCCATGAATTTGGGCTGTGCGTGCCGCGAGAGGATGTGCTCAAGGTTCGTGAGCGATCTGGTGCGAGGCGGGAAGGAAGCGGGTCAGGTCGGTTTCACCGTTCACGATCGCCTCGGCAACAGTCCGGAGAAGGTCGTCGGCGGGGATTCTCGGTGCGTCGGCCGCTCGGCGAGGTGGTTCTGGTCGGCGTGGAGCCGGGTGGGCGTGTGGGCCCAGCCAGGAGACCTGCGCTGACCTGGGTGGGCGCGGATATCATCGTCCGTACGACCACCGTGCCAACCGAACGCGACCGCGTGGCCCAAGGGTTCGCGGGAGTGCGTCGGCTGGACACCTGATGCCAGCGAGGACCCGTGACGACCGCACCCGACCCAGGCTCGTCTGCCGCAGCCAGCAGACCGGACGACGCTGTGCTGCTGCCCGAGGACGCTGTGCTGCGGACCGAGCAGGTGGAGTTCGCCCGCTGGTTGCGCACGAGCCTGCCGCGGTTCTTGATGGAGTACGAGTTCGCGGTGAAGGAAGTGCTGACGAAGGTCACGATCCTGCGCGAAGAGTTCTTGCACCTGCACCGGTACAACCCGATCGAACATGTCACGTCCAGGGTCAAACGCCCGGACCACCTCATCGAGAAGATCGTCCGCAAACAGGTCCGCGGCGGCCTCGACGCGATCCGGGAACACATCACCGACATCGCCGGGATCAGGATCACCTGCTCGTTCATCGCCGACACCTACCGTCTCCTGGATGCCCTGACCACCCAGAACGACATTCGGGTCCTCGTCATCAAGGACTACATCAAGAACCCGAAGCCCAACGGGTACCGCAGCCTGCACGCGATCATCGAGATCCCCGTGTTCTTGTCCACCGGACCTGTCAACGTGCCGGTGGAGATACAGGTCCGTACCGTCGCCATGGATTTTTGGGCCAGCCTGGAGCACAAGATCTTCTACAAGTACGACGGCCACGTCCCCAGCCACGTGGCAGACGACCTGACCCACGCGGCCGAAGCAGCATGGCGCCTGGACTCGCAGATGGAGGACCTGCACACCGAGGTCCGCAGCCACGAGGACGAGGACACGACCATGGAGCTGGCCGACACCGCCCTGCTACGACAGTTCTGGGACCTGTCCCACCCTGGAGGCACACCCTAGGCCCACAGACGACTGCACCCTGTGACGAGAGCTCCCGCGCAGCAGGTGAGGCCAGCGAGCACAACAACCGGGCTGCGGCGGTCTCAGGCGATCAGCTGGCCCGAGCTGGCGAGCGCAGCACGGATGCGTCCGACGGCCTCGTCGTAGACCTTGTTCGTCCGGCTCACGCCAATGATGCCGGCCGCCATACCCGTCGTCGCCTTCGACAAGATCAGCACCGTCTGCCCAGGCGCGCCAGCCCGGTAAGCGACACCGATCTTGATGTGCTGGCTATCCCCAGCAAACGCACCCCCCAGCACGGTTGCCGTCTGGTTTCCGCGCTCAGCCATCCCTGTCCACGGGTCCTGGTAGAAGACCCTGAAACCGAGGTAGGCCAACACCGAGTCGGTGATCGCCCGGGCCTGGTCGACATGACCGACCAGCACCAGTTGTGTCGTCGACGCCACGTTCTGCTCCTCACCGTCACGACGGGACCTGCCTGCTGCAGGTGAGGCCGTCGCGGTGGCGGTGCTATGCCATCAGACGCCGCCCGTTCCAGGGCCGGTGACCTGCGTCACCACATAGGATCAGCGGTATGCGTCTGCTCTTTGCTGGGTCACCCGCGCCCGCGGTGACTGCTCTGGAGGCCTTGCTCGCATCGCGCCACGACGTTGTCGCTGTGCTGACCAGGCCCGACGCCCGTGCCGGGCGGGGGAGGGGGACCACACCCAGTGCAGTCGCGGCGGTGGCACGGGACGCTGGGTTGGAGGTGCTGACACCTCGGCGGCCGTCAGAGCCGCAGTTCCAGGCACGGTTGGCTGACCTGGAGGTCGATGCCGCCCCGGTCGTCGCCTACGGGGCGTTGCTGCCGGTTTCGGTGCTGGCTGTTCCACGGTACGGGTGGATCAACCTGCACTTCTCTGTGCTGCCGGCCTGGCGGGGCGCCGCCCCGGTGCAGCACGCGGTGCTCGCCGGGGACGAGGTGACTGGTGCCACGACGTTCCTCATTGAGGAGGGGATGGACACCGGCCCGACGTTCGGCCTCGTCACCGAGACCATCCGGCCCACCGACACCTCCGGCGACCTGCTCGAACGGCTCGCTGTCACGGGTGCCGAGCTGCTGGTGCGCACCCTCGACGGGATCGACGACGGCGTCCTGGTCCCGGTCCCGCAGCCAGCCGACGGGGTGAGCATGGCCCCCAAGATCACCACCGACGACGCCGCCGTCCGTTGGGACCACCCCGCGATGGCCGTGGACCGGCGGATCCGCGCCTGCACCCCCGCCCCGGGTGCCTGGACGACGCTGGCCGGCGCACGGCTGGGCGTCGGCCCCGTCACCGTCATACCCGACGCGTGCCATGACGTCGGTGGCCATGGCGTGGTCGACGACGGGTGGAACGACCTGGCACCCGGACAGGTGCTGGTGCGCCGTCGTGAGGTGCTGGTCGGCACAGCGACCGACCCGGTACGGCTCAGCACGGTCGTGCCTGCGGGCCGCAAACCGATGGTCGCCCCCGACTGGGCGCGGGGAGCCCGGCTAGATGCCGCCACGCTGCTCGGTGCAGTCTCGTGACCGACCAGAGGGGCGACGCCCGTCGCAACACCCGAGGCCGCCAGCGTGGAGCCGCACGTGCGGCTGGCCGCACCCAGCGCGGGGCCCAAGCACCGTCGGCGCGGGCGCGTACCAGCGACCCACCGCGCCAGGCTGCCTTCGAAGTGCTGCGCCAGGTGGCCGAGGACGACGCCTACGCGAACCTCGTCTCCGCCAGCGTGCTGGCCCGTCACCGGTTGCACGGACGCGACGCAGGCTTCGCCACCGAGCTCGCCTACGGCACGCTGCGGATGCGCGGCCGTTACGACGCAGTGCTCGCCTTGGTCGTCGACCGGGACCTGGACCGCCTGGACCCCGCGGTCCTCGACGTGCTGCGCCTGGGTGTCCACCAGCTGTTCGCCATGCGGGTGCCCGAACACGCCGCGGTCTCGTCGATGGTGGGCCTGGCCCGCAACCAGGTCGGAACAGGCCCAGGCCAGCTGGTCAACGCGGTGCTGCGCAAGATCGCCGCAGAACCAGTCGAGACCTGGTTGGACCGAGCCGAAGCCGCCGCCGCTGACAACGCGGACGCCCGCCTGGCCGTCCGCTGGAGCCACCCGCAGTGGATCGTCCGGGCCATGCGCGAAGCGCTCATCACCCACGGCCGCAGCTCTGACGAGCTCGTCGACCTTCTCGCAGCCGACAACGAACCACCCCGCGTCACCCTCGCCGCCCGCCCCGGCCTCATCACCACCGCCGACCTGGCTGACCAGGTCAACGGCACCCCAGGACCCCTGGCCCCCACCGCAGTGGTCCTGCCCGGCGGAGACCCCGCCGCATCAGCAGCAGTGTCCGAGGGGACCGCAGGTGTCCAAGACGAAGGCAGCCAGCTCGTCGCCCTCCTCCTGGCCACCGCAGACATCGACGCCCCCGACACCACCTGGTTAGACATGTGCGCCGGCCCAGGCGGCAAAGCAGCCCTCCTAGGCTCTCTAGCCGCCCAGCGCGGCGCCCACCTGGTCGCCAACGAGCAAGCCAGCCACCGCGTCCGCCTGGTCAAGACGGCAGTCCGAGCCCTCCCGTCCGTCGAGGTCCGCACAGGCGACGCCCGCGACATCGGAACCACCGAACCCGCCACCTACGACCGCATCCTCGTCGACGCCCCCTGCACCGGCCTGGGCGCCCTGCGCCGCCGCCCCGAGTCCCGCTGGCGCCGCACCCCAGCCGACCTGACCCCCCTCAGCACCCTCCAACGCGAGCTCGTCGCCTCCGCCCTGCGCGCCGTCCGCCCCGGAGGTGTCGTCGCCTACGTCACCTGTTCCCCCCACCTGGCCGAGACAACCCTGGTCGTCACCGACGCAATACGAGCCGCCGCCAAAACCGGCACAGCCATCACGATCGTCGATCCCACCCCCACCCTCCACCACCTGTGCCCCCACACCGACCTCACCGACGCCCTCACCCCCTCCGGCGCCCTCCAGCTATGGCCCCACCGCCACAACACCGACGCCATGTTCCTCACCCTGCTCCAGCGAACACCATGACCGCGACGTAAGACGCAACACGAGACCAAGACCGATGTCCGGCGAAGCCGGAAGAGGTACCCACCCCCATCCGGCCAATGTTCGCGAGGTACCCACCCCCATCCGGCCAGTGTTCGCGAGGTACCCACCCCCATCCGGCCAGTGTTCGCGAGGTACCCACCCCCATCCGGCCAGTGTTCGCGAGGTTCCCACCCCCATCCG